>JACQWK010000520.1 GCA_016209525.1 Verrucomicrobiota bacterium
CTTTTGTTGCATTTGCAACAAAAGATTGCGGCCATCGAGTTGCGATCGGCTCGTGTTTCGTTAATCGAGCGTGATCCTCCGCATTTCCCCCTCGAGTCGGACCCGGAACGATTCACGCTCCGCCTCTGAGATTTCCTTTGGCACGTGAACCGGGCTGCCGAAAGTGACACTGCAGACCGCCAGCGGCAAAGGAATCTGAAACCGATCCCAACTTCTCAAACAGACTTTCCAGTGGAGATGATACGCGACCGGCACGACGGGAAGGCCGGTCAATTGAGCTAGCGCGATGATCCCGTCCTGCACGACATAGCGCGGACCACGGGGGCCATCCGGAGTGATCGCCAAATCGTAGCCTCTCTCGGCCCAGGAGGTGAGTTCGAGCAAGGCCTGCGGACCGCGCCGGCTGCTTGATCCTCGGACGGGCTGCACGCCGAAGTGCTCGAGGATCCGCGCAAGCAGTCCGCCATCTTTGCTCGCGCTCACCAAGGCCGCCAGGCATCTGGTCGGGTCGCGCTGCACGAAATATCTGTGATACACAATCAAGGAGAGCGCCAAGCGGTTATGCCAAGTGCTGAAGATGAGCGGCCCTTTCGCCCCGCTTGCGGTCAGGCCGGATTGGTCATCCAGCCGGAAGCGGAGCGTCGCGGCGGTCAGGCGAATGACCGCATAGGTCAATCCGGCCAGAAGACGTCCGTGCCACTTGACCCCGTGCGGCACGACGAGACCGGAAGACTTGGCGGCCGGCCGCGGCATCAGGCTCCTTTTTTCAGACTGGTCCGAACCAAATCCTCAACCCCCGCCTGCGGGCCGAGCAATTTCAAAGCGGCTCGGACCGCGTCGTGGGCTTCAATCTGTTTGTAGCCCAGCGCCATCAGCGCCAGAATCGCGTCGTTGACTTTCTGATCCTCCGGCGCGAGCGCGCGCCTGGCGCTGCTCGCCTCCCAAGCGCCCGCGGCGCCAATCTTGTCCTTCAACTCGACGACGATGCGTTCCGCCGTTTTCTTCCCGACACCCGAGATCTGTGAGAGCGCCTTGACATCGCTGTTCGCCACCGCACCTCGGAACGCGGTGACGCTCATTCCACTCAGCACGTTAAGCGCAAGCTTGGGGCCGATGCCGCTCACCGTGTTGATCAGCAGGCGGAACATCTCCCTTTCTTCCTCGGTCATGAAACCATAGAGAACGTGCGCGTCTTCCCGCACCGCCAGATGCGTCAAGACGCGCACGTCCTGGCCGGGCAAGGGGAGTTTGTCATAGGACGACAACGGAATGAGGACTTCGTAGCCGACGCCGTTCACATTCACAGTGATTTGCGTGGGCAACGCCTCGACCAACTTGCCATGCAAGAATGTGATCATCTGGGAGGGAGAGGGTGAGGGCGAACGCGACATGAACCGGTCGAGCCGCGTCGCCTGCGCCGGTCCGGTCCGGATCGGCGCCCGGCGATCCCAAAACGGTGTCGAATCGTGGCGGCCATGGATTCGCTCTCAGATCCTTTTCGGGGGCGACAGCGTGTATCGGCTGAACTGTTGCGCATGGGCCAAGGCGAGCGCGAGCGCATCCGCCGCGTCCGCTGCGGGTGGCTCCGGCAAGCGCAACATCCGCTGGACCATTTTGGCCACGGCCAGCTTTTGGGCGGCGCCGTATCCGACGACGGCTTGTTTGACTTTTCGAGGCGCCATTTCATAAATCGCTACCCCCGCTTCCGCGACCACGGCCAAGCTGGCCCCGCGGGCTTGGCCCATCACGAGGGCGGTCTGCAAGTTTTGCGCGTAGAACAGCCCTTCCATGACGCAAATGGTTGGATGATGTTTGTTCAAAACCTCCCGCAAATCCTGGACGATCCGGGCCAAACAACGCGAAGGTTCCCAGGCCGCCGGGCACGAGATCGTGCCGAAGGCCAGCGCATGCGGGTGCGGTTTGTCCAGGCGGATGATCCCATAGCCGGTTCCACGCAACGAAGGATCAACCCCCAAAATGATTTCGTGGTTTGCCCACGGGGTCTTCAAGCTGCTGGCCAAGACTGGACTGGCCACGGCTTTGGCTCCGCTCAAGCGTTGCTTCATCTGTTCGAATTGGCGGGCTGTGATACCCATCGCCGCCAGAGTGCCAAAAGCGAATTTCTTGCAAAGCAGAAACTCTCCGTCGTTGGTTTGACTTGAGGCGGCATGCGCCTAAAGTTCGATGCGATGTCGGCGTTCGCGATTCGCTTTCATCGGGGCGGCGTTTACTTGCCGAAGTTGGGCTTGTGGCTTGACCCCCACGAACCTCAACTTGGCACGGACAAGGTTTTTGTCAGCCATGCGCATTCGGACCATGTGGGCCGGCACCGCGAAATCATTCTCAGCGCGCCTACGGCCAAGTTGATGCGCGCCCGGCTGAAGGGCGACTGGCTGGAGCATGTTCTCTCCTTTGGACAAACCGCGCGTTTCGACGGCGCGGTGGCTAGCTATGGACTGACCTTGCTCCCGGCTGGACACGTGTTTGGGAGCGCGATGGCGTTCATTGAAGCGGATGGATCGTCGCTGTTGTACACCGGGGATTTCAAGCTGCGTCCGGGTCTGTCCGCAGAACCGTGCGAACCGCGATCCGCCGACGTTTTGATCATGGAGACGACGTACGGGCGCCGGCAGTACCGGTTCCCGCCCACCACGGATGTCCTGGAGGGAGTGATTCGTTTTTGCCGCGAGGCGCTTGATAATGATGAAACGCCCGTATTGCTCGGATATTCGCTGGGCAAATGCCAGGAACTCATGGCCGGACTGGCCCACTCAGGACTGCCCATCATGCTCCATAACCAGGTCCACAAGCTCACGGCGATCTACGAACAGTTCGGGCACAAATTCCCGGCCTACGAGAAATACGACAGCACTTCGGCCCAGCGCAAGGTACTGGTGTGCCCGCCCAGCGTCTCGCGAGCGTCGATCCTGCAAAATCTCGGCCCGGCGCGGACCGCGATCCTGACCGGTTGGGCCGTGGAACCGAACTGCCGATTCCGCTACCAGACGGACGCCGCGTTTCCCTTGAGCGATCACGCGGACTTTCCGGAACTGATCGAGTTGGTCAGAAAGGTGAGCCCCACGAAAGTTTATACGCTGCACGGATTCGCGGCGGACTTCGCGCAAACCCTGCGCGAGCTTGGCTACGATGCGGAAGCCCTCAGCGAAGAGGAACAATTGACGCTGCCGCTGAACGCGGATGCAAGCACTGTCCCGGTTGGAGGTCTTGCGGACAATCGGTCCATTCTTCAGGGGCCGTGGCCAATCGAGACCAAATTGGAGGATCGACCCGTTGTCTCGGCGCCTTTCGGCGCGGTCGCGGCTCGTCCCTCAAACAGTTTCGATGCCTTCGCGAACCTGTGTTCGGCGATCGCTTCTACGACGAGCAAACTGGAGAAGGTGCGGCTGCTGGCCGAATATCTGAAGAAATTGGACGCCGCATGCCTCGTCCCGGTCAACACATGGCTCACGGGGCATCCGTTCGCGCCGAGCCAGCGCAAGGTCATGCAATTGGGCTGGGCCGTGATCCGCGACGCGCTCTGCACTGTCCGACAGATGGACCAGGGCGAGTTCGGTCAAGTCTATCTGAAACATAGTGAGCTCGGCGAATCCGCCTACGAGATTCTGCGGGAAACCGCGCCTTCGGTATCGACTCTTGGGATCAGCGACGTCGAAAAGCTGTTCTATCAGCTTTACGCCGCCCGAGGGCCGCTCGGGAAATTGCCGTTTCTCATCGGCGCTCTCCGTCGTTGCACGGCAATGGAAGGGAAGTATTTGGTCAAGATTTTGACCGGGGATTTGCGGATCGGGCTCAAGGAAGGGTTGGTCGAGGAGGCCATCGCCGCGGCGTTCGATGCTTCGGTGGAGTCGGTGAAAAACGCCCATATGCTCCTGGGCGACATTGGCGAAACGGCTCAGCAGGCTGGACGCCGTGAACTCGCTTCGGCGACTCTCGTCCCGTTCCGGCCGGTGAAGTACATGTTGGCGTCGCCGGAAGAAACCGCAGCAGCCATCTGGGCCCGCGTGGAAGAATGGAAGACCGGGAGGTCCGATACCGGCCTTGTCTTGGCCGTCTGGGTGGAAGACAAATACGATGGAATCCGCTGCCAGCTCCACAAAATTGGAGACCGTGTCGCCCTGTATTCACGGGACCTCAAGGAGATCACCCCAACCTTCCCAGAATTGGCCGATCTGACGAGTTCCGAGTCGGACGATTTCGTGATCGACGGCGAAATTGTCGCCATGCGCGGCGATCAGGTCCTGCCGTTTGGCGATCTCCAGCGCCGGTTGGGCCGGCGAGAACGTGATTTGTTTCTGAGCGACGAAATCCCTGTTCAGTTCGTGGCGTTCGATCTTCTCTGGTTCGCCGGCCAAAGCTGGTTGAATCGTCCGTTGCGAACGCGCCGGGAGCAATTGGAGAGATTGACTCGCTTCAAGCTCTCCCAGATTACTCGCGCGCATTCGGCGGATGAGATCGAAGCCGCATTTTCGGCCGCGCGACAGCGCGGGAACGAAGGACTGGTGATCAAAGATCCGGCGAGCGCGTATTCTCCGGGCCGCCGCGGGCTCGCCTGGCTAAAATTGAAGAAGGCCTACGGCACCCTCGACTGCGTGGTCGTCGGCGCCGAGTATGGTCAGGGCAAACGCAAATCCGTGCTGAGCGACTACACCTTCGCGGTTCGAGAGGAAACCACCGGCCAATTGAAAACCATCGGCAAGGCTTACACGGGTTTGACCGACGCCGAGATCGCCCAACTCACCCAACACTTCCTGAGCAAAGCGATCCGCCAGCGCGGGCGCTTCATCGAGGTGGAACCAGACACAGTTTTGGAAATCGCCTTCGACGCCATGCAACCGAGCGCGCGCCACACGAGCGGCCTGGCGATGAGATTCCCGCGCATCCTGAGGATCCGCCGAGACAAGCCGCCGGCGGAAATCGATACGGTGGGATCAGCGCGGAAATTTGTTAAGTCTGCAACGCGAGCGCGCGGCTCGCCGGGCGCATCTTAACACTGCCACTGGATGGTAGGGACGCCGGGCTTCCGGCGCCCCCGCCTGCGTGCAACGGGCGGAACTCAAATCCCGCAGCCAACATAGGCGTTCCAATTGCGCCGCTGAACGCGGCGCGGACAGCGCAGGCGCGCTGTCCCTACCACGCAAAACACGTACCAGCCAACCTGGCTGTGTGCGGCGACAACTTGCCGCCGCAACTTCCGCAGTATGCAAACACACCGTTGGGTGCGTTGCTCCGCTCACCTGTTGCGGGTTGGCCGCCCGCCAGCACGGGCAGGTTGCCCATGCCACCCGTTCTGCAACCGCATCGTTCCAGTCAGGGCCGCAAGAGGGAGACAATCGTCCGAAATTTGCGCGGATTGTCTCCGGGATTTTGCAGGTTCACCTGATGTTCGCCTTTGTCCCAGAGATTGGGATCAAAGGCCGCTTTGGTGGTGCTGAAAGAGACATGGCCATCGCCCCAAAGCGCATTGATGCCCACAGGATTTCGGCTCGTCGTGTGAGGACGGGTCGCCAGGGTATAAATCAGATCGGTGACCATTGACCGCTGCGCGACGAGTTGCGTCGTCTTTTCCGCGACCAGTGTCCATTCCCGCTCGGATTCGGGTGGATTCGCTTTGGCCGGGCGGTCGGATTGCGGATAGTACATGTAATTGCCGCGCAAGTTGCCTTCGCTGGAACCCATCGGCCAACGAATCGCAGCGCTTTCAAAATATTTCTGTTCGAATCGTATGGGGATTGATTCAGGATGCCGAAGGCCCGGATCATAATAGGTCTTTGGGCTGGTAATCAGATTTTCTGTGTAGAGATGGCCGAGGTTCCAGGGCGTGCGAAGGTCCGCGGCTTTCAGGGCCTGCGCCGGGAACAATCGGTAACTCTCCCAGGGGCCCGAGCTGGGAAGTTTCTCCGGGTTGAACTGCGTCGGCGGCAAACGATCGTCGAAGTTGTCCGCATACATGGCGACCGCCAAGCCGATTTGGCGGAGGTTGTTGGTGCAACTGATGCGGTTGGCTTTGTTTTTGGCGTTGCTCAAGGCCGGCAAGAGCATGCCGGCCAAGATGGCAATGATGGCGATGACCACGAGCAATTCAATCAGGGTGAAGCCAATGGCAGTTCCCCTCCTGGGAGGGGGGCAGGGGTGGGTGAGTTCCCGGTGATTCTTGTGATTCATGCGGCGGCGGCGAGCTGATTTCATGGAAGATTGATGTTGCGACTTCCATAGCACCATTCGCCTGCGTTAGCCAGTCCCGATTCCGACTGCTCAGCAATTCTCATTTTGGCATCGGGCCCTGTCCGTCGACCCGTAAGTAGTCCCGGCTTTAGCCGGTTTCTCCGCGCTGGCCGGCTAAAGCCGGGACTACAAACGGCCAAAATGAGAATTGCTGCCGACTGCTGTTTGAATCCGCTTGAGGATCGGTTGTTGCATGTGGCAATGATGTCTGCGTCATGGACTTTGTAACAGTCATCGGGCTTGATACACACGTCCAGCTCTAAACCAAGTCGAAGATGTGGTGCGGCTGCGCCAACGAATTCGGCGCGCCTCCGAACACGCACGTC
>JACQWK010000521.1 GCA_016209525.1 Verrucomicrobiota bacterium
GCTGGCGGAAGCCTGCGTCAAGACGGGTTGGCAAGTGCATGCCTATTGTCTGATGGGCAATCATTTTCATCTGGTGATGGAGACGCCCCAGGCCAACCTCGTCGCGGGAATGCAGTGGTTGCTCAGCACCTACACGGCGCGGTTCAACCGGCGGCACCGGCGATTCGGGCACCTGTTCAGTGGCCGCTACAAATCCCTGGTCGTCGATGGGAGCGGCACGGGTTACTTGCGAACGGTGTGCGAATACGTGCATTTGAATCCGGTCCGAGCCAAACTACTGACCCCCGAGCAGCGGTTGCGGGATTATGGTTGGAGCAGCTTGGGGAATATCTCAAAGCACCCTCGCGGCGGCCGCTCTGGCTGCGGGTGGACCGCGTCTTGGGCGAGATGGGGATTGCGAAAGACAGCCCAGCCGGTCGGCGGCGATTCGAGGAGATGATGGAAG
The DNA here is from genome assembly GCA_016209525.1 of Verrucomicrobiota bacterium. Lineage (GTDB taxonomy): Bacteria > Verrucomicrobiota > Verrucomicrobiia > Limisphaerales > SIBE01 > VHCZ01. The sequence goes on from JACQWK010000521.1 coordinate 446, forward strand.
AGCGACGTGGGGAGGAACTATCGGAGCAATGGAAGCCGATTCGGAGGGGCTGGTGTCTGGGAGAGGAACAATTCCGCAAAGAACTTCTGGAACAGGTGCAGGAGAGGGCGGGGGCGCATCACTCCGGTGAAGAAATCGGCCAGTCGGCGCAGGAGAAGGCGTGCCGGATCATTGCCGAAGAATTGGCGAAGTTGGGCTGGGCGCAGGAGCACTTGAGCGAGCGACGCAAAGGGGACGCCGGGAAAGTGAGGATCGCGCGGCGGTTGCGGCGGGACACGACGGTCAGCAAGCGATGGATTGCCCGCCACTTGGCGATGGGGTCGGTGAGCAATGTGACGTTTTGCCTGAGCGCGCGCGGCAGGCAATGACTACTGTCAGTTATCTGGCCTGACCCCTATTTCTGACCCAGAATCCATTCGCAAGCTGGGCCGGAAAATGGGTAATCATGAGCTGATGCGCGCCGGAGGAGGTATCCGGACCCTCGAGGGCGCTCCAGATTCGGCGATAGCCCGCGAGCTGCGACTTCCAAAAAGCCGCTCGCGGCTCCAGCTCCGCCGGCTGCCAGAACGCTGCGCTCGGCGGCGGCCCATTCGCTGTAGGTTTGGCGCACAGTGGGCAGAGTATTCGAGAGTCCGATCACGTGCACGGCGACCGCTTTGCGCAAGCCGGACAACCCATCACGTAAGCCGCGCACAAGTCCTGCACGAAGACACCCAAAGACCAGCCATCGGCGATGGCGTGATGGATCGAGAACTCCAGGATGTGGATCCAAGAGATGATCGTCGAACTTGTTCCTACTATGGTCCGACCAGAATGCCCCAAATGCCAAAAAAGAATGCCACACGGTTTCCTGAAATATCAGGCGCGGGTGGAAAAGCAAATTCGGGCATCTGCAAAGCACCTACCGTGTGACTTATTTAACTATCTAACTGCCTTTCATATCAGTTACTCTCCGTCTCGTCATGAATCCTCGACCAGCTTCCAAAAAGCGTGCTCTAGTGGAGGAACCTGGCCAGAAGCAGCGGACGGGATTGGTGACCTTGCTGTTCACCGACCTGGTCGGTTCGACGGCCATCAAGCAGCAACTCGGGGATCGCGGGAGCGCGGCCTTGTTTGAAAGGCATCACCAATTAGTGCGCGAAATGCTTGGCCGCTTCCCTAACGGCCAGGAAATTGAAACCGCCGGCGATTCCTTCTTGATGACCTTTGCGACGCCTTCGGACGCGGTGCAGTTCGCGCTGGTGCTTCAGTTTCGGTTGCGAAAGCTCAAAGAGGAGGGCGGCGTGGAAGTGCGCGATCGCATTGGCATTCACATCGGCGAGGTCGTGATCAAGGCCGAAGCAAGCCGTCAAAAGCCCAGAGATCTTTACGGCATGCAGATCGACACCTGCTCGCGCGTTATGTCAATGGCTCGAGCGGGCCAGATCCTCATGACGCGATCGGTCCTTGACAGCGCCCGGCAGGTTCTCAAAGGCGAGGACATCGAAGGCGTTGGCCGGTTGGAATGGCTAAACCATGGACCGTATTTGTTGAAGGGGTTGGACGAGCCAGTGGAAATATGCGAAGCGCGCGAGGCCGGGCAAGACACAGGTGGGCCGCCGACAAGTTCCGAGAAAGGGCAGCGGCAAGTCGTCGCTGGGGACGAGCAAGTGCTGGGCTGGCGTCCGGCCGTGGGACAATTGGTTCCGAACACGAAATGGGTCTTGCAGGAGAAACTGGGCGAAGGGGGCTTTGGCGAGGTTTGGTTGGGGCTGCACCAGACCATGAAAGAGCACCGCGTGTTTAAGTTCTGTTTTCAAGCGGAGCGCGTCCGATTCTTGAAACGGGAGCTGACGCTCTTTCGGGTCCTCAAAGAGCACATCGGAGACCATCCCAACATCGTGCGGTTACACGAAGTTTTTCTGGACCAACCGCCCTGTTACGTCGAGATGGATTACGTGGAAGGGAAGGATTTGCGGAGGTGGTGCGAGGATCATGGCGGGATCGAGAAAATTCCATTGGAAACAAGGTTGGAGATCGTTGCTCAAACGCGGAAGCCCTGAAAGCGGCTCACGAGGCTGGAATCATTCACCGCGACGTTAAGCCAACGAATATCCTCGTGGGCGGCAAGGGCGTGAATCCTGGCGACGTCCGGGTCAAACTGACTGATTTTGGAATTGGCCAGGTCGTTTCCCAGGAATACCTGTCAGGAATAGCCCGGGCCGGCTTTACCGAAACTCTCTTCTCCAGTAGTTCATCCTCCAAAACAGGCACGCATCTTTACATGGCTCCCGAGCTGATGGCGGGAAGGCCCGCGTCCACGAGCGCCGACATCTACTCGTTGGGCGTGGTTCTTTATCAACTCTTGATCGGGGATTTTTCAGAACCGGTGACGACCGATTGGATGGATAAGATTTCTGATCCGGTGCTGAAGGAAGATCTAGATCTCTGTTTCGCTGGTGATCCCACCCAACGGTTCACGGGCGTCGGACAATTAGCCATAAACCTGGGGAACCTGGAGGAGCGACGCAGGAGTTTCCTGTCGCACGAGAGACAGGTCCGGATGCGCAAACAGGTAAGGGTGGCCGCCGTGGCAGCGCTGGTTCTCCTCCTCGGTTTGAGCACCGGCTGGTTTTATTTCCGGAACGCAAAAACACGCTGGGCGCGAGAAAAGGCCCTGCCTCAAATAGCTCAGCTCGCGGATAAGGAGGAGTTCGCGAAGGCTTTAGAACTCGCCCGGCAGGCCGAAGCCTACATTCCGAACGATCCCGCCCTCACCAACTTACTGGGAAGGGTTTCAGTTTGGATTTCAGTCGAGACCACGCCTCCCGGCGCCGATATCTACATCAAAGAATATGGAGCTCCGGAGAAGCCGTGGCAGCACCTTGGCAAATCTCCGATCAATGGGTTTCAGCTTGCGCGTGGGTTTTATCGCTGGCGAGAGACAAAAGACGGTTACGAGCCAGTTGAACTGGCTTTCTATGCGTGGGCTGGGACAAATAGATTGAAGTTGGATGTTCTCGGCGCTGTTCCTGCCAGCATGGTCCGAGTCCAAGGGATAACAAACTTCTCTCCTAGTATCGGGTCTCTGGCTGGAGTGGGACCGCTCGCACTCGGGGAATTTTTCATTGATAAATTCGAGGTGAGCAACAAGCAGTTCAAAGAGTTCGTTGACAGCGGGGGATATCAGAAAACGAACTTTTGGTCATACGCATTCAAGAAGGAAAGCAAGGTGCTTTCCTGGGACGAGGCCGTGTCTCAGTTTCTGGACAAGACAGGCAAACTTGGACCGTCCATCTGGTTGAACGGTTCCTATCCACCCGGCGAAGCTGACTTTCCGGTGACCGGCGTCAGTTGGTATGAAGCGGCCGCATACGCACAATTTGCGGGGAAAGCGCTCCCCACGGTTTTTCATTGGGATCGATCTGCCAGTCCGTGGGCCAGCGCACAAATCGTTCCTCTGAGTAACTTCGGCAATAAAGGCCTCGCGCCGGTCGGAAAGTTTCAAGGGATGAGTTGGCCGGGAGCGTATGATATGGCTGGAAACGCCGCGGAGTGGTGCTGGAACGAAAGTGCACTAGGAAAAAGGTACATTCTCGGCGCAGGATGGGACGATCGCGACTACGCGTTTTCTGGCGTTGACGAAGCCGATCCCTTCGATCGCTCGCCAAGCCGCGGGTTCCGCTGCATGAAAGAACTCTCTCAGTCGGAAAGTGCAAAAGTCGCATTCGATCCGGTAACGCGTCAGTACCGTGATTACAAGAGCGAAAAGCCGGTCTCGGATGAAGTCTTCGATGTCTTTAAGAGATTGTATGGCTATGACAAAACCGCTCCTTTGAATCCGATCGTCGAATCCGTCCAGGACTCCGAACTTTGGAAGAAAGAGAAGATTACCTACGGGGATGAGAGAGTTCCGGCTTATCTCTTTTTACCCAAAAAAACCTCGCCGCCTTATCAAACCCTCATTTTCTTTCCGGGCGTCAGCGCGTTTTGGCCCCGACCCAGCGAGCCGAATCTGCTTTACATGGATTTCATAGCGCCTCTTCTGGAGGGCGGCCGAGCTGTGCTTTGTCCGGTTTACAAAGGTTCTTACGAACGTGCCAGCGTCCCCTTTCCGACCATACGAATCCCCACTGAAAGGCGGGATCTTATCGTCCAATTTACCAAAGATTTCCTAAGGTCCGTTGACTATTTGCAGACACGCCAGGACATCGACCAACACAACCTCGGCTACGTAGGGCTTAGTTTGGGGGCGCAGAGGGGCCCAGCACTGCTTGCTTTGGAGGACCGCATGAGAACAGGTATCCTGATCCATGGGGGTCTTGCGATGGGACGGCCACAGCCCGAGGTGGACCCTTTCAACTTCGCTTCGCATGTCACCATTCCCATTTTGATGATCAACGGACGTTTCGATCCCACGTACCCTGTGGAAACCTCTCAACTTCCGCTGTTCGATCTGCTGGGAACACCGCTACCGAATAAGGTGCGGCTTGAATACGAACGAGCACACCAAGGCCCGTCCAAAGACGAACTGAGAAAACAGATGCACGCCTGGCTGGACAAATACTTGGGGCCGGTGAAGTGATGGCAGGCCACGGCGGTTGAATTCAGACGATGGCCCCGAATTCAGAAAACATTTAACATTCTGGTCGGACCACGCGAATTGGCTCAAAATCCCGTAAAGGGGTCAGGCCAAACAGTTGACAGTTATTCCCCGTGTCGCGCAGGCTTGGCGACATGGCCAGAAAGCTTCGCCTCGAATACGCGGGAGCGATTTATCACGTCATGAATCGCGGGGATCGGCAGGAGCCGATCTTTGAGGACGCCTCGGA
>JACQWK010000535.1 GCA_016209525.1 Verrucomicrobiota bacterium
CCGCCCCGGCCAAGTGAACAAGCTCCAACCGCAGGTTCCTGCTATGGCAAACCACACTACGCTGAGCTAACTTTACAGTCGGCCGACCACGGCCGGACTTTAGCGCGTAGGCTTTGGCGGGTGGACTAGGAGCGTTGAACTTGAGCGCGGAACCTAATACCACTGAAGCCAAGGCCGAAATCCCGATCCCTAGGCCGGGCAGCAATTCTCATTTTGACCCGTATGTAGTCCCGGCTTTAGCCGGCCAGCACGAGAAAATCGGCTAAAGCCGGGACTACAAGCGGGTCGCAGGTCTTGCCTGTTGTCAAAATGAGAATTGCTGTAGGCCGGGAGGCTCGGGTTTTCAGCTCAGGATCTTCGATTTACTCTTTGAGTTTTGTGTCGATGACGATCGACACAGGGCCATCGTTCGTAAGACCCACCTTCATGTCGGCGCCAAACTCGCCGGTGTGAATAGGCCGTCCGAGTTCCTGCGCGAGTCTGCCGACAAATGCTTCGTAGAGCGGGATGGCCGTCTCAGGCCGCGCCGCTCGGCTATAGGAGGGCCGGTTTCCCTTGCGCGTGCTCGCGAACAAGGTGAATTGGCTGACGACGAGAATATCGCCTTCCACCTCCTGGACGGACCGATTCATCACGCCTTGGTCGTCATCAAAGATTCGCAGCCGAACCAACTTGCCGCTGAGCCATTCGATGTCTTCGCCCGTGTCCGTGTCTTCGACCGCCAGCAGCACCAGCAAGCCCGTTCGAATCGCGGTCTTGATCTGGCCATCAATGCGGACCGAAGCCTCAGAGACCCGTTGGATCACGGCTCGCATGATTCAAGATTACGCTCTGGGATGCGCTTCGTCGTAGGCTCGCTTGAGCCGCTCGGTCGTCAAGTGAGTATAGACTTGCGTGGTCACGAGATGCGCATGGCCGAGCAGTTCCTGCACGCTGCGCAAGTCCGCTCCCGCGTCCAGCATGTGCGTGGCGTAACTGTGGCGCAATTTGTGGGGAGTTAGGCCGGGATCGAGCCGTGCGATTTCCAGGTAACGCTTGAGCCGAAGCTGCACCAATCGCGGGTACATCGGCCGGAGCTTTGTTTCATCGCACAGAAATACGGGCAACGCGGCGATGGGCGGCGACGGCAGTTTGTTCCAGTAATTCTGAATGGCCTCCAGGGCCGGCCGGCCGATGGGCACCACACGTTCTTTTTTCCCCTTGCCTCGGACCCGGACCAGTTGTCCGCTCCAATCAATGTCCTCCGCATGCAGCCCGCACAGCTCACTGATTCTTAGACCGCACGAATAGATGGTCTCCAAGATGGCCAGGTCCCGGAGAAAGGGAGTCTCTGCAACGGGTTTTTCCGAGGCCTTTTGGATGAGTTCGAGTTCTTGCAGCGGCGCCTTCAAGAGATCCAGCATCTGGGCGGCCGTCAAGAAGCGGGGCAGCCGCTTTTCAAGCTTGGGCAACGCGATGTTCTTGATGGGAGAAGTGCTGACGCCACCCCGGCGAACCAAAAACTTGTAGAAGGAGCGCAGAGCCGAAAAGCGGAGCTGAATCGCCGCGCGGCTCCGTTGCCCACGGCCCAAAAACCGGAGGTAACTTCGAAAATCATCGCGTTGCAGGGTGGCCCACGAAGGCATTTGTTGGCGCTCCTCTTGGAACCACCGGCAAAACTCGTCCAGGGCCTGGCGGTAATTCCGCAAGGTGTAATTCGACGCCGCTTTCTCCGCCTGGAGATGCTCCAGAAACCGGCCTATCCAGAGATCCCGCTTAACGGGTTCAACAACCGCGTCAGCCATGGCATGATGTTAGGCGAGCGCGGCGCTAAAGTCGAATCCCCGGTGCGTTAACCGGCAGGCTTCACGACGAGGCTCACCTGCTCGATCTCGGCGTGCCCGGACTTTCGGAAGGGCCTGGGCATGGGTTGGGCGTTGCCGTTCTCGTCGATTGTCCGCGAGCGCAGCGTGTATTTTCCGGCGGGCAAGCCAGGCAGCAACACGGCCCAATGGACCTTGCTCAGACGCATTGGCCAGGTGCGTGGCCGGCCTTGAGAATCGAACCCGAGTGTGTTGGGAGGGATGGAATCGCCGGGCAGGTTTCCTCCCCAGCGTTTCGGCGGGGGAAGAATCTGAGCGTCGGTCCACGGTGCGGTCGTGAAGTAGCGATCCTGGGACGGCAAGGCCTGCGCATCCGGATGAACCCAGACCTGCACTTTGGACAAGCCTGAGATCCCCACTTGGGCGTAACCGGTGATCGGAATCGGCTCTCCGGCCTTGACTTCGGTCGGGACCGACAGCGTCGCCGCGAACGTCTTCAAAGGGCTGTCGATGTCGTTGTTGGCGTCGGCGTACGTGTCGTTGGCGTGCGCAAGATTCGTCAGCACCACGCGCGTGACCCACTTGATCGATTTGAAGCCGTAGGCTTCAGGCACGACGATCCGGACAGGTCCGCCCCGCTGTGGTGAAAGCCACTCGCCGTTGAGCTTGTAACAGAGGATCACCGGCGGCAAACCGTGGTAGTCCTCAAGCACTCGCCCAATCGGCAGTGAACTGCGGAACATCTGCTTCGGATCATCGTTGTGGTAACCGTAGTAGAAAACGCGACGCAGATCTTCGCGCGGTTCGGTCCGCCAGATGATTTCACGCAGCGGCACGCCTTCCCAAATCCCCGTGCCGAGCGGGCACCCGATATTGAGGCAGGTCATCACTTTGAGGAACCGCACGGCGCGCGTCTCGGCCAGTTGCATCAAACCGCTGAAGTCGAGCGCCGTGCCTGCGGCTTTCGTCAGTGGCTGTCGAATCCGGGCGGGATGATCGGGGTCGGAGATGACTTCGAGCTTCCAACTCTCCCGTGTCAATCCGACTTCGCGTTTCTTTTCCTCGGGTAGCGAATGCGGCAAGGGCTTTCCGCGCGACACGTCACGAAATTGTCCAGGTGGCGTCAGGAACGATTCTAGTCTGGCGAATGCTCCAGCAAGCTCCGGCGAGGGCGTTTCTGCAAGCGTCGCGATCGGCTGGAATGCGATGCCTGCCGCGCCGGCTGCTCCCAAGCGCAAGAAGCTCCGGCGGGAGACAAGGTCGTGCTCCGAAAGAAAACTTTGTGGTGCAATCATCGTGAAGCTGTAACCCAGCTTTGCAGGCGCCAGCCCAAGCTGTCTGCCGCTGACATCCCGCGGCAATTTCATCGCGTCAGGACTTCATCGCGGACAAAGTGAAGCCGGATAATTTTCGGCCCTGACATCGACTCATCAAAGTGGCAGTCCACAGCCTCCCGGACGTTCTTCCTCAATTCCTCCAGCGTCTCGGCTGCGGTGAAAATGGAGTGGCCCAGCGCACTTGCGGTGTAACCGCCGTCAATTTCATCCTCACGCACCTCGAAAATGAGTTCGCTTTCAGCCATAATGCTTGAGGCAGCCTAAGATTCTCACCCACGTCCGTCAAGCGGCTCAAATGTGCGGCCGCAATTCTCTCCATGAACTTCAAGGTGGGGCGAGACTCCTGTCGAGCCCTGGCATTAGTTTGGGCACAAAAGTCAGGGCTCGACGGGAGTCTCGCCCCACCGATTGGCTGGTTCATGAGTCCAATGCGCGCACTTGTTCGGGTAAATCTCATTTTGGCGGCGCGCACGCCTCACGATCCGCCTGCTGTCCCGGCTTTAGCGGGTCTTGGCGGGTTGGCGGTCAGTTCATGCCGCTGACCGGGTAGGAGGCTAATTGCGATGGCAGCGTCCAATGGACCGCCGGATCGGGCAGATGGTGGGCCGGCCGAACTCCTCCTCGCCAAGCGACTGCCATGATTTGCATGGTCTGGTACAGCATTGTCTTCCAGCCCTCGGCGCGAAGGAAATCGAGCGCGGCCGCGACGTCCGGCGAGGCGAGGTCGTGTAAAAGGATGAGTGCGTCGTCCTCGGCGAAACGCAGGCACTCCTGAGCATCGCGCAAAGGCCCCGGCGCATCGTGGTCGCCGTCGATGAAGATCAGCGACCATTTCTCTCCGTGCCGCTCGAACGCTTCGCGAATGGCCTCCGGACTACGCTTGGGCACAAGGTTCACCGACTCCAAGACACCGACGTTGCTGAGAGACCGTGTGACGTTCTGGTGAAAGTCAGGACGCGCCAGCAAAGGATCGACCACGTCGAGTCGCACACCGCCCAACGCCAAATGGCAGGCGGACCAGCCCAGCCAGCAACCAATCTCCAAAGCGCGCTTTCCGCCGAACGCCAACGCGGTGTTGTAAAGAATGTGCGCTTCATCGCGGTTAACGAATCCAATCAGCGGCAGCCGCCGATCCACATACCAGTTGTGAGGCACTTCGCGCCGCAAATACGGCCAGCGGCAGGCGCACCGGTCCCCCACCACCATGAATGGGAACGCCTGGTCCAGCCTGACAACTTTGAAGTTGGGCGAAACGTAGTCGCCCGGAGGCAAAGCGATCCGCTCCTCCATTGAAGGTGCCGGCACATGCAGGCTCACAGGCGGTCCGACGTGGAGCGAGGCGGACGGTCCAGAAGGCAGGGGCAGTCCCCTGGGGGACACTTCGCCGATCGGTCGCGCTTCCACGGCTTTGGGAGAACCGCCGGTTCGATGGGGCCAGGTCTGTTTGATTCCGACTCTCCCGGTATAATCGACCCGATGCAGAAACATTTTGACGTTGTGCTCTGCGAAGTACTGATCGACGGCCCGACGCGCGCCTTGCCAATGACCGTAATCATCGATGATGAGAACCCCGCCCTCGGCCAGACGCGGATAAAGGTGTGTGAGTTCGTGATAGGTCGATTCGTACCAATCGGTATCGAGCCGCAGAAGAGCGATCTCTTCAGGAGCGTGAGCCGGAAGCGTTTCTTCCACCCGCCCTGGAACGAAGACGATCCGGTTTGGATCGTAACCGGTGCTGTAAACGGCTCGCCGGACGTCCTCCAGCGGACTGACCGCCCAGATGACGGAAGTGGCGCGATCGGATTGTTGCAGCAACTGGCTCGCGGGCCGTCCGAACAAATCGCAGTCTGCACTCGTGGGGGGCGTCATGCCATCAAACGTGTCAAATAAATACAGGCGACGGTCATCCGCCCCCTGTTCGATCAATTTGAGGGCCGCCGCCATCACACTGCCGCCCCGCCAAACGCCGCACTCCACGACGGCCCCTGGAATCTCACTGCGGACGATGTATTCCACGCTCCGACACAGAGACTCCACGCGCTCGACCCCGGTCATGGTGTACGGGGCGACGCGGCGGATGATCCGGACAGTGCTCTGATCGAGGTCCGGCGGAAGCGGTGGATTCTGCGGGGCAGGCGTTGGATTTAATAACTCGTTCATCAGTAACTCGGCGTGGAACATGCCCCTCACCCCGGCCCTCTCCCCATCGGATGGGGAGAGGGCGGCCGAAGGCCGAGTGAGGGGTGTCTGCTCGCTTCTGAATTCATGAAGATCAAGAACCAGCCTTTTCTTCCGGCGGCAAGAACCGCGCAAAATCGCGCTCGTAGGCGAAGTGGAGGAAGAACGAGTTGCTCCACTCCACAAAAACCGCGATCCGGGCCAGCATCTCGTAGCCGCTGAGCTGCTTGTTCAGCAGATACGGATAGTGCACGACCATGCGCTCGAAAAACACTGTGTTGAAGCGTGAGTTGAGGCGGCAGAACATTCCGCTCTGAAGGATTTCGTGCGACAACGGCACCTGTTCGTAATTGCGGTCCTGCCGAGGATATTTCCGGTAATAGACCTTCTCGAAAAGGCCGCGATGATGCAGCGGGCTGGCGACGAGGACTCCTCCTTGCACGACCTCGCAGAGCCCGCCGCTTAGTCCGAATTCCTCGTAAAAGCGGCGTTGGTCCGTATCCCAGTCCGACAGATCCGGACGGAAAGGATACTTTTTCTTCCGCACGCGCTCCAAGAAGACGACCTTCAAATCATCGTGCAGATACGCCCCGGAAATAACGCCTCCGACTCGTTCCTCCGGCACGCTCTCGGCAATCGGCGGCGCGGTGTGAAAATTGATCACAACGTCGGCGTCAAGCAGGATGAGCTGTTGATACCGCTGCAGAAAAGGCTGGCTCAGGAGGAGGCACTTTTGCCAGGAGGAAGATCGAGCCGCTCCTCGGGGGGATGGGTCGATCGGCTCCGTCAAGACGTGCAAGTCGTATCCGTGTCGTTGGGCATACTTCCTCCAGTTCCATTCGCAGTGCTGCTTCCAATACGACAGAAACGAATCTCCGACGGCTTGGGTGACGATGGCGACGCGGGCGCTCATGGCCGACGCGGCTTCAACCTCGCTCTAAGTACTGTGACACGGAAATATCGACACATGTCTCGATAATTCCGTGTCACAGTACTAAGTCCCTTCGCTGGCCTGGGCAGGCTTGTCCTTCGCGGCTTGGCCGGAGGGTTGGGTCTTGGCCGCTTTGGAGGTCCTTGCCGGACGCGGCTCGAACTCGAAACCGACGGTGCCGCCGTCGCGGACCGCCAAATAGGCGGAGAAAGGCCGTCCTTTCTTTGAAATGAACTTCTGAAGCAGGTCTGTTTTGCCGGTCTCCAAGAGTTTGGTCATTTGCACTCGTTCGATTTGGCGCTGCAGAATGATCTTCCCCGATCTAAAATTACAGGCTCGGTTGGGGCCGGTCGCTTTTTCGCAGATGTAACTCAAGCCATCTTCAAAGACTCGGGCCCCGCATTTCGGGCATTTCCCAAGCGGTTCCTGGCCTGTGAAATCCATCTCCGCTGCTCCGCCTTCGCCGTTGCCATTGCTCTGGCCGAAGTCGAATTCCGTCTTGAATTCCTGCGAGAGTTTCAAGAGGGCCGCGAACGGTTTGCCCGCTTTGCTCCGAAAGCCCTGCAACGGCCCCACCGTGCACTTCGCGATCAAATCTTCCACTTCGGACACTTCAAATTGGCGGCCCGCCAGAATCCTCCAGACGAAGAAATCGCAAGCCTGGCATTGGAACTTCTTGTAGTTCTCCTTGATCTCGCCCCCGCACTTGGGACACCGCACCGTCAGGGTCGCAAAATCTCCGGGCACCGTGTCGCTTTCGTACTGCTTCGCCTTCTTCACGATGGCGCAGGTCATTTCTGCGATCTCCCGCATGAAGTCCTCGCGCTTGAGCTGGCCGCGCTCCATTTGCTTGAGCTTGAATTCCCAGTCGCCGGTCAATTCGGGCGAGCAAAGTTCAGGAATGTTCAGGCCGCGCAACAGGGCCATCAGCGAAAATGCCTTCGGCGTCGGCTGAAGCTCGCGGCCCGTGCGCTGGATGTACTTTTCGTAGAGCAGCCCTTCAATAATGGCAGCCCGCGTCGCCGGAGTGCCGAGCCCTTTCGCGCTCATGGCTTCGCGCAATTCTTCGTCGTCGATCAGTTTCCCCGCGCCTTCCATGGCCGACAGCAAAGTCGCTTCCGTGAAGCGCGGCGGCGGTTTGGTTTGGCTGGCGACGATCTCGATGTTTGCCGTGCGCGCGGTCTCATCCGGTTTCACGGGCACCAGCGTCGGCGTATCGTCGGTTTGTTCCTCTCTTCCATAAACCGCCAGCCATCCGGCCTCGACCAGCACCTTGCCTTCGCTCTTGAACGGCTCTTCGGCCACGCGTGTGATCCGGGTCGTCACGAGAAACTCCGCGGCCGGGAAGAAAACAGCCAGAAATCGTCGCGTGACCATGTCGTAGATCTTCGCTTCGTCTTCGTTGAGATGCTTGGGCGCTTGGGAGGTGGGAATGATCGCGAAGTGATCCGATACTTTGGCGTTGTTGAAGACGCGCTTGTTGGGCCGCACCCATTCCTGCTGCAGGATTTTGCCGGCGAACGTCCCGTAGGCGGTGTTCCCAAGGGCGTTGAGCGTTTTCTTCACGGTCGAAAGGTAATCCTCCGGCAGCGCCCGCGAGTCGGTTCGAGGATAGGTCAAAGCTTTGTGCCGTTCGTAGAGGGCCTGGGCGAGTTGCAGTGTGCGGTAGGCGGGTAAGCTGAAACGTCCGTTCGCCTCCCGCTGCAGGCTGGTAAGGTCGAAAAGGAGAGGCGAAAGTTGAGTCGTCGGCTTGCTTTCTTCGGTCACGAGCCCGGGCTTCCCAAGGCATTTGCCGCGCAGCGCTTCGGCCTTCGCGGCTTCCCAGATTCTCTCCGCCCTCAGGTCGGGGTCGCCGTTTTTCTCCTTCGAGAACCTTTCGTCGAACCACCGCCCGGTATAGGTTCCCGCTTCGACTTCGAAAGCGGCGTGAACTTCCCAATAATCCTTTGGCACGAATTTTTTGATCTTCTCCTCCCGTTCCACGACGATGGCCAGCGTCGGCGTTTGAACGCGGCCTACCGTGGTGAGCTGAAACCCGCCGCTCTTGGAGTTGAACGCGGTCATCGCGCGGGTGCCGTTGATCCCGACCAACCAATCGGACTCGGACCGGCAGACCGCTGCATCGGCGAGGGGGCGCATGGACGGATCATCGCGCAATGCTTCGAATCCTTCGCGAATCGCGCTGGGCGTCATGGATTGGAGCCAGAGACGCTGGATGGGTTTCTTGGTTCCGACGTGCTGGATAATGTAGCGGAAGATCAATTCGCCTTCGCGCCCGGCGTCGCAGGCGTTGATCACCCGATCGACCTCCTTGCTTTTGAGCAGGCGAGCCAGCAGCTTCAGGCGCGCTTCCGTCTTCTCAATCGGCTTGAGATCAAAGCGGGACGGAATGACCGGCAGGCGAGTGAAGCTCCATTTGCCGCGTTTGACTTCCTGATCGGCCGGGGCCGTCAATTCCAACAAATGTCCGATGGCGGACGAGAGGACAAAATTCTCACTCTCGAAGTAGTCTTGATGTTTGGCGAAACCGCCGAGCGCTCGCGCGATATCGGCGGCGACCGACGGTTTCTCAGCAATGATCAGCGCTTTAGCCATGATAAAAATTCACGAGTTGCCAAACCGGCGCTGCCCCTCGTCGCGACTGGTTTTGTTTTTGGCTGCGACAACGTCGTCAAAATCGTTCCGGATGTCAAAGCCGGAATTTTCAAAGCCCGAAGAGGCGCTTGAGTAGTTCTCGCGCGACCGGCCGTTCGGGCCGCGCTTCGGCCAGTCGCTCCAGAAGCTTGCGAGCTTCGTCCGGTTTGGTCTTGGCCTGCCGGACCGCGATGGTTAAACACCGGGCGTAAGAACTCGAAAAATGGGGACTCATGCGCGCGCTTTCCACATAGGAGTCGAGCGCGCGCGCCATTTGCCCTTCATCCTCCTCGCGCAATCCCCGCAAATAGAGATCTCGGGCGCGGATAAATTGACGCAATTGTTCGCCGAGCGTCAGCGCGGCTTTTGTCCCAGAACCGTCGATCAAGTGCGCCGGGTCGCTCGCCGTCCGGTCCAGCAAACTGAACAGACGTCCGTAGGGCGTTGCATTGCGGCGGTAGGTGAACCGAGGCGCGCGAAAGATCACCACCGGCCGGTCGTCGGTGTTCAAATCCGCGCCGCGGCAAAATTCCCGCAACGCCTGCGGACTCGCCACATAGCAGCCGAATAAATGAAGGCCGTCCACGAGCGTGAGCGATCTGAGGTCCTTTTTCAGACCTTCGCTTCGGACGCGTTTTTCAAACCAGTCCGCCGAATAACGCGCCGGCGAGAGCGAAGCGATTAAACCCAGCACGGGCGTATCGACATTGAAACGGAGCAGAAACGCATTCAAGTTCGGGAAGACTTCCAGGCATGTCCTGATGATGACTCGCAACGTCTCTTCGTCGAGCTGATAGAGCGGAAGCCATTGGCAAAAGATCCCGCCGGGCGCCAAACGCTCGCGGATCGCTTGAAAGTGATCGAGCGTATAGAGCGCTCCCGCTCCATCGCGCGCTGGATGGAAGAGATCGGCCACGATGACGTCGTATGGCTCGCGCGACATGCGAACGAATCGGCGGGCATCTGCCAGCCGGAGTTGGAGGCCTGGCCGAAGCTTGTTGTACGGCTCAAAATGGTGGAGCGCTCGGAGAATTTCCGGCACGAGCTCCACGCCGTCGGCGTTGAGATCCGGATGCGCTCCGGCAGCAGCGAATGTGATGGCCGTGCCGAGTCCGAGAAACAAAGCTCGCTTCGGTTCAGGGTGCAACAGAAGCGGCAGATGCGCATGCCGCCGCGCTGCATCCGCCGCGCCGGTTCCCCCATTGTGAATCGGTTGTTCACGAGCAAGCTTCGATGGCCGTCGAAGTGTTCGACGACGGCGACGGAGTCCATCACGCCTTCCTCATAAGCGAGCACTTTGCCACCAGGAGGCGCTTGAACCATTTGCAGTCGGGGAGGCAGGAGGAATGCCAGAACGATCGGCAAAGCAAAGCCGAAGGTCGGAGGGACCATCGCGCGTTTACTAAATTTTGAAGCCTTGGGTTGAAGGTCGGTTCTTTCTCCCTCACCCTGGCCCTCTCCCGCTGGGAGAGGGAGAGCGCGTTGCAGCATCTTGA
>JACQWK010000049.1 GCA_016209525.1 Verrucomicrobiota bacterium
CGCTGGAACGGTTCCATCTTGCTAGTCCCATGAGGAATGCTTTTCCTTACCGGCGGCAACGGCAAGGCCGCGAAACCAACGGCGCCTGCCGTCGGCCTGTGCGTGTCCGCACGCAGACAGGGCAGGCAGGTGACGCTCAAATGGATTGCCGAACGGCTCCGGATGGGAGCCTGGACGCATTTGAACAAACGCCTCTATGAACACCGGAAAGAGGCGGAAGATGAAAGTTGAACAAACTCGGAACAACCCCTTTTCATCGCGCAGTTCTCGCAGCATGGGCCGAATCTCCAAAACGTATCGATACGGGCGGAGATTCTTGCTGCCATTTGTGAGCGACGAGCGTAGGTTCCAGCCATGCGCATCTACATCGAAAGCACGATTCCGAGCTACGTTGTGGCGCGCCCCGCCCGCGATCTCTTGCAAGCCGCCCGCCAGCAACTCACCCGCGACTGGTGGGAATTCCGACGGGCTGGCCACGCCCTTTTTACCAGCCAGCTTGTTCTCGACGAAATCGCTTTTGGAGAATCCGAAATGGCCAATCGCCGGCTTGAACTGATGGCCGACATCACGTTGCTCGCATCGACCGGCGAAGCAGGCGAATTGACCCGAAACATCATGAAGTCACGGCTGCTTCCGCCGAAAGCCGAGGGAGACGGAGCGCATATTGCACTGGCGACCGTTCATGAAATGGATATTCTGCTGACATGGAACTGCCGACACATTGCCAATGCGTTCACCCTTGGACGACTGCGCCGATTGATCGAGTCGTGCGGCTATTCTGCGCCGACCATCTGCACGCCGGAAGAATTTCTTCAGGAACCCTATGAATAAAACTACCCAAACGGCCAACCCGGAAATGGAAGGCGACTTGGTGCTGCGGGAAGTGTGGCGGGCCAAGGATGCGCTCTCAGCCGCGCGCGGTCACAGCATAGACAAGTTGTTCGCCGGCCTGCGCAAGCGCGAAAAGAAGTCCGGCCATCCTGTCGTTAATCTGCAACAGCAGCGTAAAAATCGTGACGTCCAAGAACGAACCACGAAATGACTCTTGCGATCAGGTTAAACCAGCCACACCGAAAACCGAACTGCCACCATCAAGCCAACACCGAAAACTGGTTTTCGGAGGTTACCAGCTCGTGGAGGGTTTCCCGCAAAATGCGTCATCATAAAGGGGTCAGTTCTTGAGAATGGCTACAAGCTTTGAGTTTTCAGCCCCGTGGAGCCGGGCGCACGGTGAGGTCGAGTTGTTCCACGAGTTGCCCGGTCACAGATCCGTGTCGGGAGCGCGTTTGAGTGAAGCCGGAAAACTTCTTTGAGCCGCGCTTTCAGTTGCTGCTGGCGCTCCCATGTCACCGTGCCAGCAGCGAATGAAGCGAAGCTTTCCGCAATGGATAAACGAAGTCGCATTGGCATACGGTTGCATCCTCAAAACCGTCTGCCCCGTTTAATCGCACCTCCGTGCTCAAGGGCTGGCCGCGCAGGCTGAAGCAAGCAAGTCCGTTGACCAAGGTGTGCCGCGGGGAGTCACACCGCTCGTTCCCGCTGAGGATGACGAACCAATGTTCGCGCTCGAAGCCATCCGGCTTGCCTTTCTAAATCTCCCATTGCCGAATCTTCATCGTTCAGGAGACAGCGTCATTTTTCCGGCGGCGGCTTCGAGCTCGATTTGTTCCTTTCGCGGGCGCTTGTAGGCATCGCCAAAATAGCCCTCCGGCCTTGGAGACTGGAAGCGGCTAGCCACAAGGGGCAGTCCGGCGCGAATGGCCATGCGCAAGACCGTGGCTGTGTCCTCCCGGATCAGCGAGACGGTGCGCGCGACTTCTGCGGACAACTCGTCATCAAGTTTGACACTGGTTTTCATCTGCACCAATCTGCATCCGTTGGCTTCCTGCGACAAGCTTGATCCCGCGCAGTTCCGTACCGTCAAAAGGGTCAGTCTCAGCTATTGGATAGTCTATTTCGACTGCAAACTGTTGACCACGGTGTGCGGCTGCCTATCTTCAACCGTTGCCCGATTCACGCCACCGTCATCACCGTCTCTCAAGCGTCGCGCAGTCGCCACTTTCTCCCGATTCGTCTTCTTTCTCCGCCCCAACTCGGCCTCCGTCCATTTCCGTTTCTTCAGTTCTTCCTGCGCCAACCGCTCCGCCTTCTGTTCCGCACTCTCCCCCATCTCCGCCCCCCATGCCTCACCGGTCACCCAGCAAGTACCTGCCGGTGAGAGAAGCCGGGTTGTTTCGCAACGAAGCAGGTGTGCCTTCTGCAACGATCCGTCCTCCGCCGGCTCCTCCTTCCGGGCCGAGCTCGATGAGCCAGTCGCAGGACGAAAGAACGACCGGATCATGCTCGACGATGATCGCGGAGTTCCCGCCGGCCACGAGTTCATCCAGGAGGTCAATGAGCTTCGCGGTGTCGTAGGGGCTGAGGCCGGTCGTCGGTTCATCCAGCACATAGAGGATGTTGCCCTTCCGCCGCCTGCCGATCTCCTTCGCGAGCTTGATCCTCTGCGACTCGCCTCCGCTCAGGCTTGGAGTGGGTTGCCCGAGTCCGATGTACCCCATGCCGATCCGCTCCATGACCTGTAACGGTGAAAAAATACTCCGATGCAACTCGCGCTCTTTTGAACCCCTCAACGGACCCCTCTCCCGTCCTTCGGACACCCTCTCCCCTCCG
>JACQWK010000522.1 GCA_016209525.1 Verrucomicrobiota bacterium
CACGAACCGCGCCCGTTGCCAAAATGAGAATTGCTGCGGCACTGCGGCGACGCTTGAATCCGAACCTAACGCTCTGCAAGAGTCCTGGGCATGGGGTTTCAAGATTCATTCAACACCACAATCGGACTCGAGGCTCAACCACGGAGTGGCGTCAGAACAGGGTCGCAGCGCAGAAGTACATACTGCTGTAAGTTCCTGGAGGAAAATATGCAGCCCTTTGAACGCGGAACAAAACCTGGCAGCTTTGATTTTTGCGTCACAAGCAATGGTGGTTTAGATTCTGCTTAATTTCGCGCATGCGCCTTAAGTCGTACTCGATCCTCGCATCCAATACAGCCGATCTCCTCTCCCTCTGGCCAACCAAATGGATGGGTTGGTGGTTCGTTTGCTCGTTGTTTTGCCGATTGGCGCCCATTGGCTTTTGCCAGACGGCAACGGTTCAGTCGTTGAGCGGCGACGGTATCCCCGACCATTGGAGGGAGCAATATTTCGACCCGAATTCCGATCGTGATTCGCGGGCCGCTGCCGTTGCAGATCCCGATGGCGATGGCGCGAACAATTACCAGGAATTTCTGGCCGGAACCGATCCGCTGGATTCCAACTCGGTTCATCGCGTCCCACTCGCCATCCGCACTTACGCAGGCTCAGTCCAGGGCCAGCAAAACGGACCGCTCGTATCCGCTACGTTCAGTTACCCGGTCGGTTTTGCTCAAGATGCGCAAGGCCGCCTTTATGTGACCGAAGCCTACACTCCACGCTTGGACGAGGCGGCGTATGGCGGACAAGACATTCGCATGATCGACACGAACGGAATCGTGTCCACCTGGACAGGAAGCGCTGAACCGGGATTGGTCGAGGGACCGCGCTTGGAGGCGCGCTACCGCGTTCCGAATTACCTGGTTTTCGATTCGTTCGGCAATGCGTTCCTCACGGATCGCTACAACCATCGCATCCGCAAGGTGGACACCAACGGCATGGTCTCGACGTTCGCCGGTTCCACGCGCGGCTTCCGTGACGGCGCCGGCACTAACGCCCAGTTCCGCGCGCCGTTCGGCATCACGATCGATGCCCAGAACAATCTCTACGTGGCCGATTGGGAGAACGCGCGCGTGCGCAAAATCACGCCGGACGGCACCGTCAGCACATTTGCCGGAAGCGTCGAGGGATATCGCGATGGGCCGAGGAGCGAGGCATTGTTCGCCGGTCCGGACTCGGTTGCCATGACCAAGGACGGCATCCTTTACGTTGCGGATTGGTTGAATGGAAAGATTCGAAAGATCAGCCCGGATGGCTTCGTGAGCACTCTGGCCTCGGGGCTGCCTTTTATCGATGCGTTGAACGTCGATGGCCAGGGCAACGTTTATGCGACGGTGACGACTTGGAACGCCTTAATCAAATTCGCTCCGAACGGCGAAGAGATCTGGCGGCTAGCCCCTCCAAATGGAACCGAAGATGGGCCGCTTTCCGTTGCCAAGATCACGCATTTCAATGCGCCATACATCTTGCCCAACGGCGATATCTTAGTGGCCGAAGATGGAGCGCACCGCCTCCGCCTGATTAAAGTGGGCCCACCGCCCTTGCTGCAAATTTCTCCGGAGCCAGGTCGATATGCCGATCCGATGGCCGTGACCTTATCGACCCCGGTCACCAACGGCGTGATCCGTTACACTCTCGATGGGTCCATTCCGGTTCCGGCTTCCCCGCCTTACACAGCCACGCTCAGACTCGCTGGATCAGTGGCGCTCTCGGCTCGAGTGTTTGTCAACGGCTATCCGGTCTCGGACGTTTTGACCGGGGAATTCGTCACGACCGGGATCGATGATGGTATTCCCGCGGCTTGGCGTGAACAATACTTCGGCATTGGCTACGCGACGAGCGCCGCGGCTGCGGCGGTGGCCGACCCGGATGCTGACGGCGCGAACAACTACCAGGAGTTTCTCTCACGCACCGATCCGCTGGACAGGTTCTCGGTCACGAGAATTCCGTTTTGGGTCAGCACTTGGGCCGGCTCAAACTACGGCACCAACGACGGCTTCCGCACCGAGGCCAAATTCAATTTTTCGACGCCGGACATGACCTTCGATGCCCTCGGCCGGATTTGGATGCCGGAAGGAAGCGCGGTCGGTTTCGACGATCCCGGTCCTGGTTATCAGCGGCTGCGAGTCATCGACGAGAACGGATTCGTTTCCACGTTTGCGGGCGCGGAAGTCGGGCTGGTCGATGGACCCGCCAGCGTTGCCCGCTTCGGAGGACCGCGGGCCTTCGTCTTGGATTCGCGCGGCATGGGATACTTACTGGACCGGTACAACAATCGCATCCGAAAGATCGATCCCAGCGGCAGGGTCTCGACGTTTGCCGGTTCCACGCGCGGTTCCCGAGATGGGCCTGCCCTAGAGGCACAATTCAATGTCCCGATGGGCTTGTGCGTGGACGCCGCGGACAACTTTTACGTGGCGGACTTCTTCAATCTAAGAATCCGTAAAGTCACGCCCGAAGGCCAAGTCAGCACTTTTGCCGGCGGGACTCGAGGGCGTCAGGATGGGCCGCGGGCCAGCGCAACCTTCGACAGCCCGGCCGATATCGCGTGCGCCAAGGATGGGACGCTCTACGTCGCGGACTGGTCGAACGGCATGATCCGCAAGATCGCTACGAATGGAATCGTGAGCACATTCGTTTCAGACCTGCGTTTCGTGGATCGGGTCTCATTGGATTCCTCCGGAAACGTCTATGCCAGCGGAGGCGCAGGCGGAATCCGCAAGTATGACCGCAATGGAAAAATTGTCTGGTCGATGACCAATCCGGCGGGCTATCGCGATGGGCCCGCGGCGCAAGCCCAGTTCGTGTATGCCCAACGCATCCTCGAGCGGCCGGACGGCCACCTGCTCGTCAGCGATCCTTACAACATTCGATTGGTGACCATGCGAGCGGCGCCCGTTTTGATCGATCTCGAGGCGGCCGCCTCGGATGGAGGCTCTGGGGTCACGGTGAAGTTGAGCACGATCGTGACGAATGCCACGATTCACTACACGCTCGACGAGAGCGAGCCGACCGCCGCTTCTCCTCGCTACACCGGTGCCATCAGCGCGGCGACGCCAGTAACTGTCCGGGCTCGGGCATTCGTGAACGGCCTTCCGATCTCCGAGATCCTCACGTCCACATTGCCTCAGCCCCCTGGTCCGGCCGTAATTGCCAATTGGAAATTCGACGAGCAAGACGGGATTTCCGCTCGCGACAGCATCGGGACTTTTCATGGCACGCTTTCGCGAACCGGGGCCTCCTTTGTCCCCGGCGGAATCTCCGGAAATGCTCTTCGTCTGAACCGGGAGCGCGGCGGCTTCGTGAACATGGGAGATGTCCTCGGACTCACCAGCGGGAGTTTTTCACTCGCGGCCTGGATCCGAATGTCCGCTGGAGATACCACCACGAATTCTCAGGTGCTGAGCAAACACGCCGCAGGTTACAACAACGGCTACTTCTTGAACGTCAACCGGTCGGGAATTCTCGGCCAAGAGAGCAAGGCTATGCTTTTTGCCGGCGAAGCGTTCCGGTCGTTGACCTCGACAACCAGCGTCAACGATGGCAATTGGCACCAACTTGTCGGCGTCTATGAGGCGGGCGGGAACTCCTTGCTCTACGTCGATGGCACGCCGGTGGAAGCCGGCATTCCAAGCAAGCCTGTGCTCAACAGTCCGGCCCCCTTCCTGATTGGAGGCGCGACTTACAACGCGACCCCCGTCGGCCTTTTCAGCGGTTGGATCGATGAAGTGCAAGTCTATGCCGGAGCTTTGAGTTCACTGGAGGTTGATTACCTCTTCCAGAATCCTGGACGATCTGCTTCGCGGCCATGGATTCTGACTCATCCGGCAGACCGAGTCGTCGCTCTGCGGAGCCGCGTGACATTCAGCGTGGTGGCCACCGGCAGCGAACCGCTCGCTTATCAATGGCAGTTCAATGGCGCGAACATTCCGGGCGCGACTGATTCGGCTTACGCCATTGACGCGGTGCGGTCGAATCAGGCCGGAGTTTATCAGGTCGTGGTGAGGAATCCTTTGGGGGCAACGACCAGCACGCCCGCTCGACTCTCAATCGCCGCACCGGGACCGAGCCTCGTTCAAGTCGTCACTTTGGCTGGAACGAACCTGGCCGGTTATCAGGATGGAGAAGGACGCGGAGTCAAATTCAACTCTCCCAACGGGGGGCACGTTGGGCCGGAGCGCTTCGCCTTTGTGGCCGATACCTTCAATCATCGCATCCGGCGCGTGGATCTGAAGTCCGGCCAAGTCACGACTTTGGCCGGTGACGGCCAGGCGGGATACTTGGACGGCACAGCCGCTGAAGCTCGGTTTAATATGCCGTTGGGTGTCTTTGCGGGCGCGTCCGGCGAACTGTGGGTCGCCGACGCCGGGAACAACCGCATTCGCAAGATCAGCTTTGGGGCCCCGCCGATGGTCACGACGATTGCCGGCAGTGGCACAGCCGGCTACATGGAGGGAGTCGGGACTAACGCGCAATTCAGTTTTCCCAACGATCTCGTGGCCGATCGGTCGGGAAATCTCTATGTCTCGGAATTCAACAACCATACAATTCGAATAATCAGTCCTGCTGGTGAAGTGACCACGTTCGTCGGCGACGGCACGGCGCGATACAACGATGGCAAGGGCAAAGAAGCGCAGTTGAATCAGCCGGCCGGCTTGGCCATAGACCGGACTGGAACCATCTATCTGACGGAATGGGGCAGCCATCGAATTCGCAAAATCACTCCCGGCGGAAGCGTCACGACGCTGGCGGGGTCTGTCTTCCCAGGCATTCTCGATGGCACAGGCCCTGAGGCGCGGTTCAACCAACCCGATGGCATCGCCGTCGATCCGGTCGGCAATCTTTACGTCACCGAACACGGCAACCACACGATCCGAAAAATCTCGCCGCAAGGACGCGTTACCATCGTGGCCGGCACCGGCTTGCCGGGATACGTGGACGGGGACCAATCGGTAGCGCAATTCAACGCTCCCGGAGGCATCGGCTTGGACTTCGGCGGGAACTTACTGGTGGCGGATACGGAGAACCACAGCGTCCGCATCGTCAAGTTGCTGCTGATTCCACAGATCACAGCGCCACCCCGATCACAAACGGTCCCCTACGGGACGAACGTCGTCTTGCAGGTGGCGGCCATCGGCCCCGAGCCGCTAGCGTATCAATGGTTGTTGAATGGCGAACCAATTCCGAGCGCGACTGCCTCCAGTTTTGTCTTGAACAACGCGCGACCTGCGGATGCGGGAAATTACTCCGTCATCGTGAGCAATTCGCACGGCGCGGCGACGAGCGAATCCGCGGAACTGCGCGTGTTGCCGCGGGCCGATTTCGTTCGGCGGGATCTGCCGCCCGTTTATTCTCCGCGCCTGAAGTTCAGGGTGGTGCTTCGGGCTTCGCCGCCAAGCGATGCTGCGGTCTATGCGGTCGAAGACGGCCCCCCGGCAGGTTGGTCGATCAGCGACATCAGCGATAGCGGCTTTTACGATGCCACACGAGCCAAGGTGAAGTTCGGCCCGTTCTTCGATCGACTGCCGCGCAATCTTTCGTACGTCCTGACGCCCCCGCCTGGTGACCTCGACCGAAAGACATTCAGCGGGCTCGTTTCGGTGGACGGCGATCGCGGCGCCATCGGTGGAGAGGCGCAGATCGCACTGGCCCCGATGCATCCCTGCGACAGGAATCCGGCAGATTTCCGAATTGCGATCGACGAGCTCACGGCCTATGGAACTGCGTGGCGAAAGGGAACTCGGTGGCCGGTTGAACCCAATCCGATCCCGATTGATTTCGTCACCCGCGCGGGCGCGTTGTGGAGAGCCGGCGAGGATTACGTCTTTAACACCGCCGCCGCCACAGCCCCGATCTGGTGGGAAAGCCTCGCTTCGGGGAACTCGCTGAGGCCGCAACAACAGAAATCCACTCGGGCGACTGACGCGAGGATGGCGGCCGAAAGGATCTTGCCAAGTCGCTTCCTCCCTTCGGAGTTTTCCACAGTGGAGATTGCGGTCAAGCCGGCCGGCGCTGTGACGGCGTATGCCGCGCAAGACCGAATTCCTCGCGACTGGACTGTCGAGAACATCAACCAAGGTGGGGAATTCGACTTGGCGACACGCCTCGTGAAGTGGGGACCTTATTTGGACGACACACCCAGGCTTTTGCGGTACCAAGTCAGGCCAGGCCCGGCGCGAATCGAGCCGTCGGAATTTATCGGCACGGTATCCTTCGACGGCGTCAGCATTCCGATATCCGGACAACGCCTGGCACAGTTCGGAATTGGCCTGACCGCGCTAATGCCTCGGTCGGCAAATCAATTTCAGCTCAGGCTGCACGGATGGCCCGGCGAGAAATACCGAATCGAGACCTCCACCGACTTGCGCGATTGGACGCCTTTGGGAATCTTCACCAACGAAAATGAAACGGTGTTCATCGACTACCCCCATCCGAGCGAGCCTCACCGGTTTTTCCGCGCCGTCGCCGAGTGATGGAACCGGGAGCTTGCGCCACAAGCAGGGCAGGCTTGCAGCCTGTCTTTTCTGCAACATTTCTCAATGGACTGAGTCGCAAGCCATGCGCCTGCCCTACGTGCAAATCACGCTAAGCACTCCAAACGCTTCGCGTCGGTCGATGCACTGTGAAGTTCGGACGCCGCAGGTCGGGTTCCCGAAGTGTCGCTGGACTGCTGAATGTCGCTGCTGCGCCTGCGGCGACAATTGATCGCCGAGGACCGTAATTATTCCTATGATGGGCCGAGTGAAGATCGTCGCACCATTCTCTCGGGCCCCGCATGGCTGGATTGGAGCCATCCTAGTTTCGACGTTTTGGCCGCTGAACTGGTTTCTGCCGGGATTGCGCACCGCTTACCTTTTCTTTCCGCTCTGGCTGGGATACATCCTTGTGGTCGATGCGCTCGTTCTTGGCCGGCGCGGCACCTCGCTTTACACCCGCTCGCGGACCGCTTTCTGGGCTTTGTTCGCAGCTTCCGCTCCGGCATGGTGGCTCTTTGAGGTCATCAACTGGCGGACGAAGAACTGGGAGTATCTGGGCGGAGAACACTTCAGCGGATTCGAATACTTCCTGCTTTCAAGCCTTTCGTTTTCCACGGTCATGCCCGCAGTGTTCGAGTCCGCCGAGTTGGTCCGAAGCTTCAGGTGGATCGAGCGGCTCGGCCCGGGACCGAAGTTGAATCCGACGTCCGGTGTTCGCCTGAAACTTTTAGCCGGAGGTTTGGCCATGTTGGGGTTGACGATGGCTTGGCCGGAGTATTGCTATCCCTTGGTTTGGGGAGCCGTCTTCCTGATTTTGGAGCCGCTCAATGTGTTGCTCGGCCGCCAGAACTTTCTGGAATGGCTGCAAGACGGCGATTGGCGTCCGGTCGTTTCCCTCTCGCTCGCAGCATTGATCTGCGGAATTTTCTGGGAGATGTGGAATTTCTATTCTTTCCCGAAATGGATTTACCACACTCCCGGAGCCGAATTCCTCCATATTTTCGAAATGCCACTGCTTGGGTACATCGGTTATCTGCCGTTTGCTTGGGAGCTGTTTTCCCTAAGAAATTTCCTCTGGCCGCTCGCGCCTCGCTTGCGAATTTGAAACGCCTGGCCCTCAACTCTCAACCCTCAACTAATTCGTGCTCCCCATCGCCGAACGTGAATTGCGAGTCGCCGCGCGCCAGCCGCGGACCTATCGCGCCCGCCTTGGCATGGCAGGCGTCGGCGTGCTCATTTTCGGTTGGACAGTCTGGCTGATTTGGTGGCATGGGCGCGGAGTATCGGGTCCGGACCTGTTCGAAGCTCTGGCCTGGATCGCTTTTGTTTATTGCCTGATTGCAGGCGTAACGCTGACTTCCGATTCGTTGAGTTCGGAGAAGCGGGAAAACACCATCGGCCTCCTCTTCCTGACCGATCTTAAGGGCCATGACATCGTCATCGGCAAATTGATGGCGAACTCCCTCAACTGCTTTCTAGGCTTATTGGCCTTGTTCCCGGTTCTGGCGATTCCGTTGATGATGGGCGGGGTGCAACTGTCCGATTTCGGCCGCGTCGCGCTGAATCTCTGCAACACGCTTTTGTTTTCGCTTTCCGCGGGCCTGCTGGTATCGACGCTCAGCAAACGCGCCTTGGGAGCCGCCAGTTTCGCGCTTGGCTTCATGGCGTTCGCGGGATTTGGCCTTTACGGGTTCAGCGAACTGCTGCGGGTTTACTACCAGGCCCCCGAGTGGGCGCATGTGGTGGAGCTGGCATGTCCGTTCTACACGCAGCTCCAGGCTTTGCGCGGCTCCGCTTGGGCGCTACAGGATTACTTCTGGTGGTCAGTCCTGACGGTGCTCGGACTCTCGTTTGTCTGCCTGGCGCTAGCTTGCTGGATCCTGCCCAAGGTCTGGCAAGAAAGGCCGGGCGGCCGGAAGACCTTCCGCTGGCGGGAACGCTGGCGGCGCTGGAAATTTGGCGCTGATCACGCAGGTCGAGGCAGGCGCCGGCTTTTGGACTTGAATCCGTTCTACTGGCTGGGCGCGCGAGAACGATTGAGTGTCTATGGCTCTCTTCTCTTCATCGTCGGCTTGGCCAGTCTTGGGATTTGGATTGGCTGGCGCGTCGGACCCAATTTCGGGGGATCCGCGCGACCCTACGGTGGTTTGGTTTTCGTGTGGTTTTGGACCACCGCAAGCCTCCATGGGATCCTTCTCTTTCGGGTGGCCACCTACGCCGCGCACCGATTTGTCGAGGACCGCCGCAGCGGTGCGTTGGAGTTGCTCCTCTCCACTCCTTTGCCAGCGCGCCAGATCTGGCGTGGACAATGGCTCGCCCTCATCCGCCAGTTATGGGGGCCGATGTGTGCCGCATTGCTGGCCCACGGGGTGTTTGTCTGGGGTCTGTTGGAGCTGTTCGCGGCCGAAGAGTTGTCGCCGGCGAAGACCGCCTGGGACATAATCAAATCCGCTTTTGCCTATGGGCTTTCGGGACTGCCTGGGATCGACTGGCACTTTCTCTTCGTGTTCATCGTGGTCATGGCCATAGGGATTCTGCTGGCTATTCACTGGATCACGCTTGGATGGGTTGGAATGTGGATGGGCCTGAAGGTCAAACACGCGCGCATCGCTCCCTGGTTGACGCTCGCGCTGGTCCTGATCCCCCCTTGGCCCATCTTCATTTTCTTCGTCGCGGCGATGGACTACATCAATTTCTTCTGGAGCGAATTCGAGCTGCTCTACCTCTGCCTCGCCGTGGGCTTCGGGCTCGGACTCGCCCACAACGTCGCCCTTTCGATTTGGGCCTGGCGACGGCTGAGCCGCGACTTCCGGGTCGCCGTGACGGATCGTTTCCTGTTCCTGCAAAGGAAACGCTCCTGGCGGCAACGCGGGCGAATCGTGGTGCGCTTCGCGCTCGTTGGGGCGAGCGCACTCGCGATTGGATGGCTCTGGCACTTCGAAGAGAATTGGCGCGGCGAGCGGGCCTGGAGCCAATTCCAACAAGCCCTTGCGGTTGCCGGCGAAACCCTCGACTTAGCTTCGCTCTCGTCCGAGCCCGTTCCGCTCGACCAAAACTTCGCCGCAGCTCCGATTTTTCGGCCGTTGTTCGACTTCGAGACCATCGCGCCCGGCGTCCAAAGGTGGCGCCAGACCGACAAGCTGAGCAAGCTTCAATCTATTAATCTGGATGGGCGCCCCGGCGGCTGGTGGGCGAGTCGTTATTCGCAATTCGGCAATTGGCAAGCCCAGCAAGTGACCGACCTTAAAGCCTGCCAGAAACATTTCAAATCCCTGGCTCAATTTCCAACATCTGCCCAGACGAATGATCCGGCCGGTGAGGTGCTTCGTGCCCTGAGCAAATTCGAGCCCGAACTCGCGGCGATTCGGGTTGCTAAGGCGCGACCGCACGCCCAACTCCCGTTCAATCTGGCGCAACTTCAGTCCGCGCCTCGCTTTTACGTGAGCGTCTTCCAGGGCATCGGCGGCGTCTTGCAGCTCCGGGCCGTCGCAGAACTCCATCAAAACAGACCTTCGGAGGCGTTCGAAGATCTTGAGTTGATCTTTCGGCTGGCGGCAACCTTGAGGACAGAACCGGTCATGGAGACGCAGCGCGCCGCACACGCGCTACTGGGCTCAGCATTTCAAGTCATTTGGGAGGGCTTGGCCGAGCGGCACTGGCCGGCCGAGCAGCTTGCGGCGATGCAAGGCTTGCTCCAGTCGTTCACTCCGCTCGCGGACTGTCCGAAGGTGATGCGCGTTGAAACCCTGCTCCAAATCGCAGCATGGGACCGGTTTCGGTCGGTGTTGGCAGGAGCAAGAGTCCCGCTGGCGAATCCTCGCGAGGAGCGCTGGAAACGGCTTCGATGGTTTTATCCCGCAGGCCGAACCTATCGCCATCAGATCGAAATCTACCATCTCTATCGTGACCAACTCATGCCCATGGTCGATGCCGGGCAGGGGCGGGCTTTTCTGGAAACGACGGAGGCCGCTTCGATCGCCCTAGAGAAGAGCAGTGCGTTCCTGAACCACAATGCGGTTCGTTACAACTTCGAGAATTTCGCGTTCGAGTTTGCGCAGCACCAAACCTGGGTCAACCAAGCCATCCTGGCCTGCGCGCTGGAACGGTACTGGTTGGCGCGCGGGCAATATCCTGAAACCCTTGATGCGCTCGTGCCAGAATACGTCACTCAACTCCCACGCGATGCGATCAGCGGCGGCATTCCGGCCCATCGGCGAACAAGTAATGGCAGATTTACGTTGTCCTCCGAAGTCCATCTGACGCGGCGGGGACAGGAATTTGTCCATCGGTGGACCTGGGCTTATCCTGTGAAGAAATGAGGCTGGGGTGCGTCAGTCCACGAATGGCAGAGCGGGGTATCTACCTACCGGGTGTACACCCCTCGAACGCGACCTCATGGGATAGGTCAATTGAGAGTATGAAAATGGAATTTGTACCTCTCGCACTCTTAGGGTGTTTCTGCCCCCTCCTGTGGACCACGAGCACAGCGTCCGAATTGGAGATGACCGACGCCATTACGCTGTCGATGCCGCAACTGGGCTCGCATCAGTTGCGAATCCTTTCACCCACAGTTTTGGAATTGGTCTTGATCAATGCCAAGGCGCCGGACCCAAGCCGCGTCGCCCGCTGGGATTTTGTGGATGCGAACGGCCAATTTAATCCGCCGGCCAGTTCAGAATTCGTGGTATTGGCGGATGGCCAAGCGATGGGAGTCCAATCCGTCGGGTTTAAGCGCCGACCCTTGTATGCGCCAATTCGGCAGCGTGATCTGCGGATTGCCGATCATCTCTATCTCAAACTCGCCTCGCCGATCGCCACAGACCGAACGGTGGTAGTTCAAAACCCCAGTCAGAGACTTTGGCCCACCCATTGGCAGTTCGTGGCGAAGGCCGATCCCCTCCGCTACAGCCCGGCGATTCATGTCAATCAGGTCGGTTACCTGCCGCAATTCTCGAAGACCGGCCTCGTGGGCTACTACCTGGGAAATCTGGGTGAACTAACCATTGACCAGGCGAGTGCCTTTCAATTGATCGATCATCGCACAGGGGGAATTGTTTTCGAGAGCATGTTAACTCGACGCGAGGACAAGGGCTATCAGTACACCCCGCCGCCCAGCAATTCTCATTATGACCCGTATGTAGTCCCGGCTTTAGCCGGCCCGCGCGAGAAAACCGGCTAAAGCCGGGACTACAAGCGGGTCGCAGGTCGTGCCTG
>JACQWK010000532.1 GCA_016209525.1 Verrucomicrobiota bacterium
CACCCGTTTCACGTTCTCGGGCTCGGAAAGTCGTTGCTTAACGGACGATGTAGTTAGCATCGCTCAGAGTTACAAGATTACCCGACAATTGTCCCGCATTTTCTTATGGGGCAAGCGCAGACCTAGGCCGTGCTCTGCGCGGCGTCATAGTGGGTCAAGCGAGGGTCCTGCGCAAGAATTTTAAGCCTTTGACTGCGATCTCATTGCGCGTGGGCTCGATACGCCGCCAGATCGCAGCAGCCCGCGCAATGACTTTGACATCCGTGGTGAACGATTCGATGACCACGTCTCCTTTGTAGCCGATACCCTTGAGCGCAGCGGCAATCGGTTTCCAATCGATGTGATCGTGGCCCGGCGTGCCGCGGTCGCTGCCACAGGCGTGAAAATGACCAAGGAGTTTGCCGGCTTTGCGGATCGCCGCGGCCTGGTTTTTCTCCTCGATGTTCATATGGAAGGTGTCGAGGTGAAGTTTCAAGGCGGAGCTTCCGACATCGCGGACCATTTTCAGCGCCTGATCGCAGGTGTTGATGAAATCAGTCTCGAAGCGGTTCAGCGGTTCGAGGCAAACTTGTTTGCCTTTCTGTTCCGCGTATTTGCAGAGGGTCTTCAGATTCTTGACGACGGTCTTCCACTGCTGCTTCTGTTCATTCGGCGGAACCGCATCGGCGCGACCGACCGCCGAATACTCCGGTCCGATCAAGCGCGGACAGTCGAGCACGACCATCTGGTCGATGAGTTTCAACATGTAATTCAAGCCGGTCCGCTGCTGCTGCGGGGTGCCGCGCAGATCGCGGTCCGGCCCCATGCAGGCGCAGACGGAGCCGCAGACAAGCCCGTGTTTGTCCAGTTGAGCTTTGACGAAAGCGGGATCGATGTGGGAAGGATCTTCAATCGGAATTTCCACAGTTTCAAAGCCCCACTTCTTGAATTGCGGAAAGAGCGACGTGCTCTTGTTCGTGAAAGGAGAGGTGAAGAGAAAGGTGTTTATTCCAAGTCTCATAATGGTGTGATCCAGGCTAGTCGAATGAGCCGGGCTGTCAAAAGATTTCACAGTCGCCGCGAAAAAGAAGTTTGCGGGGCGGGCAACGCTGAAATAACTATGCGTCTGTAATGATTGACGGCTCCCAAGCGGTTCCCAAGCGCATTCGAACGATGAACGGTAGCCGCTGGCGTGAGGAGGCGGATTTCGTCCTTAACCACCGTGTCCGCCTCCTCACGCCGGCGGCTACGAGCCAACGGTTCCTGGAACGGGGCTTTGATCTCGGTCTGGTACTGGACTGATGCCTGCGCCGTTGAAGAGAAATCGAAACCGGATCGTCATCGCGGTGTCTCATCTCACCGTTTGCCGAGGTAAGACTCTCATCCTGGATGGCCTGTCGTGGGCAGTACGGCGCGGGGAGCATTGGGCGATTCTTGGAGCCAATGGTTCGGGCAAAACCTCCCTTCTGAGCGCTCTGACGGCCTATCTCACCCCCACCGCCGGCAGCGTCGAACTCTTGGGGCGGCGCTACGGCCATGCTAACTGGCCCGAGCTGCGCAAAAAAGTCGGGCTGGTGAGCTCCGCCATCCGCCAGCGGATGGCGGACGACGAGCCCGGCCTAGAGACCGTTGTCAGCGGCAAATACGCGATGATTGATTACTGGGGCCGGATCACGTCCATGGACCGGCGCCAGGCCCTGCGCATTCTGAACCAAATTGAGTGCGGCCATCTGGCCGACCGGCCCTGGGGCTATCTTTCCCAGGGCGAACGCCAGCGCGTGCTGATTGGCCGCGCGCTCATGGCGAAGCCGTCTGTCTTGATCCTGGACGAACCTTGTGCCGGTTTGGATCCGGCCGCGCGAGAACACTTCCTTCAATTCCTCGATCATTTGGGCCGGCGGAGGAATTCGCCGACGCTCATTCTCGTCACGCACCACGTCGAAGAAATCATGCCTGCCTTCACGCACGTGCTGATCTTGAAACAGGGCAGAGTTCTCGCGGCCGGCGCAAAAAAGGAGACGCTGCATTCCAAGCTGCTCTCTCAGGCTTTCCAGTCGCCTGTGCGCCTGCGCCGGAGAAGTGGGCGATTCACGCTCCGCGTAGCGGCGAAGCCAAGGGCAATCCTTTGAGCAGGTGCATGGTGCCCGGCGCGCCTCGTCTTGAGCGCCGGTCTCCGGACCCGGCGCGAAGCAAACGAAGCCTCCAAGCAAAAATTCACCTTCGTCATCGACAGTGTCTTGGCCGCCTGATACAAAAACCAGAGCGTTAACCGCTGCCAACCGCATGAAGCTCGGTGCACTTGTTCTGGCCATCTCGGCGATCCTCTCGATGGGTCTGCACGCCGCCGACAGCCCCGGCCGTGCTGCCCCCAATCGAAGCGAAGCACCGCGGCCGCCACTTGTGGGGTTGGCTCCTACGCCGAAGACGACGTCGCTCAAACCGCACCCTCCGCCGCAAGCTCTGCGTTTCCTGTCTCCGAACCGAACCCAAGCGGATGGAATCGTTTCAGAACCCCCGACGCAGGGGGAACCGGCCGCCGCCAAGAACGGGGCTGCAGTGTCGGCAGGAACGGAGGAACTGGAACTTTTTTCGCCGAAATCGATGGCCCTTCCGAGCAAGTTCGCTCAACGAAAGTCAACCACAAGGAAGGCTTCCGTCGAGATGGACGTCAGTCTGCAAAGGCTGGTCCGCTACTTCCCAAGAAGCGGAGGCGCGATAAGCGCCCCGGACCCATCAGCCGCATTCCAACCCCCCGTCAGGCCGACGGAGTTAATGAAATTGCTCGGTACTTCCGGCCCATCGAAGCGGTAGCGCTGGTTGTTCAAGAAGCTTGCGCGAGCCTGAGGGCCAGCTCTTGGACCTTGCGCAAGTCTAGCTTGCCCGCCCACAACCGAGGCAACTCACCGACGTGAAAAAACCGGTCCGCCCGCGGCTTCCAATTGTTCGGCAAATCGGCGTGGGCAAATTTCTCCAGACATGCTTTCAGTTCGGCTTGATTCAGGGTGTGGAGCACCACCAGTCGTTCCCCCGTTTTCCCGTCTGGAACCCCGGCCACTGCAAAGGCCGGGTCCGTCGCGCCGGCGGCTTCGTGAAGTTCTTCTTCCACCTTGACATGAGGAACCATCTCGCCGCCGATCCTGCTGAATCGGCTCAATCGATCCGTGATCTCCAGGAAACCGTCCTTGTCGAGCGTGGCGATGTCGCCGGTGATAAACCAGCCATCTTGAAAAACCTCCGCCGTTTTTTCCGGACGCCCCAAGTACCCTCGCATCACATTCGGTCCGCGCACGAGCAGCAAGCCCGCTCGGCCATGTGGCAGCGGCTGCTTCGTTGACGGATCGACAATCCGGACGCCGACTCCGGGGAGTGGGTGGCCGATCTTCCCGCGCTTGGAACCGACTTGGCGAAATCCCGCCGCCCGAAAATCCCGTGTGCTCACGGCGACCGCAGGCGCGCACTCCGTGCATCCATAGGCTTCGAAAGGCCGGACACCGAACCGCTCCTCAAACGCGGCGGCGGCGCGCTCACAGAGTTTTTCTGCACCCACCACAACATACTGCAGACTGCCGAATTGTTCGGGCGAACAGCCTCGCAGGTATTGCTCCAGCAACGTCGGCGTGGCCAACAGCACTGTGACGGTTCGCTCGCGCGCCAGGTCCCCGACGGCGCGGGCCTCGAGCGGATCCGGATGATAGACGACGCCCACCCCTAACGACACCGGGAGGCAAAGAGTTCCGGTGAACCCAAATGCGTGGCACAGCGGCAACACGCCCAGCAAACGGTCCTTGCGCGACAAAGCGAATGTTTGTCCCAGTTGCTCGATGTTTGAAACCACGTTGTAGTGACTCAGCATGACGGCCTTCGCGTCGCCGGTGCTCCCGCTCGAAAAGATGATCGTCGCCAAATCGTCGAGTCCAAGCTCCTTGACGGCGCCGAGATTTTTCTCCAACGCGCGAACCGGCAGCGCCCGGCTCAAGACGAAGGCCAGCAAGGTTTCGACCGCCGCGACGTTTTCGGCAATGTCTTCGAGGAACACCGGCTGGACTGGAGCTTCAATTTTGGTCTGTGCCAAGAATGCTCTCGAAGTGAGGATCGTCTTGAGGCGGCACTGCTGGCAATACGACGCCAGAGTGGTTTCGGAGACGCTATAGTCCAAATTCACCGGAACCTTGCCTGACAGCAAAGCCGCCAAGTTCGCTAGAGCAGCCGGAACGGACGGCGGCAACAGAATCCCCACCATGGACTGGTCGCGCCACATCGGCTTGAGTCTCCGGGCCAGCAAGACGGTTCTCGTGAGGGCCGCGCCAAAACTCAAGCTCCCGGTCCGAGCATCCGCCAGGGCGAATCGCAACGGATGCCAACGAGCCACGCGCACGAAAGCGCGGTGCAGCGTCCGCATCCGCCGGCGTCGATGCGGCCAAGCCTCGGCCATCAATTGCTGGACGGCCTCGCGCACCTCGTAGGCTGACGAATTCGGAGGCATCGGCTTGCCATACACAATCGTCACCGCATACGGAATGTGGCGCGGCAACTTCCAGACAAACCGGCCCCGCTCGTAACTGAAGATGCTTCCCCAGACGCCGTCCAGCGCCACCGGGATGATCGGCGCATTCACGTCCTTCAGGATGCGCTCAAAGCCGCGCCGGAACGGCAGCATTTGTCCAATGCGCGTAACCTGTCCTTCGGCAAAGACACAGACCACTTCGCCGTTCTTGATCGCCTCGCCGGCTTCGCGCAACGATTGGATCATCTCCCGCGGCCGCCGTTCCGAGGAGATCGGAATCACCCGCATGGCGCGCGCGAGCGGCTTAATCCAAGGCAACTCATAAGCGCCTTGGTACATCATGAAGCGAATACGGCGGTCTGTGGAAGCGAGAAGCAAGAGCGCATCGACTTGCGACAGGTGATTGCAGACAAACAACGCCCCGCCGCGTTCCGGGATGTGGTCGCGCCCTTCGACGCGAATGCGGTAAATCGACCGGGTCAGCGCCCAGAGGACGAAGCGCAGCAGCGCATCGGGCAGAAGCCAAACCGCGTACGCCGCGCCGGCCAAGGTCAGCAGGCCGCCCGCCAGGAAGATTTGCTCGGGACTGGAGCCGGCCCAGTGAGTCAGCACGTAATGAGCGGCCGAGGCCAAAAACACTCCGACGAACGAAAGCCAGTTGGCGGTGGCCAGCAGTCCGCCCTTGTTGGTCTTGTCGGGCCGATGCTGGAGAATGGCGCAGACGGGCACGATGAAAAAGCCGCCGGCAAAACCGAGCAACCCAAGCCGGACCAACGCCTCGGAATACACAAGGCCAGGAGCCGACAAGGCCAGGCCGCTGACCGTCAACCCGATGGCCCCGAGCGGCACCAGCCCATATTCGATCTTGCCCCCTGACAGATAGCCCGCGGCCACGCTGCCGGTGCCAATCCCCAGAGCCAAAGCGACGTTGAGCAATCCAATGCGAGTTTCGCTCACCCGCAGAACTTCCGAGCCGAAGAAAAAGATGTTGAGCAGGAACAGCGCACCCAGGAAGTTGAAGTAGGTATTGCCGATGAGCGCGAGCACCAATGGCCGGTCGTTCTTGACGCCGGCGAGTTGCCGCCACACTTCTCCGAAAAAGTTCAGGCGGAACGTTTTGTTAGGATCGGCCGCAGGAACGCGCGTGATTCCCAAGCTGGTCATCAGTCCCAAAACCGCCAGTCCAATCAGAAGCATGCCAGACCAAAGATGGCGGCCTCGCAGGTGCTCCGCCATGAAGCCGGCCGCGACGGTCCCCAGAATGATGGCCGTGAACGTGCCCAACTCAAGAATGCCATTCCCCCAGGAGAGGCGCTTCTCCGGGAGCAGTTCCGGAAGCAAGCCATACTTCGACGGCCCGAAGAAAGCGCTGTGGGTGCCCAACAGGAAAACGCAGGCCAACTGGATCGGCAAATTGTTCCACGCGAGTCCGGCGGTCGCGAAGAGCATCACTCCGATTTCGAAGACTTTCACGCCGACGGTGATGGTTCGTTTGCTGCATCGATCGGCGAGATAGCCTCCAGCCATTGAGAACAGGATAAAAGGGAGCGCGAAGAGCGCGCCTACGAGTTCGCCGATGCGATGCTTCTCGCCAATCGAAAGACCGGTGCCGACGATGAGGAAAACAACCAGGTTTTTGAGAACGTTGTCGCTGAACGCTCCCTGAAACTGGGTGACGATCAAGCTCCAGAAACCGCGGCGCCAACGCGGGCCTCCGGCCAACGAGACCGAATCTTCGGCGATTTGGGCGTCCGGCAGCGACACTTTCGCCGGGCCGGCTGCCTTGACTCCCGCAGGGTTTTCCATAGCGGTCCTAGCCATGAATGTGCTCCCCATCTCAACTGGACAGTCACAATGAGCGCCGCGAGCAATATCCATTTTACCCGGCGCTGGCCAGCAGATTGATAATCGCGAATCCTCCCTCTCCTCCATCGGATGGAGGAGAGGGTTGGGGAGAGGAGGCGCGTTTTTATTGGTTCCCCTCTCCTCAGTCCTCTCCCCACTTGTTCCTCGCGGGGAGAGGATGAAGCGCTTGATGCAGCCCTGCTGCGCGGGGCGTCAGAAACAATTGCCATTGGCATTCCCCCAGGCGCCAGCCAGACTCCTGAGGTGAGCGATGCTTCAACTCCGTTCCCTGATTCGCGACCAGCCGGGGTCCGCAGGCACAACGCATGGCGCGCGGACATGAGTCCGAGGCTCGCCACGATGCTGGATCAAGTGCGTCGATTTGCAGTGACGCTCCACGGCCGGCAACCTGGCTTTCGCGAGCTTTTCGAACGGTCCTTCTCGCCAAACCCGGACCGCGCATCCACCGCCATTCCGCACCTGGAGCAACTCGATGCGGCGCTCGCGGCCATCGCCTGGGGATTCTTTTGGATTCGGCAAAGCGAGCTTTCCCAAGCGAGGAACGAACTGGAAAAGATTGTCGAATCCGGCAAGGCGCAGTCATTTTGGGGCGGAATGGCCGTCATGACCCTGGGCGAGGTTTGCCTGGAATTGGGAGACGCCGAACGAGGCTCCCGTCTCCTCCGGCAAGCGCGGGATATTTTGGAAGGCGTCCCCTGATTTCTATCCCAATCGCTTTCCAGATCAGACGAATGCCCCTCGCCCCCTCTCTCTCGTCATGATTCGCGAGAGCCTCGCCGCATATTCGAGACACGCGTACAATCAGTTGTCAGTCACACATCACACCTGGACAATGACGAAAGCCGAATGACGAGTGACAAAAGAAAGACAACGCTCGAAAGACCGAATGACGGCGGCCGAGGCGGGAGCTTGGCGTTCGGAATTCGGATTTAGAAATTCTTTCGTCATTGGAAACTCGTCATTCGTCATTCATCCCGTTTTACGTTTCACGTTTTAGCGCTGTAACCCTTTTAACCGATCTAACCACTTAACCTTGAAACGCGTTACATGGATGTTTGGATAGTTGGATTGGTGGATGAATGGAGTGATGGTGTCTGCCGACACTGAGCCATTTATCCAACAATCCGCTAATCCAGACTGCTCGGCTTCGTGCTCCGTCGCACCGGACGGCAAAATCGCCATCTGCGGAGCCTTCAAGACGGTCGGCGGCGTTTCGAGAAACGGGTTGGCCCGGCTTCATGCGGACGGGACGCTGGACGAAAGCTTTGTTCCGAACGGTCTGACCAATGAAGTCGTTGCCTTGACCGCAATGGGCGACCAGCGAGTCATCGTCGCGACAAGCCGGTATCCCATGCTGGGGAAACCGCCGAACCGAATCGTTGCTCTGTCGCCGATTGGGACAGTAGAAGCAACCCTCAATTTCGACACCGTTCTCGAATCTGCCGGCTTCAACACGAATGCCAATATCGATCATTCCGCATTGCGCTCGGACAATCGCCCGTTCCGCAAATCGCCGTGCAGGGCGATGACCGGCTGCTCGTAGCGTGCTCCTCGCGCGCCTTCGGTCCGGGTGTCCCTTCACAAGTCACGACGTTGGGCCGTTTCCAAAAGGATGGGAAGCTGGATACTTCTTTTCCTCCTCTCGTCCTCGGCCCGCTCAACTATAACCTCTATTTGGAGACTGTTTCCGGTCGAACGCTCGGAATCCCTCGGCTCACCCGTTTGGACAGTTGTTGCCACGCTGGAGGGCGATGGCGGGCCGAAAACATTTGCCGACGCGGCGTCTGGATCGGGCCAACGGTTTTACCGGGTGCGCATTGAGTGAGTGAGTGATCAGTGGTCAGTGGTCAGTGGTCGGGCCTGTGACGCCAAAGTAACCAATTTCGGAAATGCAAGAGTCTCCGTTGAACTTTTAGGTTGATATTGTATCTGTAGAGATACAATATAGAGCCATGAAACCAAGCCTG
>JACQWK010000531.1 GCA_016209525.1 Verrucomicrobiota bacterium
CATCCCGAAGTTGTCGGTGATCGTAGCGCAACCGTCCTCGGCTGCGAGTTCGAGCGGCGTCTCGCCGCCGGGCCGCGTCCGAGCGGGACGCTCGGCGAACTCGCAGGCGAGACGCCCGCTCTACCGACAACCGGTGGGTGCACGGAATTCCGCGATCGTGCTTGTCGCAGGTCGCTGAATGCGCCAAGTTATGGACGGTTGACCAGTAGCGATTGAGCACGAACCACCAAACGGAGATCCGGCATGAATGCCCCATTGACCCGCAGAAATTTCCTCCACAGAACCGCG
Organism: Verrucomicrobiota bacterium; assembly: GCA_016209525.1. Lineage (GTDB taxonomy): Bacteria > Verrucomicrobiota > Verrucomicrobiia > Limisphaerales > SIBE01 > VHCZ01. Next base: position 289 of record JACQWK010000531.1, read on the forward strand.
AGCACCACGGCCTTGTTTGGCCTTGGTGACTTTGCTTTCCTCTCACGCTTGCCGCGCCTCTCCGCGGCGGATGCGAAACTGGATCCGAAAATTGTCCGATTCGACGGTGAAATCGAGCCGCTCGTGCGGTTCCTGGAAGACACACCCCGGGAACGGCTCCTGGAAGAGATCGCCACCCGAATTAGAGGCGGCCTAAGTTACCGGGAAGTCCTGGCGGCGGTTTTACTCGCAGGCATCCGCAACATCCAGCCGCGTCCGGTCGGCTTCAAATTTCACGCCGTGATGGTGGTGAATTCCGCCCACCTGGCCAGCCTCTCGTCGCCGGACTCGGACCGGTGGCTCCCCATCTTTTGGGCTGTCGATAATTTCAAATCCTCGCAGGCGCAGGATTACAGAGACGGCGATTGGACCATGCCGGCGGTCGATGAATCGGCCATTCCACCGTCGCACAAAGCCCGGCTGATGGTCGCGGAGTCGATGAAGAATTGGGACGAAGCCGAGGCTGACTCGGCGGCCACCGCTTTGGCTCGCAGCGCGGGGGCCCAGGAAATTTTCGAATTGTTCGCCCGCTACGGCCAGCGCGACTTTCGAAATATTGGGCACAAGGCAATCTATGTCGCCAATGGCTGGCGGACCCTCCAAGCCATCGGATGGCAGCACGCGGAACCGGTCCTGCGTTCGCTGGCGTTTGCTCTCCTGGCCCGGGATCGAAACGAAGATAATCCAGCGAAAAACGATTACGCTTCGGACCGCCCCTGGCGTCGCAACACCCGGTTGGTGTCGCAGATCCGGGCCGATTGGCAGGCCGGAAAAGTGGACCCGTCCGCGGCGACGGAGATGTTGATCACGCTCCGCCAAGGTTCCGATGAGGACGCGGCCAAGAAAGCCGTGGAACTGCTGAATCGAGGCACCGCGCCGCAATCGCTTTGGGACGCTATGTTCGACGCCGCCGGCGAGTTGCTCATGCGGCAGCCAGGAATTGCCACGCTGCATTCTGTCACGGCGACGAACGCCCTGCATTTCGCGTATCAAAACAGCGGACAGGATGAAACGCGGCGCTTGCTCCTGCTCCAGAATGCTTCGTTCATTCCCTTGTTCCGTTCGCGCCTGAACAACCAGGCCAAAGATTATCAGATCGACCGCTTTGAGCCGCTTCCGTTGAAGAGCGACCCGGCTCACGCGGCCGACGAAATATTCGCCGACGCGAGCCAGGATCGTTTGACTGCCGCTCGCAAAGCGCTGTCGTATCTCAAAGAAAATGCGAATCCAAAACCGCTGATCGACGCGGCGCGGCGGCTGGTCTTTCTGAAGGGAACGGATTCACACGACTACAAATTCAGTTCGGCGGTGCTCGAAGATTATCGCCATGTTTCACCCGCTTGGCGTGACCGTTACCTGGCGTCGAGCCTGTTCTACCTCCGCGGGTCGGGGGCGGCGGACAACAAATTGGTCACACGGATTCGGGAGGCTTTGAAGGGGTAGCCCCACCTGGGACGCGCTAGGCCCCGTGGCTCCTCGATGCCGATTGCAAATCTATGTTCACACTGATTACCGGACTCGGACGGTTTGTCTTGTTCCGCCGCGGCACCGTCACGGATATCCTCGCTCGAATGCATACCCCCTCTCCCAGCGGGAGAGGGCCGGGGTGAGGGAGAATCGTCGGCCAGTCCCAACGTGCCAGGTTTGTCGGGCCTTTCACCCTCACCCTGACCCTCTCCCTCAAGGGAGAGGGAAATTCCGGGAGCCGCTTCGGATCCATGACTCGCATGCTCCGTCTTTCCTTCGGCTCGGTTCTTCCCAACGCGCAAGTCCATAACCCTCTCCGAGCGGAACGGGGCCGGGGCGAGGGGAACAGCGGCCGGTTCATTTCGATGAACGCTCAGCTCTTGCCGATGGATTAAGGGTCTTGGCCCGAGCGCCGCTCTGGTGGGACTGAATCGAATCCCCCCGATTCGAAGGGCTTCGGTTGAGAATTACGGACCTGTAACCGCCAATCACAACGGTAAAGCCGGCCGCACAGAGATAGAACCCAAAGCCTTCGTGAATGGGGATGAAGAATCCTTCCAGGCAGATGTCCAGCACGACGCAACCGTGAAACAGAAAATCCCACCGATTGACAAAATATTGCTCCCGCGCGCCCCGAAGTAAGATCGCAGTCAGCGCCACCACGACGATCGTGGTGCTGGCCGTCCTGCCGGCGGCATCAACCGCCAGCCAGAACTGGAAGACCGCCAGATAGACCAAGAGCACCAGAATGCTGACATGCCATTTTCCGCTCATGCCGCTGGAATGTGATTTTTGTTCGTTTTTGAGACGGCACGGGCGCTGCTCTTCTTACTTCTGAAGCTTGAGTATTCCGTGGTTGTTGTGGGCACACCACGCGGATGTCGCGTTGCTCGAGAAGTCAGAGGCATGTTTCCGGGGTCCCTTCAACGACTAAACCACAAACCCAAGCCATTGCCTATGCCAGTGTTCTTTCGATGCAAGAACTGCGGACAGGAGCACTTGAGCCCGTTGTTCTTCCCAGACGAACGGTCGTTCGCGATCGAACGGTTGGGCACCATGACCCTGTCTTGTCCTGTTACCTCGAAGACCGCGCCGTACGACAAGCGGCACATGTTCTGGGTCCGAAACGAGCGGAAATTGGCGCCCGCTTTGAGATATCATATCTAGCATCATGGCGTTTTCTGTCGTGACCGCGAGAGGGAATCAGGAACATTTCCGCCGGGAGTTCCAACGCGCCTTAACCAAGTGCGTCGCGAAAGGGTTTTCGGTTGAAGAATGCTTCGGTGCCGTCTGGGAAGAGACTCTGGAGCAGACCGAGCTGCCAGAGTCGCAGCAGGCGAAACTCTATGACCAACTGATCGATTGGGCGAAGCGGTTGACCGTCGAACGGTGAAGCGCCAGTCGAATGAAATCGCATTTCGCGGACACATCGCCCGCTCCTTGACTGCCTTCCGGTTTTGGGAAGTGGCATGAAAGCATGCGTGGCAAGACGCACCTGCGGGTGGAGACGATCACTCTGATCGGAGAGGAAGGTTTCGAAGACGCTCGTTGCGCAATCGGATAACCTTTTCAGCGGAGTCTTCCGACAATATCCCAGCGCGTCGTCAAGAGGATGAGCGCCTGGAGTCACGATTGTGCCTCCCGGAGCGCGCTTGATTGGGATCGTCCACTTTTCGGTCTCACCTAACAGGACCGGGAGTCTGCGAGGTCCCATACGCACTTCGTTCGGGGCCGCCGGTGGTTGCACGATTCTCGTCTTTTTCAACATACAAGTTGGCTCTCAAAACGTATGATGCGTTAGACTGCGGAAATGCCCCTCTCCCCTCCTGTGTTTCTCGCCGCACAGCCTGTGCGTTCGACAGCACAGTCTGCAACGAAAACTCTTTCAGAAAGCTGTACTAAAACGGCCCGCTTTTGACTTTCTTTATGGTAGAACCTGAGCTCGATGAACGAAGGCCAAAAACCGCCGGCAGAGCGATTCCTGGAATTGCTGCGGCCCGTCGAGCGGGATTTGGAAGTGTATTGTAGGCGGCTGTTTTGGAATGAGCAAGAAACGCTCGACGCAATCCAGAATGCCGTCCTTCGTGCTTGGGCAGCGTTCGACCGGTATCATGAAAACGCCAGTTTTCGGGCGTGGCTCTTCAAGATTCTCACGAACGAAGTTTTCGCCCTGAATCGGAAGTACGCCCGCATCGCTCAGTCGGAATTTCACCTCGACGCCCGCCAAATGGATTTGCTGCCCGCCTTGGAGCAAGCGGCAGCCTATACCGATTGGCTCCTTTCGCCTGAGGCGCTTCGGGACGCTTTGGATCAGGATTTGATCGCTGCTCTGAGAACGCTCACGGAGACGGAACGCGCCGTTCTCCTCATGCGGGGGATTGGAAATCTCCGTTACCGTGAATTCAGTGATTCTCTCGATATCCCACTGGGCAGTGTGATGGGGCATCTGGCGCGCGCGCGGAGGAAGATGCGCGAAGCGATTCGGAGTTGCCAGAGAAGGGCGACGTTATGAGATGCCACGAAGCCAGGAATTTGATCGGCCCGTACCTCGACTCCGAATTGGACGCCAAGACGAGCTTTGAAATCGAGCAGCACTTGGAGACCTGCGCTGATTGCGCCCGGGCGTTCGAGGCGGAAAGGGCGCTGGATACGCGGCTTTTTGCCGCCTTGGGCCGCGGCGAGAAAACCGCGGAGATCTGGCAAGAACTGGAAGCGCAAATCTCCTCCGCAAACTTATGGAGCCGTCTCAAGCCGGCTCGACGGTGGAAACTGGCTCTGCTGGGAGCTTCTTCGATGGTATCGGCTGCGCTCTTGGCCATGTTCATCTTGCTGGGAAGGCGGCCTCTGGACCTGGCGGTCGCTGTCGCAAAGGATCACCGCGCCTACCTGGCCGGAGCTATGGCTCCGGAATTTGCCGGTCCTGTGCCGGACGAGCTGGCTCGCACGTTCAACGATCGGCTGGATGTTCGAGCCTTTTCCACTCGGCCGTCCATTGCCGACTTCCGGACAGAGGGCGCACGGGTGTGCCATCTTTCGGGAGTGCCGGTCGCCTGGATTTTGGGCCGATACCAAGGCATTCCTGTCTCGCTGATCGTTCTGAAAAAGGCCGAACTGGTTCACTTCCCAAGCGCCAAGCGGCGGATCGAGTCGGGGGAGCCGGTTATCTGCAGCCGCGCGGGCCTGCTCCAATTTGCAGCGCGAGTCGTCGGCGATCAGGTGGTGTGCGCGGTGGCTGAAACTTCAAAGTCGCACTTGGAAGCCTTGGTGGCGTCCGTGCGTGGCCCGGGTTGAACTGGCCGACGACGATTAAAACACGAATCAAGACAAACGAAAACTAGCGCGGCGTGAGCGTTCCGATTAGCTGCCGCGGCTGACCAAACGGTGACGCCGCCCGGTTCGGTGCGAGCCGCCGGTCCCGTGATCACCCGTGGTATGTCTAATCCTGTTCAAGAAAAATGATTAAAGCCGCCCTGAAGAATCCCTACGGTGTGGTGGTCTTGGCTATGGGAATTCTGGTCATCGGCCTGACGGCGATCAGCCGCTTGCCGACGGACATTCTGCCGACCTTCAAAACCCCGGCGGTCCAAATCCTGACCTTCTATCCTGGCATGCCCGCCGAAATCATGGAGAAGGACATCACCACACGCCTCCAACGCTGGACCGGCCAGGCCAACGGCACTGCGCGGCAGGAAGCCAAATCCATGGTCGGCGTGAGCGTCGTGAAGGACTCGTTCCGCGAGGACATCGATGCGAACACAGCCATGTCGCAGGTCACCTCGCTGGCCATGAGCGATCTCTACTACCTGCCGCCGGGAACGATTCCGCCGATGGTCATGCCTTTCGATCCGACCGCTTCCATCCCGCTGGCACTGATCAGCGTCTCCAGTCCCACCTTTGACGAGACCAAGCCCTACGACGTGGCCTGCTTCGACCTGAGCAATCGTCTTCAGTCCATTACTGGTGTTATCGCGCCCGCAGTCTATGGCGGCAAGCTCCGCCGTATTCTGGCGTATGTCGGTCACGAGAAGGCGCAGGCGCGCGGCTTGGCGCCGCTAGCTGTGATCAACGCCATTCGCGAAAACAACGTGATGATTCCGACGGGCAACGCGAAGTTCGGCGCGCTCGATTACCAGATCAACGCCAACGGGATGGTAGCCACGGTCGAGGAACTCAATGATTTGCCGCTTCAGATTGGCCATGGCCCGGCGACGTTCATCCGCGACGTGGCGACGGCCATTCAGTCGGTGCATCCCGGCGAACGAGCGCAAGATCATCCTCTCCAACCTGGGCGTGTTGCTCGATTGGCCCGCGGCATACACCCCCAACTCTGGGCCATCGGCCGCCACCTCGGGCAGTGCCGCGAAGAACGCGGCCGTGGTCACGCTCATGGATTTCCGCCGCGTGCGCGTTGAAGTCGCCATCCCGCAGTCCGAGGCGCCATTGGTTAAGAAGGGATTGCCCGTCAAGGTGTCAGTCGGAGAATGGCCGGGCCGCGCGTTCGAGGGCCAAATCACGCGCTTTGCCTACGCGCTGGATGAATCCACCAAGACCATGACCACAGAAATAGAGATTCCGAATCCCGAACTGGTGCTTCGTCCCGGTATGTACGCCAACTGTCGGGTTGTGCTGGAGAAGAAGGCAGACGCGCTGCTGTTGCCCGCCGAAGCGCTGGTGACCGAAAAGAAGAAAAGCTTCGTCTTTGCCTATCGCGACGGCAAAGCCGCGCGTGTTCCCGTGAAAACAGAGTTCGATGACGGCGTCTCGGTTGAAATTCTGGAAGGAGTAAAAGCCAATGAAGCGGTTATCGTGGCGGGCAAACAGTCCATTACGGATGGGCGAACGGTCGAGGCCAGGGAGGCCAGGTGAAATTTTACGATTTACGATTTATGATTGGTTTGAGTGCGTCCCGCCCACTCGTGGCGCGGATAGAAAAAGCTGCGCTACGGTTGCTGCCGATGATGTCACGGTCCAAGCAGCCGGAGAGCCGGGATTCTTCTTTTCGCAGAGACCACGTACCGCTACGTTCACACGCAGAATGCAAAACCAAGTTCTCGTCTGTCTTATGGGCGCAGTGATCTTCGGTGCTGTGCCGCCGCGCGGCGTGGCCGGTGGTGTCGAATTCAAAGTTGACCAACCTTTCCCTGGCATGGTGCTTCCGACGCTCGCGGATGGAAAGCCCGGCTCTATTTCGGAGTTCCGGGGAAAAAAGTTGATCCTTCACATCTTCGCGTCCTGGTGAGCCGGGTGCCGCGTTCACGTGCCCGGGTGGTACGATTCGACGAAGGACCTACTCGAACAGGGAAAACTGCAAATGGTGGGGATCATCGAAGAACAGCATCCGGATCGCGCGCGGCTCTTCATGCAATGGAAGCAGATGAAGTGGCCGATCCTTGTGGATTCGCTCAACTTGCTGGGAGTTGAGTCAGTCCCAATCACGCTGGCGGTCGATGAGTACGGAATTGTTCGCAAAGTGGGGATACCCTTGAGAGAAGCCCGGGCGTTTGCGCAAGAATTTGTCGCCCAGACCTACGACCCCCCGCCGCCGCCGCGCGCGCCGCAGTCGCCTGCGCGCCCGAGCTTCGAGCAATTGCGCGAGCGCACGGCAGCCAACACGGCTGAGGCGTGGCGCGACTTGGCCGACGGGCTCGCGGTCTGGGAACTCCCGAACCGGCTGGACGAATCCATCGGCGCGTACGAAAAAGCGATCGAGCTGTCTCCGCAAGATGCGCGCACGCGCTTCGGGCTGGGCGTGGCGTATCGCAAACGCTTCGATTCCGACGCGCGGCAAGATTCCGATTTTCAACGGGCCGTGGAGCACTGGAAACAGGCGCTCGATCTCAATCCGAATCAATACATTTGGCGGCGCCGGATTCAGCAATATGGGCCTCGATTGGACAAGCCGTATTCGTTTTACGACTGGGTTACGGCGGCCAGAAGAGAGATCATCGCCCGGGGCGAAACGCCGGCAGCGCTTGTGGTCGAGCCGAGCGGAGCCGAATTTGCGCACCCGGCAAAGACGTTTGAAGCGCGGCTCGCAACGATCGAGGAACCCGACCCCAGGGGACAAATTCTGCGGGACAACGCGGAGTTGATCGAAATCGAAGTGACAACGGTGCCGCCGGTCATCAAATCTGGCGCCTCCGCGCGTTTGCACGTAGCCTTCCGTCCGAACCTGAGGAACAAGGCGCATTGGAATAACGAGGCCAAGGGCCTGGTGCTCTGGCTCAATCCGCCGCCGGGCTGGCTTGTGGAAAGCCGAGCGATCAGTCTGGAGAACCCGCCCCGAGCCACGAGCCGGGAGATTCGCCGGCTCGAGTTCGAAATAAAGTCACCTGCCGGGGCCAAGGCCGAGCCGGTCGATATTCCTGGCTATGCCCTCTATTACGTCTGCGAGGACGTGAACGGCGCCTGCCTGTACCGCCGACAGGATGTATCACTGCGGGTGAGCGTAAAGTAGTGGACGGAGTCCTGATCCCGCGTGGTGGACGTTCCTGGCCAGC
>JACQWK010000585.1 GCA_016209525.1 Verrucomicrobiota bacterium
CTGGAAAGAGTTCTGGCCTACAATGTCTGCCAGAGCTTGCGGGTGCGCCAGCGACGCCAAGCCGCGTCGGTGGGCATGGCGGCGGCTTAGGTCGCCAGCCGGTGGCCGAGCCGAGGAGAACCGGAACTCAGTTCCGAGATCAGAGCCTCATGGAAAAGCGCGTCGCCAGCACGCCCACATGAGAACCAATTAGACGATAGGAATCGAGAAAAGCCATGCGCCGGTCTATCGGAGCAAAAAACTCCGGTTACCCGCGACAGAACCGTGTATCCATGAACAATAGCGAATCCTTTTCGGAGAGGGTCAAGCTAAGAATCATGGCGCGGGACGGCTCAAACCAGCGGACCGTTTTTCACGATGAGAGTCTAACATACATTCGGCTTTACGCTTGGTCACCGGACGAACGATGGTTGGCCGTTGAGTTCCAGAGGCAGAGGGAGCCGAACAGGTTTGAATTTGGGCTGGTCAATTCCGCCGATGGATCGCTTCGTGTTCTCAAGACAACCGGCCCGCGAGACTTTGGGAGAGTTGGGAGAGTTGAATTCTCACCCGACAGCCTATTTGTGACGTATGACCTGGATGTCAGTGGAGAAGGGCGTAAGTCCGACATCTTTGTGATCAACCTGAATAGCGGGCAGGAAACTCGGGTGGTTGCCCACCCTGCGGATGATCGCCTTCTGGGCTGGGCCCCGTTTTCGAATGGAATCTTGTTTTCCAGCGATCGGCGCGGTTCAAAGGACGCATGGCTGATTCCATTCGAGGAAGGCAAAGTCTCGGCCAATCCACTTCTAGTGAAGACTGATTTGGGAGATGCTGAGCCGTTAGGTTTCACCAAATCCGGCGCATTCTATTTTTCTCTGAGTCAATTCACTTCGGATATCTACACGTTGAGCATGGACCCGAAATCGGGGAAGGCTCAAGGCCAGCCGGTGCGAACTGTCGAGCGCTTTGAAGGTTTGAATTCCGCACCAGATTGGTCACCCGACGGGCGGCATTTGGCGTTTAGCACTGCCAGGTCGCCGTCGGTGTTGCGCGTTCTGGACACGCAAACCCAAAGTGATCGGGTCCTCGCCGAAGGCGTATTCGGACCCAAGTGGTCGCCCGATGGGAAGTCGCTGTTGGCATTTTCCGGATGGGGAAGCAACGAAGAGAAGATTTTCAGAATCGATGCGGCGACAGGAAGCCGCACGGTTTTGGTTGAGGCTCGGCCAGAATGGGGAATATTGATTCGGAGTTACGATTGGTCGCCTGATGGGAGGTATGTCTATTACCAGCATGACCAGCATGAAACGGCGACAAACGTCGCACCAATCGTGCGACGCAACATCGAGACCGGGCAGGAACAAGAGATTCACCGCGTGGAGAGTGGCGGCTTCTTTGCCGTTTCACCTGATGGTCGATCAATCGTTTTCAGAGCGAACGGCCTTTACCTTATCCCAGCAACCGGAGGGCAACCCAAGTTGTTGGCGCAATCTGCGCAGGGCCAAGACAGCTATTACATCCCGGTTGGGGACGCGTTCACATGGAGCGCGGATGGTCGCTCTGTTTTGGTCTGCAAATGGTTGGTCAATCGTAATGCTGCCGATATCAGCGACGACATGAAATCGGAATTAGTCCGCGTCCCCGTGGACGGGGGTGAACCTGAAACCGTCTTGGAAATGCCGCGCATTCGTTATCCGAGCGTGCATCCCGACGGATCTCGCATCTCTTTTTCAGCCGGCAGGCGCCGGTCCGAACTTTGGGTCATGGAAAACTTCCTGCCGGAGCAAAAGGCGGCGGGCAAGTGATGGAACCGCGAGTCTACGCGAATCGGCGCCGCAAGGTCCAAGCAACCGTTGGCTGGGGAGCGCACGCGCCCACGTGTGCTGTGGTTGGCGCCCTCGCCGGCCACATCCATTCGCACCCGGGCGTCACCCTTGAGTGGGTGAGTTTCCTCACCGTTCCGCCTGGCGGGGCGCCGGGGCGGAACACGCGAGGGCGCGTGTGTTCCCCATTCTTTACGGAATCAGGGCTGCATCAAGTTCTTCATCCTCTCCCTGCGAGGAACGAGCGGGGAGAGGACCGAGGAGAGGGGAAGCCAATAAGAACGCGCCTCCGCTCCCCGGCCCTCTCCTCCATCCGATGGAAGAGAGGGAGAAACCGGGGAGCTTGATGCAGCCCTGTTACGGAATAGTCACCGAAATTTTTTGCTTGCCTTCTCGCACCGACAACTGTAGTTAGTGCGTCTAGAGTTTTAGGCAACACTCTGTTTATGGCAAAGACTCCCGATATTTCAGAAGCCGAATGGAAGGTGATGAAGCTGCTCTGGGCCAAGTCGCCCCAGCCATCCTTCGACATTTGCGAGGCGCTCGGCAAGACCGAGGATTGGCACCCGAACACCGTCAAAACGCTGCTCAGCCGGCTGCACAAGAAGAAGGCGGTGGGGGTGAAAAAGTATAAGAACCTTTACCTGTATTCCGCGCTGGTCACCGAAGAGGACTGCATTCATGCCGAGAGCGATTCGTTCCTCGACCGGGTTTTTGGCGGCGCGGTGAAGCCGCTGCTGCTGCACTTCGTCAAGAAACAGAAATTGACGGAGGCCGATCTGGAAGAGCTCCGGAATATTCTGAAGGAGCGAGGGAAATAGGATGACCGGTCGATTCGATCCGAAGCCAGTGGTGATGTTCATGAAGCAACCCACCCCTGCGCCCCTCCCAAGAGGGGAACTCCTTCGGCTGCACGGAGCGCGGGCGGCTCGCCCGCGAGTTTCAAAGAGCAGGGCAGGCATCTTGCCTACCTCCAAATACTGCTCGAAATCCGTTGAAGAAGGCAGGCTGGAAGCCTGCCCTACGTTTGGGATGCGGCTTTTGAACCGCTCGCTAAGTAAAGGAGCGCACCTTGGAGTAGCCGCCGAGGTAACGAGGCGAACTCGTTCGATGCTAAAATGCCAGATGGCAAATGGTAAATCTGAATCCGCCTCCACACGTTGGCGGCTACGGCTCGCTCGCAATCTCCAACTCTCAGCCAAACGCAGCGTATGGATTCCATGTTGATCGACAGTTTTCTTTCCTGGCTCTGGCGGGCGTCCTGGCAGGCCTCGGTGCTGGTGGCAATCGTTTTCGTGGCGCAGCGATTATTGCGATCCAAGCTGAGCCCGGCCTGGAACTATGCGCTTTGGTTTTTAGTCGTGGCGCGGCTCTGTCTGCCGGTTTCACCGCCGAGCGCCCTGAGCGTGTTCAACTACGCCCGAGTCGATCGGTCCGGGGATCGAGAGCTGCCCTCATGGCTGCGTTTGGAGGACTCAGTATGGTCCGACGAGGCGCAGCGTCCCAGCGCGGGAAATGCCGTGGCACCAGGCCAAGCGGCGCTTTCGGTCGGCAAGAGGGAGGCTGGCGGCGCCAATCCGGGTCTGTCGGGATTGCCGTCCCGGTCTTCTGAATCTTCCTGGGCGCGGGCGCGGCGAATTCTGGCCTGGGTTTGGCTGGCGGGCTTTTCGGTAATCGCCGCCCGGCTGGCTGCGGGCGACTGGCGATTTGACCGGCGGCTGCGGCGATGCCATCCCCTGAAGGATGCGGCAGTACTCAGCGTGCTGGAGGCGTGCAAGACCGCGATGGGTGTAGGGCGGAGGATCGACCTGATTGAGACGCCGGACGTGGACAGCCCGGCGTTGTTTGGTTGTTTCCGGCTGAGGTTGCTACTGCCTGACGGCCTGGCGGCGCGGTTTTCGCGTGATGAACTGCGTCACGTGTTCCTGCACGAACTGGCCCATGTCCGGCGCGGGGACGTGTGGGTGAATTGGCTGACGACCTTCTTGCAGGCACTGCACTGGTTCAATCCGGCGCTCTGGTTTGGTTTCAGCCGGATGCGGACGGATCGCGAAGTAGCGTGCGACGCGCTGGCCCTGTCTTTCGCCCGGGAAGGCGAGAGCCAGTCCTACGGGGAAACCATCATTAAATTGCTGGCTGGCCTGGATCGCCCCGCGTTGCTGCCGGGCATGATTGGAATTCTGGAAGACAAACGGCAAATGAAACGGAGGATAGCTATGATCGCGAAATTCAAACGCCCGGCGCGCTGGTCTGCGCTGGTGGTCCTGCCGATGATTCTGCTTGGGCTCATCACGCTCACCGATGCCCAGACCAAACGGGAACGCGCGGACAAGGAAACCATCGCCGAGATCGAGCGGTTCGAGGGGAAGATCACGTACGATGAAACGCGGCCTGATCGGCCGGTTATCAGCGTGAGTTTCTACAATGAAGATCGATGGAGTTACCCAGCAGAAAGGCAGATCACGGACGACATGTTGAAACGGTTGGGAAGTCTTAAAGACCTCGAGAATTTGGATGTCCGAAACGGCAGGATTACTGATGATGGCTTGGCACATCTGGCGGGGCTGACAAAGCTCAAAGCACTTAAACTCGAGTGGACGAAAATAAAGGGTGCGGGTCTCCCATTTCTTAAGGCAGCGAGTAGTCTCAGTGAATTACACTTGCAGTGGACTGACTGCGACGACGCCGGGTTGGCCAATCTTCGTCACTTTCCGAACCTTGAAACTCTCACGCTTGGGCCGCCAGAACCTAAGGTGAAGATTACCGACGCGGGTCTAAAGCACCTCAGCGGTCTGCAAAAGCTCCGCGTGCTCCGGATCCGTGGCTTCCGCCAGAGCCTTCCCCTTACGGAAGCCGGGTTTGCGCACTTGCGTGACTTGAAAAACTTGGAAGTATTTACTCTCGCCGGAAAGGTACTTACCGATCCATTCGGTGACGAATCGCTCGCCCATCTGAAGGGATGGACCAAGCTTAAACACCTGGATCTTCGCGATACTCTAATCACCGATTCGAGTTTCGACACGCTCAAGAACTTTCCCAATCTCAGGTACCTTGCGATTTCGGGAACACTGATCAGGGATGCCGGTTTAGCGAATCTCAAGCATTTCCAGCAACTGGAGGAGTTGCGCCTAGGCTGGGCAACTGCCGGAGGTTCTAGGCAGGGACAGCGTTATGTTCCACAAGTCACCGATGCGGTTATCGAGCAGTTCAAGTCGCTGCCGAAGTTAAGAAGAGTCGTGCTAGAGAGACCCGGCCCGGGACTTACTGATGCGGGCTTGAAAACGTTAGGCGACCTCCACTTGGAGGTTCTACAGCCTGAGAATTCTAGTTCCGCTGCACTTTTCTTGGTTGGGCCCGGCATTACAGATTCGGGCCTTATTCATCTTAAGGAACTCGCCAAGCTTGATGGGTTGAGCCTGAACAACACTCAGGTCACGGACGCGGGGCTGATGCACCTGAAAGATATTCCAGGTCTGGAAAAGCTAGACATTGGTGGAACTCAGTCCCGTCTCACTGACGCTGGGCTGGCTCAACTAAAAGCGATTCCTGGATTGACGAAACTGTCGCTCAACGGGTTCACCAATGCATGGGTCTATCTCAAGGATTTGCCAAATCTCCGGGATCTTAGTCTGCGCAGCGATTCGCCGCCGAGAACGACTCCGAGTATCCCGGACACCGGTCTGGTTCACCTGAAGGAAATGACCAAACTAAAGAAGCTCTTCCTGACTGGTATTCAGGTTTCGGACGGCGGCGTTGCTCACCTCAAACAGATGACTAACTTGGAAACCCTGATTTTCGCCGCTGAAGACATCTCAGATGCAGGCCTGGTCCACCTTTGTGACATGACCAAGCTCAAGGAACTTTACTTGGACGGAAGCAAGGTGACTGATGCTGGATTGCCGAGTTTGGCCCGGCTAAGGGCGCTGAATTCGCTGGATCTATCCAGGACCAAAGTCACGGACGCAGGAATGGAGCATCTGAGCCGCTTGCCGCGTCTCCAATACCTTTACCTCGCGGATACTCAAGTTACAGACAACGGCCTTCAGCAACTGAAAGGCATCAAAGGGCTCTCGTATCTCTCGCTGAAAGGAACCAAAGTCACCGGCGCAGGGATCGATTCGTTGAATAAGGCTTTGCCCGAATTGGAAGTCAGTCAGTAGAGCCACCCCACGCCTCCCGCCGTTCTTGGGCCGCGGACTGCCGCAACTGTAGCAATGCAGAAGGAATTGTGGAGCACACCTGCCCTCGCGGGTTCCGACCGGCGCCGCGCCGGTCGGAACGGGGGCGGGATTGCGTCACCAAACAGTGACTTGCTCCTGCACGTTCGTCTGGTCGGCGAGGGCGCCGGCCACGGCACGCGAGGGCGCGTGCGCTCCCCATCTCAACTGAAGAGGCAATGAAGCGAACGGACGCGTTTTTCGTTTCTTTCCGCGGAACGGCAAAAAGGAACAAAAGAGGATGAGACGGTAAAACGATGGTAACAAAAGGGTGATAGAGTGGAGGGCGATACAGAAGGCATGACGTTGAAGATTGCATTGCTCACTGACGATGGCGCGCTCAAGCGAACGCTTGTGGGGCGCGCATCGGTCAGGCGGATGGCCGTAGGCCTATCGGGTTGTTCCACGATGGAAATGGCGTTGTTGGATGGACAGTTCGATGGTGCGGATTTCATCCTGATCGACACGGATCTGGCCGGTGATTCCACGCACGAATGCATCCAACGGCTGAGGGCACGCGGCGTTCGAAGCAAGGTCATCCTGCTGGCGCAGCCGCGGGACCTGGAGCACGTCTTCCGGGCGTTCCAGGCCGGCGCCGACGGCTGTTTTCCCAAGGACGAATCGCCGCAAACGCTGCGCAAGTTCCTTCGGGATTTCCGCCAGGGCGGTGCGCCGATTCCGCCCAGAGTCGTGCAATGGATTGTTTCCTACTTCCAGAAAAACGGGAAGAAAAACGATCCGATGGCCTTGCTCACCCGGAGAGAGAATGAAATCCTGGAGTGGCTGGCGAAAGGGTGTCCCGACAAGCAGATCGCCCGCCATCTGACGATCGCGCTGACGACCGTGAACGATCATCTCAAAAGCATCTATCGCAAACTCGGAGTCCACTCCCGCGCCGAGGCTGTGGCGAAATATCTCAGCCGTGTCGATGACATGGGGCCGCGGACGGTCCCCGTCCACGGCAGCTCGGACAAGAGGAGTGGCTCGAACTGATCTGCCCCTGGTATTACTCTCTGCCAATTTCCTTGCGGCCTGCGGACAAGTTGGGTGGGGCCAGACTCCCGCCGAGCCCTGAGTTCTTTGCCCGAAATAATGCCAGGGACGGAGTGGAATCCGTTCCTGTACGGCTACCGATACGGCTGGTGCAATTGAACTCGCTCGGCTTTTGCCCTCATTTTGATGTTGAGCATTTCCACGGCGACGGCGAAGGCCATGGCGAAGTAAATGTAGCCTTTCGGCACATGCTTGTGGAATCCTTCGGCTACCAGCATGCAGCCAATCAAGATCAGGAAGCTCAGCGCGAGCATTTTGATCGTGGGATGGCGCTCCACAAAACTGCCGATGTGATTCACGAACATGAGCATGAAGATCATGGCCAGGATCACGGCGGCGATCATCACCCAGATGACGTTGGCCATGCCCACGGCGGTGATGACCGAGTCCAGCGAAAAGACGATGTCGAGCATCATGATTTGGAAAATGACGCCGGCAAAACTGGGTGCGAGCTTCTTCGTCACCTCCCCATCCTCGCCTTCGAGCTTTTCGTGGATTTCAAAGGTGCTCTTGGCCAAAAGGAACAATCCACCGAGGATCAGGATCACATCGCGCCCCGAGACCGCGAGCGTGTAAGAGAAGATTTCTTCGGTGAAGAACGGTTTGTCGAGTTGGATAACCCAAGAAAGCCCCACAAGCAGGAGCACTCGCGTGATCAGCGCCAGACCGAGCCCGAGCCGGCGCGCTTTGGGTTGTTGGCTCTCCGGCAGCTTGCTCGCCAGGATCGAGATAAAAATGATGTTGTCGATGCCGAGGACGATCTCCAAGAGAGTGAGCGTTATGAGGCTGATCCAGATTTCTGGGTTGGCGATGGATTCCATACGCGCGGTATCTTCGTGAGGAGCGAAGAGCCGTCAATGGGATTCGGACTGATTCACACGGAGACCGTGTTCCCGTCAGCCCACGATTGTTCAGGGTCCAGGCACGGAGTTCAGAAGGACAGGCCATGCCCGTTTTCTTTCGCCCGTCCGGGGCTTTCGCGGGTAGATGGCGGCTCTCCCACAGCTTGCGCTGTGGGCTACGGGTTGACGCCACTCCGTGGCTAAGCTTGCGCCATATTTCGAAAAACAGGGTTGGATCGATCCTGAATTTGAACCTTCACAATCCACGAAAATGTCCAAACTCTCGAGAAGACCGAGAGTCGCACCGAGTCGCTCCCATCGGGAACCGGTCGCTCTTGTCCGGCCAGAGACCAGCAATTGTGCAGCGCACATTTTCAATCTGGGGCGCATCTAGACACTGCCACCGAATCTCCAACGGCGTAACTCCCTCTCTTCCACGAA
>JACQWK010000527.1 GCA_016209525.1 Verrucomicrobiota bacterium
AACGCGCTCCACCTTCCCAAGCGACGCTCTCCGTCAACGAACGCGTGCTGATTCCGACCGTACGTGTCAGCGCCGCCCCGGCGTCGATCGCGCCGCCCGTAATCGAAAAGGTCACCCCCGAGGCCGTCCGTGAGGCCCTGGCCTGGCAGGGCCCGCGGCTCGTGTTTGTGGATACCCCGCTCGCCGACGCGATCGCACAGTTCAACCGCCGCAATCCCGTGCAACTCGAGCTGGCCGACGCGGAACTCGGCGCGCTGCCGATCGGCGGCAGCTTCCGGGCGGAGAACGTCGAGGCGTTCGTCCGGTTGCTCGCGTCGGGCAACGATATCGCCGTTGAGCGGCCGGACGCGGCGCGGATTATTTTGCGCAAGGCAAAATAATCTTCGCTTCGCATAGCCCGTCGCCGCGCGTGCTTCGTCTGAATTCATGACAGGCTAATCCTTCGGGTGTCTAACCGCTCGATGCCTGTCATGAATGCTGCAAACCTTAACGCCGTATCTTCTTCGCGTGAGCCGCTCGCTTGATGCCCTGCGCCGGCTGGTGATGCTGCTTGTGCTGGCAGCATTGGTGCCCGCGGCCCGAGCCGCCGCTCCAACCGCGAAGCGGAGCTACGACATCGCGTCGGGCGACGCGGCGACGACTCTGCGCCAATTTGTCGAGCAGTCCGGGGAACAGGTCATCTATGTCGTGCCCAAAGTGCGCGGCGTTAAGACCAATCCTGTGAAGGGGGAACTTACTGCGCGGGAGGCGCTCGCGCGCATGGTCGCCGATACGGACCTCGGCGTTGTGGAAGACGAGAAAACAGGAGCGCTAATGGTCAATCGCACGGCGTCGCCAAACCGGCCCGACACTCACTCTCCCGCCGATCCCAAACCAACGTCCGAAAAGACTTCAATAACCATGAAACGAAAGAATCCTATTGCCCTGTTGGCTGCCTGGCTCGGCCTCACGCTGGGCTCTACCTCCCCAGTGAGAGCCGCAGACGGCAATCCGGCGAGTGCGAACGCACAGCATACCGCCAGTATTCTTGGCACCGTCACCAGCGCCGAGACGGGCAAAGGACTGCAAGGCGCGATTGTGAGTATTCCCGCCCTCAATCGCCATGAAACAACCGACAGCGCGGGCCGGTTTGTATTGCAGTCACTGCCCGAAGGAACACTTGACGTGGTCGTGTCCTATTCAGGGACGGAGGAGAGACGCCAAACAATTGTTGCAGGAATTGGAGAGCAGTCCGTTTCGTTCGAGTTGAAACTGGAGAATATTATCACCCTCGACAAATTCACTGTCGCCGCTGAGCGGGAAGGGAACACGCTGGCCGATACGGAACAGAAAAACGCCACTAATCTCAAGAATGTGATCGCAATGGATGCATTCGGTAACCTGCCGACATCGAACGTGGGAGATATAATGATGCGGCTTCCAGGGGTTACGGGAGTCATTGACGGTCAGGGAAGAGTTCAGGGGGTATCGGTTCGCGGAATGCCCTCTGGAATGACTACGACAACAATCGATGGCGTCCCTGCGCTGCGAGGCCAAAGCGCGCGGGAAACCGACCTTACTGGCATGACCGGAAACAACTTCGAAGTGGTTGAAGTCATTAAGGGACACACTCCAGACAGGAGCGCTAACTCCCTTGGAGGAACAATTAATCTGAAGACGGCCTCACCGCTGAATATGAAGGAGAAGCGTCAATTCACATATGGAATTCTCTCCAACTGGGCCCCATCGTTTCTGGAGCACTCGTTCGAGCGGCTCAGGCATCCACTGCATCCTACAATCGATCTTGGCTATAAAGAGGTATTCGATGTTGGCGGCGGAAAAAGAAATCTCGGAATTGCGATCAACTTGTTCTATATCGAACAGGCCAACGCAGCAGATAACGAAAGCTATTCTTATAACAACGCAACTCAAGGTCCGGCATACATTTATAATTACGTATCTGTCACAAATATGGTAAACAAACACGTCACGACGGGAAGCGTAAAGTTGGAGTACCAACCAAACGCAAGAAACAAGTTCCAACTGGGACTTCTCTACAACAAAGAGGACACACCGGCGGCCACCAATAGCGCGATTACCGCAAGTACCAGCCAGTCCGTCGCGACCATCGGTCCGGATGGCCAGCCAACCGGCAATGGAGCAATATTGCCGGGATATTCCGAAACGCAAACCCAGGTGCGCGGGCTGGCCGCTTCGACACTCACAATCTCAGACTACGTCTTAGATTTCTATGCAAAGACACCGTCGGTCAACTTCAGTGGAGAGCATAGGCTTGGGAATTTCAAAATAGACTATAAGGTGAGCGAAACTGATTCTCACGTAGACGCGGGTAGCGGAAACAGTGGGCCGAAAGGAAATAAAGGGGAAGGTGGAATGTTGACATATAACGCAACAAACATCGGATGGACGATTGACCGGACGGACTCTGCGCACCCCCGATTCACACAAACGGCAGGTCCAAGCATCTACAATCTGGCCAGCTACAACGGATCGATCCAGCAGACTAATCGAAGCCTTACATTAGATAACCAAGTGCGTACGGCAGAATTGAACACGGCCTATCAATTGCAGGATCGCTTTCAGACCGTAGTGAAAAGCGGGCTCTACTACGAAGGCCGTATCAACGGCAATGCCACGAGAGTCCCGGGTCGGTGGGATCGCGTCGCCGGCGCACCTCTGCTTCCTGATGTTATGATCTTCGGGAAGACCAACTTTGACGAGCGCCAAGGGGGAAATTTGCCAACGGTGGATCCAAGGGCGACAAACGCGCAGTTGTCAAATCCAGCTCTTTGGACTCCAGACCCGTACTACCGTGAAAGCCAGCGCCTCATCGGAACGAAGAAGGCAACCGAACTGGTCAGTGCGGGTTACCTGATGGTGCGGTCAAAAATAGGCCGGTTGCATGTGATCGGCGGAACCCGCATCGAACGCACCGATTTCGCCGGAGAAGGAAATGTCAAGAGAACGTCGGCGACTGCGGCCCAGATACCGGATCCGATTGCCCGTGCGGCTCACGATTGGGGGAATCACTTATCGACAAAGGGGAACTATACGAACTCGTTTCCCAGTCTTCATCTCGCATACGACTTAAGCCCAAGTCTCAAGGCGATGGCGAGTTGGTCGACGAGTATTGGGCGACCGCCTCAGTCAGCCCTGATGCCATCCGCCGCAGCCAACCTCGCCGCCCAAACCGTAACGATGTCGAATCCCGGACTAAAGCCCCAGTTTGCGAAAAATATAGATTTCGGCCTGCAGTACTATTTTAGACCGGCTGGACGTCTTAGCTTTGGGTTTTTCAAAAAGAATCTCAAGGACTTTATTCTAACGACCCTCGCAGGGAATGTCGGCTCTGGCTCGGACAACGGATTCGGCGGAGACTATGCAGGTTATGCCTTGTATAGTCAGACAAATGCAGGCAGCGCGGAAGCACAAGGATGGGAGTGCGATTATAGGCAGCAGATGACGTTTCTTCCCGGTTTTCTCAAAGGCTTAGAGCTCGGAGGGAATTTGACGGCCATCAGCACAGAGGGAGATTTTGGCGGGGCGACGAATCGAACAAGTTCGGCGGTGCCTGGATTTGTGCCACGGACAGCCAATGTCAGTCTCGGATATACGTACGGCCGAATCGGAACGCGAATCAATTATAGTTACATTAGCGATTGCGTTAACACCTATAGTGCCCAACCGGCGCTGAGTGTCTTCAAGGATAAGCTAAACTTAGTCACCGCGAGTGTATTTTTTAAGCTCAGGGGAAACACGACGATTTCTGTGGATATGACCAACGTCTTTGCCGAAAGACGTGCAACTTATCAATATGTGCCAAGCCGTACAAGCCAAATCTTCACGCCAAATCAAAAGATCATTGTTGGAGTAAGAGGGCGATTCTAGCGCCGGGCTAAGAAACTTCGAACCTTCGGTGCATGGCACCTCGATTACCAGCCCTTCACTCAAGGATCAACCTCCCGGCGAAAAGACAATGAAACTCGCAACGCATATTGCTCTCGGGATCCTCTGTACTTTTGTGTTTCGTTGTGGTTTAGACGCCGCTGCCACACAGACCCAACCCAATATCGTAATAGTGAACACCGATGACCAAGCGCAATGGACGATCGGCGCCTACGGAAACTCGGAGGTCATCACGCCGAATATGGACCGGCTCGCTCACGAAGGCATGCGTTTCACCCAGGCGTTCAGCAAGCCAGTCTGCTCTCCGTCGCGCGCCATGCTTTTGACCGGCCAATACAGCCACCGGCTCGGGATCCCCGACTACATCCCTTACGGCAATCCCTTGTACGCGGAAAATGGTCTGCCCGTTGGCACGCCCACGATCGCGTCGGTGCTCAAGGGTGGGGGGTACACGACCGCGCTGATCGGCAAGTGGCACGTGGGCTACGGCGAAAAATATTTCCCCGAGCACTTTGGGTTTGATGTGGCCGAATGCTATGAATATGTTCCGCCTGGAAAAAAGTACGCAGGCTACCATCAAGTTCCGGAGGTAGTAGATGGCCAGTTGGTTTTCGGTCTCCTCAAGAATAAACGGCTTACGGACATCCTCGCCGACCGTGCCATTCATTTTGTGCGTGAAAATCGCGGCAAGCCATTCTTCCTGTACCTCGCCATCTACGAGCCGCACCAAACTGTTTGGGATGCGGTGCCCGACGAGGACCTGGCGCACTATAACAAACGGCCGTTGACCGTTCCGGATATTTCGCCTTTTTCCGATGCGCAGATTGACCAGACAACGTTGCGCAAGCTGATGGCCACCTACTACGGCGCGGTCACGTGTGCGGACCGCAACTTGGGCCGCCTGCTGGCTGTCCTTGATGAGCTTAAGCTTTCGGACAACACGCTCATCGTTTTCATGAGCGACAATGGAATGAACCTTGGCCACCACGGATTGATCGGCAAAGGCAACGCCGCCTTCTTGGGTACGAATCGGCGCAGACCCAATATATTTGACCATTCCAATGTCGTGCCGCTTATCGTCCGTTGGCCTGGTGTCGTTAGACCGGGCCAGACCAACAACGCGCTCGTTTCAAGCCTCGATATCCTCCCGACGCTCATGGCCATTACCGGCGCGGGGGCTGGCCAGAAGATGCAACTCGACGGTCGGAGCCTGCTGCCGCTGTTCAAAGGCGAGCGCGATACGAATTGGCGCAATTTTTACTGCGACACCTACGACATGATTTACTTGGGCAACCACGGCGAAAAGCCGTACATGCGCATGATCCGCACCGACCAGTGGAAGCTGAACCTCTTTCTCGACGCCGCCGGCCAACCACTCGACAATGGCAACCGTCACGAGCTATTTGACCTGAAGAGCGATCGGGAAGAGCTGACCAATCTATATGGCCGTCCGGCCGTCGCGACCATTAAGCAACAACTCGAAACGCAACTCCGTGCCTGGATGCGCGAGACCGGCGTCACGAAGTAGCGGCGGGTGTTCGAGCCGCGGCCAGTATGTTTTCAGTTGGGAAATTCTAGTAACAGCCCGTCAGCTCACGTAACCTCACATTGAAATCAAACTCCGACATGACTATTGTCGTATCGTGCGCCGTTTGTTCGCGAAAGTGTCGAATCGCGATGGTTCAGTTCGCGTGAGTCAGGACAGCCTATTTTCGACGCTCCACCATCGCCTCTCCTGACTCTTATGTTATGTATCACGCGTGGATCGAATTACCTCAAGCGTATTCGGCCTAGTAAGTTGTTAAGACCGTTTGCGAAAATTCCACTTTCTGAGCAAACATTGCGAAAAATCTCATCAAGGCATGAAACAGACCTGCTTGTTGTGCTTGGTGGGAGCGTGTTTCGTGCAACGCGGTGTCGCGGTGCTGACGGCGGGATTCGAGTCCACGGAATGAACGCAAGAAACCGCCGTATTGTCATGCAAATGCCGCGGATGGCGACAGCTCGCTGGCTTGTACTCGCCGGTCTCATTTTTATTTCCGCGGCGATTGCCGCTCAATTTCCCAAACCGTTCAACACGGAGCGAACAGCGGGCGCCCCGATGCCTGCCCTCGAAGTCGCTGCGCAGGTGAAGCTGCCGCCCGGGTTTCACTGCACCGCCTTCGCGGCTGAACCGGACGTGAGACAGCCGATCGCTATGACGACGGATGCGCGCGGGCGCCTTTGGGTCGCGGAAAACTACACGTACGCGGATGGCACGCTCCCAATTGAGACGGACCTGCGCGACCGCATTGTGATATTCGAGGATTCGGACAACGACGGGCGCTTTGACAAACGCACCGTGTTTTGGGATGGCGCGCTGCGGCTTACCAGCATCGAGGTGGGCCTCGGTGGGGTCTGGGCGCTCTGTCCGCCCAACCTCTTGTTCATTCCGGATCGGAACGGGGACGACGTGCCGGACAGTGCGCCCAAGATTGTGCTCGAGGGTTTCGAGTTCATAAAGGCGCGGCACACCGTCGCGAATGGCCTGCGCTGGGGCCCGGACGGCTGGCTATACGGGCGACAGGGCATCCTCGGCACGTCGCTTGTCGGCCAACCCGGAGCACCACCGGACCAACGTATTTCGATCAACGTCGGCATCTGGCGCTATCTTCCCCAACGTGGCGTTTTTGAAGTGGTCGCGGAAGGCACAACGAATCCTTGGGGGATGGACTGGAACGAGCACGGGGAGGCCTTTTTTATCAACACGGTAATCGGGCATCTCTGGCAGGTTATCCCCGGGGCGCACTATCGCCGGATGTTCGGAGATGACCCGAGTCCGCGGATCTATGAGTCCCTAGAGCAATACGCGGATCATGTCCACTGGGCCACCAGCGAAGTTTGGACGGACGTGCGCAAGGGGGTCACGGATGGGACACTTACCGCGGGCGGTGGCCACGCGCACACCGGTTTGCTCGTCTACCAGGGTGGCCAGTGGCCTGCGGAATGGAACGGGAAACTATTGACCGTGAACTTCCACGGCAAACGGCTGAACGTGGAACGACTCGAACGCGAAGGCAGCGCCTTCGTCGGCCGGCGTGAACCGGATCAGTTTCTATTCGCCGACCCGTGGTTTCGCGGAATCGACCTGATTGCGGCGCCGGATGGCGGGGTATTCGTCAGCGATTGGAGCGATACGGGTGAATGCCACGATATCGACGGCATTCACCGCACGAGCGGACGTATTTTCAAGCTTACCTACGGCGACTCAAAGCCTCGTGCAACCGGCGATCTTGCCTCGCTCGGGGGCGTGGCGCTGGCGAAACTTCAACTGAGCGAAAACGATTGGCTGGCCCGCCAGGCCCGCCGCGTGCTGGTCGACGGTGCCGCGACGGGTGCCAACGTCGCAGAGGCGCACACGGAGTTGAGGCACATCCTGGCGCTCGAAACCAATTCGGTTCACCGGTTACGTGCGTTATGGGCGCTGTATGTTTCCGGTGGAGGCACGCCCGACCAACTCACCGCAGGATACGCTGATCGCGACGAATACGTCCGCGCGTGGGCGATCCGCTTGACAACCGATGATCAGCAGCGAGCGATAGACGCGCCGACCTTAGACGCTTTCGTCCATCTGGCGAAGTCGGACTCTTCCGCTCTCGTCCGTCTCGCCTTGGCTTCCGCGCTACAGCGCCTGCCTATTTCAAAACGTGCTCAACTGGCGACCGCACTGCTTGCCCATGCTGAGGATGCGGGCGACCACAACCTGCCGCTGATGCTATGGTATGGCATCGAGCCGCTCGCCAACGCGCCGAACTTTCCGTTCGAAAATCTTATCGCCGAGGCTAGCATTCCCCGGGTCCAACGGCTCGCCGCACGGCGGCTGGCCGAGGACATCGACCTTGCGCCGGCGCGGGTGAATGCGCTGC
Source organism: Verrucomicrobiota bacterium (assembly GCA_016209525.1). Classification (GTDB taxonomy): domain Bacteria; phylum Verrucomicrobiota; class Verrucomicrobiia; order Limisphaerales; family SIBE01; genus VHCZ01. The sequence continues at coordinate 7,812 of JACQWK010000527.1, forward strand.
TCATCGCGATGGCCAAAAATCGGCCGCTTGAAAGCCGTCAAGCGGTGCTCGATGGGATTGCCCAGGCCTTGAGCGGTCGCCGCAAGGCGACCAAGCCTGCGTCGTGGGAAAAAGTATCGATGGATCTCGCCACTGGGGCGAACGATGCTTTCCGCAATCTCCTCCGTGATCTCAGTGCGCTCTTCGGTGATGGCCGCGCACTTGAAGAAATCCGTGCGGTCGCGCTCAACCCCGCTGCGGACCTGCCGCAGCGCCGAGGAGCCTTGGAAGTCCTCGTCGAATCGCGCGCGCCTGACCTGCGCGAGCTCTGCGCCCAACTGCTGCGGGTCCGCGGGCTCTCCGCCACCGCCGCCACCGGTCTCGCGTTGAGCAATGACTACTCAATTGCGAACCTGTTGCTGGCGGAATGGCCAAATCTATATGGTGATGAGCGGTCGCGCGTGATGAGCGTGCTTGTTTCACGCCCGGCGTGGGCCTCGAAAGCGCTGGACGCGCTGAAGGCGGGAACGCTCCAACGCGCAAATATCGGCGCTTTTCAAGCGCGGCAGATTCGGGCCTATCATGACCCGGCGCTCACAAAGCGCTTGGAAGAACTCTGGGGCCAGCTGCCCGACGAGTCGGAAAAAGACCGGGACGCGGCACGTGCGAAATGGGAACCACGCTTTACCCCGGTTGTTCTCGCACAGGCTGACAGGTCCAACGGCCGGGCGGTTTTCAAGTCCATTTGTGCAGCTTGCCACACGCTTAACGGCGAAGGCGGCGCCATCGGTCCCGACCTTTCCGGTGCGGCGCGGGACAATCTCGCCTACCTGTTGGAGAACCTGCTTTTTCCCAGCGCTGTCGTACCCGATGACTACCGGCTGACCACACTCACACTGAAAGACGGGCGGGGCCTCTCGGGCATGATTCGCGCGCGTACCAGCAAAACCCTCAAGCTCCAGTCGATGACCGAACTGGTTGCTCTTTCCGCCGCGGACATCGCATCCGAAGAGACTCTTCCCATTTCATTAATGCCGCCCGGCTTGCTCGATTCGTTGAGTCCATCCGATGCCCGCGATCTGATCGCATATCTCATGATCAAGTGAACGTGAGGAACCTCATCGCTAACTCATGAAGCATTTACCCATCTCCACGCTCGTGGCTTTCTTCACTTGCAGACTCGTCATCGTTCACGTCGCGACCCTGCTGCTGGCTGGTGTGTCCACGCTGGGGGCCGATGAACCGCCGATCAAGCTCTGGCCGCAGGGTGCGCCCGGTGCGCTCGGCACGACGGCGAACGACATCCCGACACTGACGCCTTATGTGCCGGCGAAAGCCAACGGCGCCGCAATGCTGCTCATTCCCGGAGGCAGCTATTCGAGCATCTATGAGGGACAGGCGGAGCCGTTTGCGCTCTGGCTCAATGAACAGGGAGTCACCGTCTTCGTGCTTCGTTACCGGCTCGGCAGCGCGGGCTACCGATATCCGGCGCAGTTGCAGGATGCAATGCAGGCGATGCGCCAGGTGCGCACGCATGCCGCGCAGTGGAAGATCGACTCGCATCGTCTCGGCGTGATGGGCTTCTCCGCAGGAGGCCATCTGGTTTCGACGTTGCTCACGCATCCGGAAGGCGGCGAAGTTGCGCTAGCCAGTGATGCCGGTGGCGTGAGTGCACGACCTAATTTGGCGATTCTCTGCTACCCGGTCATCAGCATGATCACCAGGCCGCACGAGTTATCGCGACGAAATCTCATCGGCACCTCACCGAGCGATGAACTCGTCCGCAGGACTTCGAGCGAATTGCAGGTGCAGCCTGGGCTGCCGCCGTGTTTTATATGGCACACGACCGCGGACAAGCTGGTTTCGGTCGATCACAGCCTGCTGTTTGCCACCGCCCTCCAAGAGCACGGCGTGCCGTACGAACTCCACCTCTATCAGCACGGCGACCACGGCACCGGGCTGATGGGCACCGATCACCCATGGTTTCGAGATCTCCTGTTCTGGCTCAAGTCGCAGGAGTTTCTGCAGATGGCCACCGATTGAAAAGCGAGGATTAAAACTCGAAGCGACCCGGCGCCCTCAATCTTGGAATATCAGACATCGTCAACACACGAACCGAAGGAAGCACCGTGAAACTATCTATGCCGAAAACCGAGCCGTCACGATCAACATCGACTGGCAATGTAGTTTCCAAGGATTCCTTTGATCACGAGCAAGCCAAAGAAGGACCTTCAACGATCACGATGCAGAACCGGCGAATTTTTTTGCAGCAAATTGGAAGGTGGGGCACGTGCGTGGCCGCACCGAGCGTCCTGGCGTATACGTCCGGCTGTTCCAAAATAGATGCAAAGCCACCTGGTATTCCTGTCACCGACTTTCATCATTCATATATTCGCTGGACATTGGACACTTTAATCAAACCACCCAAGACGGTTTCGAAGCCACTGCCGATGACACTGAATCGTGTCCGCATGCCTATCGAAGCCACCGCAACACTGACCCACAAGGCTACTGGCGACCAGGTTCGCTATGTGCTCGGGGCAGAATGTCGCACGGAGCAGGTGTGGGTGAAGCGTGATGTATGGCACGACCCAAATGCAAGCATGACCATGATTGCAGGCGAAAAGCATTGCGTCATTGAAAAGCACTGGGCTCGTGCAGATTTTGAGGCGACGCTGTTTCCACCCAAACTGGGCGCGCAGCCCGAACGCCAACTTATTGATCCGCACGAGGCTTTCGCAGGTTTTGCCATGGATGTGGCGCAGGTTCGGGCCACGGAACTCAATGGTACGGACGTGATCATGGACGCGCTGGCCGGCAGGGGCACCGTCATTGCACGCACCGAATACACTGCGGATGGATATGCGATCACGCTGGAGTATCCGGTTAAGACCAGCAACTACAGCGAGCGTGAGCGTTACTATCAGATCGATACGGGGCCAATCCTGTTTCCCGGACTGACGGCGATCGGAAGCAAGGACACCCCTCCGATCATGGCTTGTAGGTTGGCGTATATCGCACACAACGACCCGCAATGGGCGGAGTTTCTGGTGTGTGTTCCCACGGTTGTGACCAACAACCTGAAGGTGTATCACTACTCGCAAAGCGTGCGCGTCGAAGAGGTGCGCAATCGCATGTTTAGCGTTGCTTGGAGCAGCGACCCAAAAACCCACCCAGCACCATGACATCAAGAAACATCCTGAAATCATCGCTGGCGCGTGCTGTCAGTTTGTTCGCGATCTCCGTTGCGAATGTACATGCCGCTGCTCAACCGCTGAAGACATCGCAGCTTATCGCAGCGGGCCAGCGGCCCGTGAAGATTGTCTGCATGGGCGACAGTATCACGGGCGTCTTTTACCACACTGGCGGCCTTCAAGCTTATCCAGAAATGCTTGAGATCGCGCTACACAAAATTTACCCCAAGGCGCAGGTGACGGTGCGCAACGCGGGCGTCAACGGTGATACAACGCGCGGGGCTCTGACGCGACTTGATCGCGATGTGCTCGCGCACCAGCCAAATCTGGTGACGGTCATGTTTGGCATGAACGACATGGTGAGGGGCTCCTTGGCAGAGTTTAAGAAGAACCTCAAGGACATCAGCACGCGTTGCCGCCAAGCCGGTGCTGAGGTTCTGCTTTGCACGCAGAATTCGGTGATGGAGACTGCGGCACGACCCGGTAGCAAGCTTGCGGAGTACACCCACGCCATCCGCGAGGTGGGCAGGGAAGAATCGCTCGGCGTAGTGGATTGCTACGCACTCTACGAGGCCGTGCGAGCTAGGGACCCGCTGGAATGGACGCTGCTCCACAGCGATGAAATCCATCCCAACATGGATGGCCACAAAGTATTCGCGTCGGCCATCGCACAGTCCATTTCAGGGAAGGATGTCTCACTTAAGGATGCCGGTCCGCCCGAGCCTGCGATGCAGCACACCCTTGCGTCGCTCAAGGCAGGCAAACCAGTAGAAGTGCTGGCGATGCCGCCGTATGACCAGCTGATCGGTCCGGCGCTCGTACGGCTTTATCCGAGTGCCAAAGTCACGGTGACCGCCTGGCCAACGGAAGGGCAATCACTTGCTCAACTCGAGAAGGCGGCCATAGCGGTGCGTTCGAGGGCGATGGACCTCGTTCTCATCGCCGTGCCTGCATCTGCCGCAGTCAATAACCCGGAGGAGTTTCACAAGCAGTATACTTGGATCATGAACTGGTCGCTAAGTTTTGGCCTGCAACAGTGGGACGTGGTTGTGCTGCCGCCTTCCATCGCCAAGCCGGAACTTACGGCCGATGAACGCCGCCACGAAGACCTCGCCCGTCGCCTGATCGTCGCCCAGCATCTAGACATGATCGATCGACCGCAGGGCGACAGGACACCGTTGCCCGACTTGATTGCCGCATGGCTCACGGAGCACATGCAGCAAAGGACGAAGTGAGTCAAAGCCCAGCTTCTTTCGCTAAGTGATGAAACCAATTACCGTGAACGCACCCAACGCCATGACATTAAGAAAAATTCTGGAACCGTCGCTGGTGCTTGCTGCCAGTTTGCTTGTGTTCGCCACCAGCAACACATGCGCGGCCGATTCGCCGCTGGACATCGGCTCACGGCGCGAACTCTTCGTGGATGACGCGCTGGTGGAGAAACTCACCGGGAAGGCCGAGTTGCGGCTGCATCATCCCGTCCCACAGGAGATCGCCATCGTGCATGACGCGCCGTGGGAGGGCAGTGGCAGCGGTTATCACAGCATCTTCAAGGACGGTGAAATCTACCGCATGTATTATGCTGCTTATCAGCTTTCGGCAACGCCGGCCGAGTCCAAAATACGCACGCGTCCTCTGCTTTGCTGCTATGCGGAGAGCAAGGATGGCATTCATTGGATCAAGCCGGAACTGGGGCTGCATGAGTTCAGGGGGTCAAAGGCCAACAACATTGTTTTCGTCAGCGAAAAAGTCGGCAATGTGATGTCCGAGCCTGGAGAGCCAGCGGTATTCAAAGACGAAAATCCGAACGCTCTCTTGGACGCGCGTTACAAGGCACTCATGCCCGACAAACCTCAGCCCCTTGGTCACCCCAGGGTATTGTTCGCATTCAAATCGCCGGATGGGTTGCATTGGTCACCGATGAGTGAGTCACCGGTTATTACGGAGGGAGGATTGTTTGATTCGCAAAACCTCGCCTGCTGGGATGCGACGCGTGGGGAGTATCGCGCTTGGTGGCGCATTTCTCCGGGTGGCCTGCGCTCCATCCGCACGGCGACCTCCAAGGATTTTCTACACTGGGAAAATCAGGCTAACCTGACCTACGTGGACTCGCCTGCGGAGCAGCTCTATACGAGCCAGGTCAAGCCCTACTACCGTGCGCCGCATATCTTCGTCGGCTTCCCTACGCGCTACATCGACCGCGGCTGGTGTGACTCCATGCGGGCACTGCCGGAGCGCGAGCACCGTGAAGGGCGCACAAAAGCCAGTGAAGGAAAGGAACACGGTCGATGGGGCACCGTCCTCACTGAGGGACTGTTCATGGCGAGCCGCGACGGCGTGAAGTTCAAACGTTGGAACGAGGCGTTTCTCCGGCCCGGCATCGAGCGCGATGGCACTTGGGCTTATGGGGATCACTATATCGGCTGGCATTTGCTGGAAACGAAGTCTGCGTTCGAAGGTGCTCCCAATGAACTGTCCTTCTATGTCACCGAGAGCTACTGGACGGGCAACAGTGATGTGACCCGCCGCTATACACTGCGGCTGGATGGTTTCGTTTCGGCCAACGCGCCGATGAGCGGCGGTGAACTCGTCACCAAACCGCTGCGTTTCCACGGCAGGTATCTCTCTATCAATTTTGCCACCTCCGCCGCTGGTAGTGTGCGCATCGAGATCCAAGACATGGATGGAAAGGCATTGCCTGGTTTCGCCCTTGAAGATTGCCCGCCGCTTTTTGGCGATACCATCGAGCGGACCGTGACGTGGAAGAATGGCAGCGATATAGGGGCCAACGCCGGCTCGCCCGTGCGCCTGCGCATCGTGCTCCAGGACGCGGATATGTATGCGTTTCAGTTCGTAGAATGATGCACTGCCGAGCCTTCGAATCATCGCCGTGAATCCATACATACCAAGAACTAAATCCCTACCATCAGGCCGATGGCGAAAAGCAGTATTCGATGATTCCTCCACAACACGGAGAACATTCATCTTTGGAGCCGCTTCATCGGCGGTTTGTGGCGCCTTGCTGAAGCCAACTGGCTTGGCGGCGCAATCGCCGCCATCCAACGCGAATTCTGGCTCACTCGCAGAGGAGTCGACCAAAGATCTATTCAAAGGTGATTTTCCACCGGTCGTTTACGGGGAAAACCTCACAGAAACGGAGGCCACGATACAGGCCATCGTCGAGCGCGTGTTTCGTGACGATGACGGCATCCTGCGCAGCAGTGTGAACGGTGCCACGATGACGCCGCTTCGGGTTGAAGACGTGAGGGACCGGCCCCAAGGTTTGGGAACCTTTGCGGAGAACTCGGCGATTCCCCGCGAGATCAAACCCCTCTGGACAAATTACGAGAACGCCGGTCAGGCCAGTGGAACTTATCTCGAGGCATTGTGCGCCAAGGCGCGGCTTATCGACGATGCTCGCGTCCGTGAACTGGCGAGTCGGACGGTGGCTGCAATTGTCATCCTTTGGGAGAATGCCGCCGCAACGAAAGACCACCTTGGAGGCGGTGGCAGAGGCTGGCTCCCCAAGCCGTATGATGGCATCCAGAGAGTTTTGCGGATGCACGAATGCAGCGCGGATCAATACTGCGACGTGACGCTCGGACTGCATAGCTACTATCTTTCACTGGCAGACGAAAACGAGAAACGTAAGATCGAAGAGATCATCGTTTCCTTTGCTGACTGGTGGTATGATCACGACTATGCTGGAGTTTACTTCGGCCAGGCCATTTGGTGGAAACGACTGAAGTCGCATTCGATGGCAGCCTCTTACTTTCTCTATTTGAATGCTCTGGCGCAGTCATGGAAACCGTCCCGCAAATTTGAACACGGCTTCGAGATTTGGTGGGGGCTGAAAGGCGCGCTCCAACCGCCGGGGACGGCCGTTTGGGTGACCATGCACGGCATCACCCTGAACTGCCTTGAACGTCTTATTACGCTTCGGCCTGACTTGGCAGACGAATGGCGAAGCGCTGCTGCGTATCAGGCTCGGTTGCTTGCCGCTAGCACTGGAGGCACAGCCGCTTTCCCGCTTGTCAACGCCGAATGCTTTGGGGCAGATTATCTGGCCACCGCTCACCGGCTTTTGCCGAGTGGTGGGTATGACCGCCTGTCTCGTCGTTGTCTAGAGGCCACCATGCGACGGGAATGCTTTTATCACATAAAACGCGGCCGCCGCCTTGCTGACATGGATAAGCGATATGTTGGCGATGACTATCGCAACATGTTCATGTGCGAAGATCACACGCATTGGCTGAACGGATACTGGCAGGGACGCGTTCGGGCGTCCCTCGAAAAGTAGACTCAGACCTCCTGATCCGCGCCCGTGCGCGACGGGGGTCGAGGAATTGAGCCGGGCCGTTTTGACTGGCGGGCGGCGCCGCGTGCGCTTACTGCGCCCGTCATGCCGCAAGCGCAATTGCCCCTGTTTCCCGCCGGCAGCACCCGGCTGAACGACCACCTCGCCTTCACCTGCCGGGATGGCCAGGTAACTTACTTCAACGGGCAATTGCCCGTCTTCACCCACGCCGAAAACGACCTGGCGAGTTTTCGGCTGTTTAGCAGCCAGCTCGTGGCCAACGGCAGCGCGACTCCAGGCGAGATTCAGCGCGCCTTCGGCGTGCCGAAAGTCGCCGTGCAGCGGGCGCTCGCGCGCTATCGCGCCCACGGATCCAAGACATTTTTCACGCCGCCCCCGCCCCGTCGCGGTCGCAAGCTCACCCCGGAGGTGTTGACGCAGGCGCAGGCGCTCCTCGACCAAGGCGACGACGTGCCGGCGGTCGCCGGCCAGACTGAAGTATTGGCCAATACGATCCACAAGGCGATCCGCGCCGGCCGGTTGCGCCGCCCTGCCGCCGGTCTAAAAAAAAAGACGTCCCGGTCGCTTCGGCCATCGTCGTAGCGGCCAACACGCAGAGCGAGCGCCGGCGCGAAGCTCAGGCCGCGCTGCTGGGCTGCGGCACCACGCGCATCGATGAGCGGCTGCTGGCCGCGGTCGGCCTGTTGCGCGCGGCGCCCGTGCAGTTCGACTGCGCCGACGACGTGCCGCTGGGCGGCGTGCTGTGGGCGCTGCCGGCTTTGTTGAGCGAGGGGCTGCTGCGTCACAGCCGCGAGCACTTCACGCTCACCGAGGGCTTCTATCCGCTGGAGAGCATCTTCTTGGTGGTCGCGTTCATGGCGCTGGCGCGCGTGCGCACGATCGAGGCGTTGCGCTACGAACCGCCGGGTGAGTGGGGCCGTCTCGTCGGGCTGGACCGGGTCCCCGAGGTGCGCACCCTGCGCCAGAAACTGGGAGAACTTTGCGCCCCCGCCGGCGCGGCCGCGGCCTGGAGCGGCACCCTGGCGAAAGAGTGGATGGCGGCGCAAGCCGACGGCGACGGCGTCTACTATGCCGACGGCCACGTGCGGGTCTATCACGGCGAGCTCACCGCGCTGCCCCGTCGCTACGTCGCTCGCCAGAAGCTGTGTCTGCGCGGGGTGACCGATTACTGGGTCAACGCGATGGACGGCCGGCCGTTTTTCCTCGTCAGCCGCCCCGTCGATGCCGGCCTCATCGAGGTCCTGCGCACGACCATCGTGCCCCGGCTCATCGCCGAGGCGCCCGGCCAGCCCACCGCCGCCGAGCTGGAGGCCGATCCCTTGCGCCACCGCTTCACGCTCATCTTCGACCGCGCCGGCTACTCTCCGCCGTTTTTCGCCGAGATGAAAGCGTTACGGGTGGCGGTCATCACCTACCACAAGTTTCCCGGCGAGGATTGGGCGGTCGGGGAGTTCGCGCCGCAGATCCTCACGCTGGTGCATGGCGAGACGGTCACCCTCACGCTGGCCGAACGGGGCACGCGGCTGACCAATGGCCTGTGGGTGCGCGAAGTGCGCCAGCGCGAGGACACCGGCCACCAAGTCAGCGTGCTCGCCACCGATTACCGCTCGGAGCTGGCGCCGATCGCGGTGCGGATGTTCGCGCGGTGGACGCAGGATTAGGTTGAGCTGGAATTAGGTTCAGCAAAAGGAAGGCTTCCGAGCAGATTTGATTGTCATTGCTCAACCTAACGG
>JACQWK010000050.1 GCA_016209525.1 Verrucomicrobiota bacterium
CCAATGCGCGAGGTGCGGTGCCCTCTCCCTTGAGGGAGAGGGTCAGGGTGAGGGTGAAAACGCCAAATAAACCGGGGCCGACGGGACTTGCCGGCGACTCTCCCTCACCCCGGCCCACTCCCGCTGGGAGAGGGAAGACCGTCGCAGCTCGCACAATAGCGTCGGAATTGCGAAAACCATCCCGGCATTCTCAAGTTCAAGCGGCGTGAACGCCGCGCTCGGAATGAATCGGTGCTAGGCGTCGTTGTAGTGCTAGAGGATGACTAGTTCCAGTTCGCAAGTGTGGTCGGCGAGGGCGCCGACCACGGCTCGCGAGGCGCGTGCGCTCCCCAGCTCAACTGAATGGTCACAGCCTGGAACGACAAAATTCTCTGACAATTCCCGATCGGCATGCTGTAATGGAGCGGTTCGAATTCCTGTCATGACACCAAAAGGAACCAGTCGAGGTCATCTATGAACAAGCAGCCAACACTTACTTCAATGCCGCCCTATTCCCGTAGAGCTTTCCTGAAATCCTCAAGCGCTGCACTCGTCACCACCTCTCTTGCCACCAAAGAGTGGATCCCACGACACGCCCGCGCGGCTGAGAGCGACTTACTCCGTGTCGGACTCGTGGGCTGCGGTGGCCGAGGCACTGGGGCTGCGGCGCAAGCCTTGGCCGCCGAATCGAATGTCAAACTGGTCGCGATGGGAGACGCCTTCGAGGACCGGTTGCGCTACAGCCGTCAGACGCTCAATCAGCAAAAGGAAGTCGCCCACAAGATCGATGTGCCTGACAGCCGCTGTTTCGTGGGATTCGATGCCTACCGGCAAGTCATCGACAACGTCGATGTCGTGTTGCTCGCCACGCCGCCGCATTTCCGGCCGGTGCACATCCGAGCCGCTGTCGATGCGGGCCGCCACGTTTTCGCCGAGAAGCCCGTGGCGGTTGATGCGCCGGGCGTCCGTTCCGTGCTCGCTGCTTGCGAGGAAGCGCGGAAGAAAAAGCTCGCGGTCGTGTCCGGTCTGGCCTTGCGCTACAATTACGGTTACCGCGAAACGATGCGGCGCATTCACGACGGCGCCCTGGGCGAAATTCGCACTCTTCAAGCCAATGATTTCCGAGGCCCAATCTGGGTAAAGCCAAGGCAGCCCGGCTGGACGGACATGGAATATCACATGCGGAACTGGTATTATTTCACCTGGCTCTCCGGCGACTTCAACGTCGAACAGCATATCCATATGCTGGACGTCTGCGCCTGGATCATGAAGGATGAATACCCCGTGAGCGCCGTCGGCACGGGCGGGCGCCAGGTTCGCACAGGACCGGAATATGGCAACATCTACGATCATCACGCGGTCATCTACGAATACGCGAGCGGTGTGAAACTGTTCGCCAACTGCCGGCAGCAAGCGGGCTGTCGCAATGATATCTCGGTCCAAGTCATGGGAGCAAAGGGCTCCGCCGCGCTGAACACCCGCGGGCTTGAAATCAAGACGGACGCCAAATGGACCTACACCGGCGCCAAGAATAATCCTTCACAGACTGAGCACGACGACTTGTTTGCCAGCATCCGGAAGGGGAATCCGATCAACAACGGCGAGTACATGTCCAAAAGCACGCTCATGGCCATCATGGGCCGCATGGCCACGTACACCGGACAATTGATCACGTGGGAACAAGCGATGAATTCCAAGGAGGATCTCTCTCCGAAGAGTTATGCTTGGGACGCCGAACCGCCGCCCTCGCCCATCGCAATCCCGGGCCTGACGAAGTTGGGCTGAATGCCAAAAGGGGGATTGCCGACAGGTGCAGAGCCAGACCACACCGTTTCAGGGTCGGACGTCACTATTAACTTTCGATGAACCGTAGGCTCGTAGCCGCCGAGGTGACGAGGCGGACACTGGGGTTAAGACCGGAATCCGCCTTCTCACGTCGGCGGCTACGGTTCTTGGTCCCAATGCGCGCGGGAACCGCTTGGGAGACCTCCACGGACCTCAAGTTGGGGCGCGACTCCTGTCGAGCCTTGGCATTATTTCGGGCAAATACTGAGGGGACCGTGGGATGGACTACACGGAGGAGGTTTGTAGTCCCGCCTTCAGGCGGACCGGACTAAAGCCGGGACTACGAACGCCGGGCTGTCGTCTATCTCACGGTCTTCTCAATAAGTCAGGGCTCGACGGGAGTCTCGCCCCACCGATTGGTTGGTTCATGGTCCCAAGGCACGCCAAATTTGGCTTGGAGGCTTGCCTGCAACTCCCATCTCGCTATGCTTCGATTGCTTAGAAAGTCGATGAACACCTCGATCATCTCTCGCCGCGCTTTCCTGAGCACGGCCACTGCCATCATGCCACTGTCGGTTTTCTCGCGCGTGCTCTCGACGCGCCTGATTCAGGCCGCCGAACGCAAGAACAAGACTGATTTTCAGATTGCTTGCATGACGCTTCCCTATTCGCAGTTCCCCCTGCAGCGCGCTTTGGAAGGGATTCGAACTTCCGGTTATAGGTATGTGGCTTGGGGGACGAGTCATAAGGACGCCGATGGCAAGCCTGCGCCTGTGATCGCGGCGGATGCCCCGCCGGAAAAAGCTAAAGAGCTTGGGGAACGATGCCGCGGCCTCGGCCTGGAACCGCTCATGATGTTTTCCGGAATCTATCCGGAAGCGAAGAACGGGCTCGAAGTCTTGACCCAACGGATTCGTCAGGCCGCCGCGGCTCGGGTTCCTCAAGTCCTGACGTTCGGCCACACGGAGGGCAGCGATCGCAAGGTTTGGATCGAACGATTCAAAAAGCTTGGCCCGATCGCGCGGGATCACGGCGTGCTCCTCGTGGTCAAACAGCACGGCGGCAACACCGGCACGGGAGCGGCTTGCGCCGAGATCGTGCGCGAGGTCGCCGACGAGGGGGTGAAGGTGAACTACGACGCCGGTAACGTGATGGACTACCTGAATGTGGATCCAATCCCCGACATTCAGAAATGCGCCCAGGAAGTCCGCAGTTTTTGCATCAAAGACCACCGCAATTTCCCTCGCGATGAGGATTGCGGGCCGGGCTTCGGCGAAATCGACCACTACCAACTCCTTCACACCGTGGCTTACAGCGGTCGAACGATGCCTCTGTGCTGCGAGAACATCTTCGCGCCGCTCGTGCCGCGGCCGACCGATCCGGCGGCCGTGGACCAACTGGCGCGCCGGGCCAGAGAGTTCTTGGAAACGGTAATCCTTGGGCTTCAGAGCGCATCTCAAAAGTAGGGCAGGCATCTTGCCTGCCTCCGGCTCTTACGGAATTTTGAAACTCTCTCTCGTCGCCAAACTCTGCCATCGGACGGCATCGCTCATTTCAACGAAACGGTCTTCGTTTTCCCGCCCACACTAAACAGATGGCTCGCGGTGCGGACGTACATGCGGCCGCCGGAAACGGCCGGTGTCGTCCGCGACAGTTCGCCTAAGGGATTTCTGGCGAGTTCCTGGAATTCTCCGGAGGCGGCGACCACGACGACATCGCCCGCGGTCGAGACACAAAAGAGTCGGCCATCCACCCACACGGGCGATCCGAAAAAGTCGCCTTCGACGCGTTCCTGCCATCGGACTTGACCGGTCGGAGCGTGAACACAGCTCACGATGCCGGCGTCGCTCCACAAGTAGAGGAGATCACCGACAGCGAGGCTGGTCGGCACGTAGGGGGCTGACTTCCGAATCTCGTAGGCCTGCTCCGGTCCTTTCCCTGTGGCCGCGTCTCCAGGACGAATGGCCACGACATAGTTACCTCCGCCGCCGCTGCCGCAGGAGCCCATGATTAGGCCGGCGGAAACCACCGGCGAACTCACGGTGCGCTTGTCGAACGCTTTGGCGTACTCCCAGACGAGTTTGCCTTCGTCGGGATCGATCGCGGAGATTCCGTGAGCCTGGCTGTTGAAAATCACGACCGGCCTTTGGCCGTCCAGCTCGAACACGCAAGGCGTCGAATACGCCGTAACCGCCGTCCGGCGAGGAATCTGCCAAAGAGTCTTGCCAGTGCTGGTCTCGACCGCAAGGAGCGAGCTTTCTCCGTCTTGCTCGTTCCCCAAGATGACTTTGTTCCTGTACAAAATCGGCGAGGTTCCACAGGCGTGTTGGCTCTTGAAAGCTCCCAAATTCCGTTCCCAGCGCGTCTTTCCATCATGATCGAACGCCACGAGAGTGTAGCGGTCCGGCGTGTTCCAACAGACATAGACAAGCTCTTGATCCACGGTCGGAGTCGCCGAAGCGAAGCTGTTGAATTTATGCTTTTCGAACGGAACGAAAGGGAACTCGCGCTGCCACAGCACCGCGCCGTCGTGGACGTTCAGACAAAGGACGAAGACTTTTCCTGGGCTTTCTTGCGCGCTGGTGATGAAAACTTTGTCTCCCCAGATCACCGGTGAGGAGTGGCCGACACCGGGCAAAACGGCTTTCCAATTGAAATCTCTCTCGGTCCACCGCGCGGGGATGGTCTTGGAGTGGCTGACCCCGGCGCCGTTAGGTCCACGGAAGCGGGTCCATTCCTGAGCGGAACCATGGACGACCATCGCGAACAGACCCAGACCCTGCAGACAGACCGAGAGCGAGACTTTCATAGCGCTTGAGCAGATTAGTTTGCGCGTAATAAGCCGTGTGACGAAGTCCGTGGCAAGGGGAAATTTTGCAGCAATTCTCATTTTGGCCGTTCGTAGTCCCGGCTTTAGCCGGCCAGCGCGCAGAAACCGGCTAAAGCCGGGACTACTTACGGGGCGACGGACAGGGCCCGATGCCAAAATGAGACTTGCTGGAAACTTTGTTTTGAAACTTGAATTCAGGGGCGGTTTAATGAGCCCGGCGCGGAATGGCGAAGAAAATGTCACCAACGACCAGTTGCTTTACGCAGGCCTCGTCACGGCTCAAGCGCCTGGTTTTGGAACAACTGCGGCACCTGTCGGAGTCCTGCCAGCCGAAGAAAATCGCGATCAAACCCAACTGGGTCCTTCACGAGAACGATCCGGCCTTTCCAATTCGAGCGCTGGTCACCGATGCGCGGGTGATCGAGGCCGCCGTGGAAGGGTGCCTGGAGTTCTTTCCCAATGCGGAATCAATTCTCGTGGGGGATTGTCCGCTGCAATACGCGAATTGGCCTCTGATGTGCCGGCAAGCGGGCTTGCTTCCGGTGATCGAAAAACTCACGGCCCGGTCCAACGGGAAAGTGGCGTTTCGCGACCTGCGGCGGGAAGTTTTTCGGCAAGAAGGGGACAACTTTCTGGCCGCGAGCAACGGCGATCACGGAGATCCGAAGGGTTACCGCGAAGTGGAATTGGGATCGCGCAGCCACCTCGAACCGATTTCGGAGCAATCCGGCCGTTTTGCGGTCAATGACTACAGCTCCGCAGTCACGACCAGCAACCACCGCAAAGGTTCCCATCGCTATCTGGTTTGCCAAAGCATCCTGGACGCGGATCTGTTCATCAATTTGCCCAAATGGAAAGCGCATCAGAAAAGCGGAATCACCTGCGCTCTCAAGAACTTGGTCGGCATCAATGGCGACAAAGCCTACCTTCCCCACTTCCGACGGGGCGCGCCGAAATGGGGCGGGGACGAATATCGCGATGAAGGCCGCTGGCTTTACTTCGCCCAGACCCGCCTTCGCGAACGGTTCCAAAAGCGAAGCCGGTTCGCCTACAAAGTTCTCAAACCGGGTTGGGAATTGATCAAACGCTTCCGCGGCATCGAAACGCGCTTCGATGATCCCTCGACCCCGGCCAAACGTTTCTACGTCGCAGGCGGCGCCTGGCACGGGAATGACACGCTCTGGCGCATGATTTATGACTTGAACCTGATCCTTCAGCGCGCCGGTCCCGACGGCACGCTCCATTCCACACCTCAGAGGACCATCTTCTGCATCGTGGATGGGTTGGTCAGCGGCGAAGGCAATGGCCCGCTGCAACCGCTGCCCAGGGAGACCGATTGGCTGGCCTTCGGAATAGACCCGTTCCAAATCGACGCGGCGCTGGCTTGGTTCATGGGCTTCGACTTGGACCGGCTCCCGATCATCGCTCGCCGCGCCCAATTTGGAGGCGCGGGCTGGGGCGACTTCGACTGGGATGAACTTTGGATCCTTCTGGACGGACACCCCGTCAAGCCCGCCGAGAGTTCGATCAATTTCGAATTCGTTCCGCCGCCCGGATGGAGGGAGCACGTTGAACGTTGATTGGCTCTCCCGGTTGCCTGCGCCCGCGCGCGTCGTCTTGTACTTTGGACTCCAGCGTGGGATCGGCTCGAAGGTTTGGAAACGATGGAGGGAATTTCTGCGGTGGACGTGTTTTGCACCTTCCGAATTGGTGTTCGCCGTGGAAACGCGTCTTTCGAGACTGCTCGCCGCGGCGACAGCGCAATCCACGCACTACAGAAAGCTCGGACTCATTCGAAATCCCAACGAAAACGCCGCGCAGTTCTTGCGCCGCTTCCCCATCCTCACTCGCGAGCAGATTCGCGACGATTTTGCCGAGCTGGTGATCGACCGGTTGCGAACGCACATCACTTCGCCGGCCAGCGTGGCTTCCGGAGGTTACGACTGGCTCGTCGTGAAGACGGGCGGAACCACGGGCACACCGACCGGCGTGGTCCATGACGCAGAATTTCGGGATTGGGGCCGCACGACTCGGATTTTTGCCCAACAACTTTGCGGGTTCAGCCTCGGCACACCTTATTTTCGATTGTGGGGGTCCGAACAAGACTTGCGTCATCAGGAAGAGAAACTGGATCGGCGCGTTTTGAGAAACTTGCTCGGCGAAATCCCCATGAACGCCTTCCGGGCTAAGGAATCCGAGTTGAGACAACACCTCCGCATGATCGAGCGCCGTCCGGAAGTCAGGCACTTGATGGCGTATGTCGATGCGGCGGTCAGTCTGGCAACGTTCGTTGAGGATCGAAAATTGCCCAAGCCGCGCTTGAAGACCATCATGGCCTGCGCGGGAACCGTCACGGAGGAGTGGCGGCGAATTCTCGAACGAACGTTCCAGGCCGAGGTTTTCGACAAATACGGGTCGCGCGAGTGTTCGGACATCGCCTGTGAGTGTTCCAGCCACAAAGGACTCCACGTCTTTGCGCCCAACGTTTACTTGGAAGTCGTGGACGACGCAGGGCAGGAATGTCCTCCAGGCAAACCGGGCCGCATCTTGGTGACGCTCCTGAACAACCTGAGTTTTCCGATGGTCCGCTATCAGATCGGGGACATGGGAGTTTGGGCGGAACCCGGCGCGTGCCCATGCGGGTTGGCGTTTCCAAGGCTGGCGAACTTGCAGGGACGGGAAGATGATATGCTCGCGACCGAAGACGGGACACTCCTCACGTCGGTTTTCATCCGCCATTTCGTCGGCGTCAGTTTGAACCGGCAACTCATCCGTGAATGGCAATTCGAACAGATTGGGCCCAGAGATTTTGTCTTTCGCTACGTGCCGCTGAAACCGGACGGGCTCGAAGACAATCTTCGCCAGATCCAGTCCAGTTTTGTGGCGGCGCTGGGGGCTTCCACGAGAATCCAACTGGAACCGGTCACCGCGATTGCCCCGTCGCCCAGCGGGAAGACCCAATGGATCCGAAATAACTTGCGCCGATAAGAATCGTTTCTCCATGATTCGCCGCATGGGAAACAGATTGGAACGGATTTTGGTGACCGGCGGAGCGGGCTTCGTCGGATCTACTCTAGCCGTCGCTTTCAAACAGCGTTTTCCCGAGACCGAGGTGCTCGCCTTGGACAACCTGCGTCGGCGCGGCGCCGAATTGATCCTCCACCGGCTTTACCAACACGGGATCAAGTTCGTTCACGGGGACATCCGAGTGGCGGCGGATTTGCCGGTTGGCGATTTCGATTTGTTGCTCGAATGTTCAGCCGAGCCATCCGTGCTGGCTGGTTACCATACGGCGCCCGATTATCTGCTCCACACCAACCTCACCGGCGCCCTGCACTGTCTGGAATTCTGCCGCCTCCGTTGCCCGCGCCTGATCTTCATCTCCACCAGCCGCGTCTATTCAATTCCGCGATTGAGACAGTTGAGCTTGCGGGAAACCGCAACGCGGTTTGCGATGGAAGCGACACAGGGAATCCCTGGAGCCAGCGACCAAGGGATCGATGAGGATTTTCCGACATCCGGACCGAGGTCGCTCTACGGCGCCACGAAGCTGGCCGCGGAAATGTTCGTGGAAGAGTATCGGCATGCGTATGGCCTGAAGACTGTGATCGACCGGTGCGGAGTTCTGGCCGGCCCTTGGCAAATGGGCAAACAGGATCAGGGAGTCTTCACGTTCTGGATGGCAGGCCACTTCTTCAACCGGCCGCTCCGTTACATCGGCTTTGGCGGCCACGGCAAACAGGTCCGCGACTTATTGCACGCGGAAGACTTGGCGTCGCTGGTCTTGGAACAGGCAGGGGCGCTCGATCAATGGGATGGTTCGACCGTCAATGTCGGCGGCGGCGTGGAAGTGAGCCTGTCTTTGCGCGAAGCCACTGAACTCTGCCGCCGCATGACCGGAAATTCGCCGAGCATCGCCGAGGAGCCAAAGGACCGGCCCATGGATGTTCCGTGTTATCTTAGCGATTGCTCCCGATTGTTCTCCCGTACAGAATGGCGTCCGCGTCACGGGCCGGAACGAATTCTATCCGACACGTTCGAATGGATGCGAAAGCATGAAACAGCTCTGCGCAGCGTGCTATGAAATGTGTGATCGTCACCGGCTCCGCCGGATTGATCGGATCAGAAACGGTCCGCCGTTTCGCCCGAGAGGGTTTTAAAGTCGTTGGTTTGGACAACGACATGCGCTCCCATTTCTTCGGACCGCAGGCCTCGACGACTCCGACGCGCGACCGTCTGATCCGCGAGGTGCGTGGCTACCAGCACTACGAGCTGGATATTCGTCACTCGGAATCACTCGACCCGGTGTTCAAGGCCGAAGGACGAAACATCGCCGGGATCGTTCATACCGCAGCGCAACCTTCGCATGACTGGGCCGCCCGCGACCCACAACTGGACTTTGCCGTGAACGCCAACGGGACGCTCAATCTCTTGGAGGCCGCGCGGCGTCATTGTCCCGAAGCTCCGTTCCTCTTTACCTCGACGAACAAAGTGTACGGCGACACTCCCAACCGCCTTCCGCTCCGCGAACAAACGACGCGCTGGGAAATTGAGCCCGGACATCGGTACGAGCCGGGCATCGCGGAGGATATGAGCATTGATCAGACGCGGCATTCGGTTTTTGGCGCGTCGAAGGTGGCGGCAGATGTTTTGGTTCAGGAATACGGCCGCTATTTTGGTCTTCCCACGGTTTGCTTCCGCGGCGGCTGCTTGACGGGGCCGGCGCACGCCGGAACTGAACTGCATGGCTTTCTTTCTTACCTGATGAAGTGCACGGTGCACGGCACAACGTACCGCGTGTTTGGCTACGGCGGGAAACAAGTCCGCGACAACATCCACAGCTATGATTTGGTCGAGGCATTCTGGCAGTTCTTCCAGACCCCGCGCGCCGGCGAAGTCTATAACCTCGGAGGCAGCCGACATAGTCATTGCTCAATGCTCGAAGCGATTGCTCTGTGCGAATCCATCAGCGGCCGGAAGCTGGATTGGAGTTACAAAGAGGACCATCGAATCGGCGACCATATCTGGTGGATCAGCGACGTCCGGAAATTCCAGAGTCATTATCCACAATGGCGTTATTCGTACGATCTGCGCCGCATCCTGGAAGAAATCAACCACGCGGTGCGGACTGCACGATGAGAATCTCACCGACCGACGCGGCGGTGCTTGCCCATCCGACCGTGGGATGGGCTGCGGATTGCTCGTGGAACCGCAGCGCAGATTTTCAATCTGCCGTATCGCAGAATAGCATTCTGCGGTGTTGCCGACGGGTTCAATCGCGTTGGAACTTATCGGCGCGTTGCCAGTTGGAATCGGCGATACGGCAGACTGCAAGTCTGCGCCGCAATCTTTTTGGAGCCCATCTTACGGCCCAAGTCTAGCGTGGACATGACCGTTAAGCCGCTCACCCTTTTGTCGGTCATCATCCCTGCGCAAAACGAAGCGGGGTGCATCGCTTCAACCGTTGAACACCTCCACGTCGAACTCCGGCTCAACCAAATACCGCACGAAATTATCGTCGTGGATGACGGGAGCACGGACGCCACTTGGTCTGTCCTGCAATCCCTTCGGGAGAGACTGTCCCATCTCTCGCCGGTGCAAAATTTGGGGGCACACGGATTTGGCCGTGCCATCGTGTGCGGGCTGAACCAAATGAAAGGCGACGCGGTGGTGATCATGATGGCCGACGAATCGGACGATTGCCGGGACGTGGTCCGTTACTGGCACGTCTTGAACCAAGGCCACGACTGTGTGTTTGGCAGCCGTTTCCTGAAAGGTGGCGGCGTGATTGACTATCCGAAAACCAAACTGGTGTTGAATCGCCTCGCCAACTTCTTTCTGAAAATCCTCTTCCACATCAAGCTCAATGATACCACCAACGCGTTCAAGGCGTATCGGCGTGAAGTGATTGAAGGCTGCCGGCCTCTGATCGCGCCGCACTTCAACCTGACGGTCGAGCTTCCTCTCAAGGCCATCGTGCGGGGCTACGATTGGACGGTCATCCCAATCACTTGGCGAAATCGCCGGACGGGCAATTCCAAACTGAAGATCAAGGAAATGGGCAGCCGGTATTTGTTCATCTGCCTCTACGTCTGGCTGGAGAAATATTTCAGCCGGGGTGATTACCTGAAAAAGTCGCCGGCACCGATCAAAGACGGAAGTTGCTCAGCATGACGACAGGTGCCACACCGTTCGGCGAGGAAGACCTCCGGCAAATCTACAAGCGCCGGTTCGAGACTGCGCAGGCTTATCGGAACGAAGTCTGGAAAGTGCTCACGGCCCGGTTTTTTCAACGCTATGTGAGCGGATCGGCGGCCGTACTGGACTTGGGCTGCGGTTATGGCGAATTTATCAATCACATCCGGTGTGCCGAAAAGCACGCCATGGACCTCAATCCGGACGGCCCGCGGTTCTTGGCGAAAGACGTTCGGTTTCTCCACCAGAATTGCGCGCAGCCGTGGCAGTTATCCGACGCGTCCCTCGAGGTGGTGTTCACGAGCAATTTCTTCGAGCACTTGCCTGACAAGAGCGCCTTGGCGCGGACCCTCGCGGAAGCTTGGCGTTGCCTGAAACCTGGAGGCCACATCATCTGCATGGGACCGAACATCAGATACCTTCCCGGCAGGTACTGGGATTTTTGGGATCACCACCTGCCGCTGACTGACTTGTCGCTCAAAGAAGGGCTGGAAACTGCGGGCTTCTCGGTGACCACATGCCTTTCCCGCTTCTTGCCTTACACCATGGTGAACGCGCCGCGCTACCCGATTTCGCTCGTCGCGTTGTACCTCCGCTGCCCGCCGTTGTGGAAGCTGCTCGGACGGCAATTCCTGGTGATCGCCAGGAAATAATCGGTCCCAAAGGCGAAGTCCTTTGGCCTGCGAGCGGCCAGACGCAGGTGTTCAAAGGCCTGGAGCCAGTCTTCGTTTCAGGACACGCTCGATCCATGTTCGTGTGATCTCAATCCCCGCAAAGTCACATCTCATCCGCGTCGATTCCCGACCATTTCAATGCGAGCCCCAAGCTGCCGCGAACAACCCAGAGATGCCCCGCCTCCAAGACGCGGCAAGGTAAAGCTTGCGGCAACCAAAACCGGACACTAAACAGGAAGCGTCGTATGGTTCAGTACCACCAACTCCTGCGCCTCGTCTTGGACCAGGGCAAGTTCAAAGCCGACCGGACGGGCACCGGCACCTACGCTGTCTTCGGCGCGCAAGCGCGTTTTCCGCTTGCGGAGGGCTTCCCGCTGCTCACGACCAAGAAACTGCACCTCAAGTCCATCATCTACGAGCTGCTCTGGTTTCTTCGAGGAGACACGAATATCAAATACCTCAACGAACACGGCGTCACGATCTGGGATGAGTGGGCCGATCTCGACGGCAATCTGGGACGAATCTACGGCGCGCAGTGGTGCGATTGGAGAACGGCCGATGGGCGGTCCATTCACCAGGTGGACGAAGTGATCGAGCAAATTCGGACCAATCCCGACAGCCGGCGCTTGATTGTCAGCGCTTGGAACGTGGGAGAGTTGGACCAAATGGCGCTTCCGCCTTGCCACGCGCTGTTTCAGTTCTTCGTGCGAGACGGGGAATTGAGCTGCCAGCTTTACCAACGCAGCGCCGACCTTTTTCTGGGTGTCCCGTTCAACATCGCCTCCTACTCCCTCCTCACGATGATGGTGGCGCAAGTGTGCGGTCTCAAGCCGGGGATCTTCGTCCACACCTTTGGGGATCTGCACCTCTACCGCAACCATCTGGAGCAAGCCCAACTCCAGCTCTCGCGGGAACCGCGTCCACTTCCCCGGATCAAGCTGAACCCGGTGGTGAGCAACATTCACGATTTCGCCTTCGAAGATTTCGAACTGATCGGCTATGATCCCTATCCGTCGATCAAAGCGCCGATTGCCGTGTAGTTTCAGCCTTTTCAGTGGCATCTGTTGTGCTTTATTCTGGCCTTCAAAGATTCGAAGCATTAAGAGAACAGTGAAATCCGGTTGCGACAGCGATTCCGCGGCAGATGCGCGCAGACTTTGGTGTTTGGATGATCGGAAGAGGCCCAATGCGCTTCCCGTCCCGTTGGTAAACCGTGTATGCCCGACGACAGGCTTCAACTCCAGCGCTTCGAGCTGAAATACATCATCAAAGAAGAGGTCGCGCTGGCGGCGCGCGAATTTGTGCGCCTCTACCTCGAGATCGACGAGTATGGGGCCACGCAGCCAAACCTAGCGTATCCGATCCATAGTTTGTACTTGGATTCCGACCGATTGACCACGTACTGGGAGACCATCAACGGAAACAAGAACCGATTCAAACTGCGGCTTCGGTTTTATGAGAATCAGCCGACGGCACCCGTGTATTTTGAAATCAAACGCCGAGTCAATGACGCCATCCTCAAACAGCGGGGCGCCGTGCGCCGGGAAGCGGTTGATTGGCTGCTGGCCGGGCATCTTCCGGCACCGTCCCACTTGGTCTCAAACGACCCCAGACACTTGGTCGCACTGCAACGGTTCAGCCAGTTCATGAACCACATTCATGCCCGTCCGAAAGCCCATGTCAGCTACCTGAGAGAGGCCTGGATCAGTCCGCACAACAATTCCGTCCGGGTGACGATGGATCGCGCGGTCCGATGTGATCCCGAGTCCACAGCCCGGCTCTCGCAGGAGATGCGCAATCCAATCCTGGTCTTTGGGCAGAACGTGATTTTGGAGCTCAAATTCACGGGGCGGTTTCCGGACTGGTTCAGGGAATTGGTCCGCATCTACAGCCTGGTGCAGTGTTCGGCAGCCAAGTATGCCGACGGTGTGGCTCTGCTGGGCGAACAGCGGCTGGACACAAATGGAATGATTCCTGATGATCAGGGAGCGCTGGCGAATCTGGAAGCGCGGAAGTCTGTGCTGCAAAAGACCGCCAGCCGGGCTTTAGCCAAAACAGCGGCATGAACGACTGGTTTTTTCGCGGCGACTTTGCGCCGGTACCCCTCGACTTGCCCGTGCTCTTGCTGGGCTTGCTCCTCGCTTATTTGACGGGCCAAGTGGTTGCCTGGGTCTATATGCTGACTCACGCGGGCCTGTCCTACTCGCGGTCCTTCGTCAATTCGTTGGTTGTCATGCCCATTCTTGTCTCCCTCGTGATGCAGGTTTTGAGCAACAATCTGGTGACGGCGTTTGGGCTTCTGGCGGTGTTTGCCATCGTGCGCTTCCGCAACATCCTTCGGGACACTCTGGACACCACCTATGTGTTGGCGTCGATTGTGTTGGGCATGGCCTGCGGCACGCAAAGGTTCACGGTAGCGATTGTCGGTTGTTTGCTGATCACTGCGATCTTGGTTTTCCTGTGGTACACGGCCTTTGGCAGCCGCCATCGCTACGATCTGATCGTCAACCTGCACTGGGCGCGGTCCCTGGCTGAGCTGGCCGCGTTGGGACGCCTCCTCGACCGCCACAGCTTGAGGGTCCACTGCGCGAGCCAGCGTTCGAACGAGGGCTACGAAGGGGTCGATCTTTCCTATCGAATCCTCCTCCGCGACTCCAATCGGGTTGAGGACCTCTTGAATGAATTGCGTAATCTCGACGGCGTGTCTAGAGTGACCAGCTTGAAAGCGGAAGATGAGTCCGAACTCTGACAATCCAAGCGGCTTGCCTTCAATTCCCGTCGCCCCGGGCCGTCGCTGGCATGAGTTTCGCACCGGAGCGCTGCCGCTGGTTGGGTTCATCGCCGCTTTGGCGGCTGTGGTCTTCATCTGGCGTGAACGAGTCGGGCCGGCCGGGCTGCGAGGCCGGATCGAGGCCGCTCAGGCGGCCGTTGCGAGTCCGCAAGCCGGAGTGATTACCGACCTCAAAGTGATCCGCTTTCAGCGAGTGGCGCGCGGCGAGACAGTGGCGGTGATCACGCCCACGGATCCTCGGCTGTCTCTGGCCATGGTGCAATCGGAACTCGAAGTCCTCCGAGCCCGTCTTGAACCGCGCCTCGCCCATCAGCGCAACGCGACAGATTATGAGCGTCTGCGGCTTGAATGGCTCCTCCAAAAAGTGGACTTGGCCACCGCGCGCGTGAACCTGGCTCGCGCCGAAAACGAACTTCGGCGCAACGAGTCGCTTTTCCAGGCTCGGCTCATCTCCGAGGACCTTTACGATTTCACGCTCAAGGCTCGTGACGGGTTGCGCACGGAAGTTGAGGAACGGCTGAAGGTGATCTCGGATTTGGAACAAGGTTTGCAGCACTTGAAGGCGCTGGGCGAGCCTCAGGCCGCTCCCCTCGCCGGCGACACTCTGCTGGCGTCGATCAGGACCCAAGAAGAACGGCTTCAATCCGCCGACTCACTGCTCCAGCCCATCCCGCTGTTGGCCCCGATCGATGGAATGGTCAGCGCGGTCTATCGGCAAGAGGGCGAAAACGTTCAGAATGGCGATCTCATCATCGCAGTGAGCGCCTCTCAACCTGAATATATTCTCGGTTACCTGCGCCAACCCATTGCGGTCGAACCCGCCGTTGGCATGCCCGTCGAAGTTCGCATGCGGTCGCCAAAACCGTCTGTTCATTTTGCCCAGATTTTGCAGGTCGGTTCGCAATTGGAGCCTATCACCAATTCCTTGGCGCTGGTCAGGCCAAGTCTGCTTATGGATATGGGTCTGCCGATCAAGGTGAGCGTTCCTCTCGATCTAAAAGCCCGGCCGGGCGAAGTCGTCGATTTGGTCTTGCTGCCGCAAATCCAACCGTAGCCGCCGACGTGAGGAGGCGGAGCCGAATATACGATTTACGATTTACGATTTACGATTTACGATTTACGATTTGGGAATGTCCGCCTCGTTACCTCGACGGCTACGATCGCGCGGTTCGTGGGAAGACTCCAAGCACTTCGTGCGCGCATTGGGACCATGAACCAACGGGCGTGGTAGGGCGCGTCAGTCCTCTGCGCGCCGTCCGTCGATGGCCAAGCCCGGCGCGCACGGAGTGACGCGCCCTACCTTGAGGTTCGTGCGAAGAATTGCAGCTTAGGTTTTGTCTCTCTTGCCAAAAGGAAATCTCCGGCCGAAAATCCGGCGGTGCATATACCTGACGGGTTTCTTGATCTCAAAACGTGTTTGGGAAGTTTCTGTGTCGCCGGCGCAGGGTTCGCCATCGCTTTGCGGAAGGTCAATGCGAGCTGCTCGGACAAGACCGTTCCTTTGTTGGGTGTGATGTCGGCATTCCTTTTTGCGGGCCAGACCGTAAACTTTCCCATCGGCGGCGGCATTTCCGGACATCTCTTGGGAAGCGCGCTGGCGAGTATCGTCCTTGGGCCAAGCGGAGCGGCTTTGGTCATGGCTACAGTCCTGTTCGTGCAATGCCTGTTGTTTCAGGACGGCGGGATCACAACGCTCGCCGCAAACTTTCTGAACTTGGGCCTGGTGGCGGTTGGAACAGGCTCTTTGGTTTTCAGATCACTGAGCCGGTGGGCGAACGGCCCGTCCAGTCTTGTCGTGCCCGTCGCCGTGGCCAGTTGGTGCTCGGTTCTCGCCGCGTCGCTTTCCTGCGCGCTGGAGTTGGCTGGGTCCGGGACCGTCAGCCTTCGCGTGGTTCTTGCCCCGATGCTGGTCATCCATGCAGTGATCGGCTTGGGCGAGGCTGCGATCACGACCGCCATGATCACGTTCTTGGTCCGAGTGAGGCCGGACTTGATTTATGATCCGGCGAAACAATTGAAGTTCAGGCCGGCGGCGGCGGGCACCGCGCGGAGCCACGTCTTGGCCGGGTTGGCTATGGCCGTTGGCGTGGTCTTGCTGGCGACACCGTTCTCCTCGCCGCTGCCGGACGGACTGGAGGCCCTCGCAGAGAAACTGAATTTCCAGAACCGCGCGAGGACATTCTGGCCGGCGCCGTTGCCCGAATACTCATTCCCGGGCAGTTCGCCCGAATGGCTTTCGGTATCTTTGGCGGTGATTTGCGGGATTATCTTCACCTTGGTATTGCTCTGGGGCTTCGCCCGCTGGCTCCGCCGCCCTCGCACCGAATCCCATGCGGATTGACGGCCCATTCCCCACAGCCGCCAAGGAACGGTTTGGCCCGCGCTCGCCAGCTCGCCGAATTGTTTTCGCTTTCGCGTGGGTCGCGCTGATCGCGCTTCTGCCGGCCCGGCTCTGGATTTGGCAACTCCCTTCGGCGTTCGCGCTGATTTTTGTGACCCGCAAACTCGGAGTTTCCTTTACAGCGCTTGGCAAACGAACGCTCCTGATCTGGCCGTTCGTCGGCTTCACCGCCCTCGGACTTCTCGGACAGCCGGAGTGGCACTTGCGCGTCGGCAATCTTGTCCTCAAAGCAGTCCTCAGCATTTGGATTCTCAGTCTCCTGACGCAGACCACCTCCGTCATCGAACTCATCGCCGGCTTGCGACGGCTGCATTTCCCCGCCATCTGGGTTGAGCTGTTCGCATTTCTGGTCCGTTACGCCTCGGTTCTGGCAACGGAATGGAACCGGATGCAACTGGCGCGCGAGGCACGCACCTTTCACCTGCCGTCCAGAGAGCGGTGGAGGCTGCTGGCCCAGTCGCTCGGCTGCCTGTTCATCCGCGCGTACGAGCGCGCCGAGCGCATCCATCAAGCCATGCTCGCCCGAGGCTACCGATGATTGTCATCGATCACTTGCATTTCGCTTATCCCGATGGCCGCCTCGCCCTGAGGGACGTGAGCTTGCGGATCGGACGGGGTGAAACCGCCGGTCTGGTGGGTCCGAACGGCGCCGGCAAATCCACGCTGCTGCTTCATCTGAACGGCTTGCTCGGCCTGCCTCGTCAAGCCGGATCGATTTGCGTCGATGGCCTGATGTTGTCGGAAGAAAGTTTGCCGGAAGTGCGCCGGCGGGTTGGATTGGTCTTCCAGGATCCGGACGATCAGTTGTTTTCGACCACGGTCGAGGAAGACGTTAGTTTCGGACCACAGCAACTCGACTTAACGCCGGGCGAGGTTGGCGCCCGAGTGGCGAAGGCCTTGGCGGCTGTTCAGCTCAGCGGCTTCCAGCAGCGCATTCCGCATCACCTCAGCCTCGGCGAGAAAAAACGGGTCTGTCTGGCGGGCGTCCTGGCCTGCCAGCCTGCCGTGCTGCTTTTCGATGAGCCGACCGCCGACTTCGACCCTCGAGGGCGGCGCGAGTTTATAGAGTTGTGCCGCTCGTTGCCGGCCACGAAACTCATTGCCAGCCACGATTTGGAAATGATCCTCGCTCTGTGCACGCGCGTTTTTGTTCTGGATGCCGGCCTGCTGGTCGCGAGTGGCGCAACGCACGAAATCCTGGGTGATGAACCCCTCATGCTGGCCCACGGTCTGGAAAAACCGCACAGCCTCTTCCATCGGCACCCTCACGGGCCGATGCCGGAGGGGCATCATTAATCTTCGCCAACCCGGAACTTGTGCGAATTGGCTCCTTGTTCGTTTGCTTGATCCGAAACCGGTTAGGCGCGCTCCATGTACTTCCCGGTCCGTGTGTCGATCTTGATCTTTTCGCCGGTCTTGATGAAGAGCGGCGCCTGAACCGAGATGCCAGTCTCCAGCGCCACCGTTTTTTGGACGTTGTTGGCTGAATCTCCCCGGATGCCTTCCGGAGCATCCGCGACGGTCAACACGACGCTGGCCGGCAATTCCACTTGGACCGCCTTGTCATTCACGAACGTCACGGTGACCGGCGAATTTTCGACCAGATAATTCTTCGAATCCCCGACGATTTCGGGGCTTAATGTGACCGTTTCGAAGGTCTCGGAATCGGAGAAAACGTAATCGTCGCCGTCCTTGTAGCTAAATTCCATCTTGCGCGCCGTCAAAGGGACGACCTCGATTCGTTCGGTGGAACTAAAGCGCACGTCGGACGACTTGCCCGTGCGAATGCTTCGGATGCTGGCCTGGACAAAGGCCCGCAAATTGCCGGGCGTCCGGTGCTGGCTGTCCAGAACAACGGCGACATCGCCGTTGTGGTTAATTGCCATTCCCTTTCGGAGATCGTTTGCTGTTGCCATAAACTAACTGGTAAAAGCCGGGTTCTGCGCCTCGCCGAACCAAGCGGAAGCGGGAAAATACCGCAGCGAATCTCGATTGCAAGCCCTGAGTTAAGGAATTTCGGGGCCGGGACGAATCGGCGGATTCTCGGTAGCGGCGGGCGTCCTCGTCTGCCGTAGAGCCGTGGCGTCTCGCCCGGCGGATCAAGCGTGGAATCGAGAACTACAGTGAACTCTGCGGCCCGCGCCGGGCGGTGGGACGCCGGTAAAAGGGTTGAATTTGCGGCGGCTGTCGTTACCCTAATTCGTATGATAAAAACCAACTCCCCCCGAACCGCTCGCCGCGATTTCTTGAAATCTTGCGTTGGAGCCACGGCTTCTCTGGCGGCTTTCGGCGGCTTGAACCCTATCTCGACCAGCGCCGTCGAAGCCTTCAAACGGTCAGGGCCCCCGCGATTTCTCCTCAGCTTGGCCGCTTACTCATTCCGCGAATACTTCATCCACGGAAACCGGTCGAGCGCGGCCGCCAAAGATCCCGCTCGCCAAATCGACATGTTCAAGTTTGTCGATTACTGCGCGGACCACGGCTGCCATGGCGCTGAAGTTACCAGTTACTATTTTCCGGAAGATCTCACGACCGAATACCTGCTGAAGCTGAAACGGCATGCCTTTTTGCGGGGCATCGACATCAGCGGAACCGCGGTCGGAAACACTTTCACCCTGCCCAAAGGCGCGAAACGCGACGCCGAGATTGCCTCGGTCAAAAAGTGGATTGACCGCGCCCAAATCCTGGGCGCGCCGCACATCCGCGTGTTCGCCGGGAATGCAACGGCTGGGAACAAAGAGGAAGCCAAGAAATTGTGTGTTGAGGCGCTCGAAGAATGCGGCGATTACGCGGGCCGCAAAGGCGTCTTCCTCGGAATCGAAAACCACGGAGGAATTGTCGCCGAACCAGACGGTTTGCTGGATATCATTCGCACCGTGAAAAGCCCGTGGATCGGCGTCAACCTGGACACCGGAAATTATCACACCGACGACCCTTACGGCGATGTGGCGAAGTGCGCGCCATACGCGGTCAACGTTCAAATCAAGGTGGAAGTGCAGCCGAAGGGCAAACCGCGGCAAGAGGCTGACCTTCCTCGTCTGATGAAAATCCTGCGTGATGCGAATTACCAGGGGTATGTGGCCTTGGAATACGAATCCAAAGATCCGTGGAAGGAAGTCCCCGAATGGCTGAAGCGGATGAAGGAGCTGATGTAGCCTCCACTTTTCGCGGCCCAGGAGCAGAAAAATGGTACGCCCGGCGCGATTCGAACGCGCGACCCTCTGCTTAGAAGGCAGATGCTCTATCCAACTGAGCTACGGG
>JACQWK010000051.1 GCA_016209525.1 Verrucomicrobiota bacterium
ATTGGGGAATGACATGACCGACGAACAACATCTCGCAGACGGCCTGGCGATCCTCAAACAAATGGTCGGCGACGAGCAAGCCGAGCGTGTCCGGAGCGGCTGGAGAGATCTCTCGCCGGACTTGGAGCGATTCATTCTCGAATTTGTCGCAGGCCGAATCTGGACGCGATCGTCTCTCGACTTGAAGACTCGCAGCCTGTGCACCGTCGCCGCGTTGACGGCCCTCGGAAGAACAAGCGCGCTCGAACTCAACGTGCGAATGGCGTTGGGGAACGGCGCCACCAAAGAGGAGATCGTCGAAGTCATGCTGCAAATGGCGCCCTACGCGGGCTTCCCGGCAGCTTGGGACGGTTTGAAAATCGCCTCGCGGATACTGGCCGAGACTGGGAAATAATCTTCCTAATGTTCTGCTAAAACCGCGATTATTTGTCGGCGGTTCCGCCGACTTTCCTCATCGCTTGGCGCTATCTCCTGAAAATAAAGGCCCTCGCTTGCGGCGCATCACGTGCATTGGTAATCCGTCGAGGATGAATGGATATGAAGACACGCCAAAAGCAGCGAATCGAAAAACTAAAACGGCAAATCTGCGATGTGGTCGGCTATCAACCCGTCTCTGGAAGGGCGCCGGATTTGCCTCCGGATGTCGAAGAGGCATTTCTGAAACGCGTGCTCTGGTACGAGCAGCGGTCGAAGGAATCCTTGCGCGACCGGCTCGCCGGAGCGGGGGTTGTGATGGCGGGTCCGGACGAACTCAGTGATGAAGACATCAGCCGCCGGCTCTGGACTGTCATCAATGCCCTCGTAACCCTCCGGATCGTGCCGGTGAGCACCGACCATCTGTCAGACCGCGAAGCCTACACGCATCTATGGAAACTTGTCCGCAGCGGCGAACCTGCTGTCATTCCACACTACTTCAGCAAAGGTTGGTACATCGATTTTGCCGGCGGCGGAGAAGAGGGTATCAACATCTATCTAAAGTACTACGCGAACGAGGAAGAGCGCCTTCAGTACAGCACCCAGTTCCCGGACCGCGCCATTCCCGCGCACTGCGTTCCCCCGTATGATCGCGACCGCCTTATTCCGGACCTGTGATGCGCCTCGGAGTGTGGTTAAATTGCACAATGAAAAATGCGCGGGCTATGGAACTAACGCACGTCACAGTGACGCTGAAGGCCGCCGGCAGCATAAAGAAATATCAAGCCAACTTCCTGATAGACGCCGGCGCAACCGATACCCGGGCTCCGGCCGCTGAACTCCGCAAGATTGGCGTGAAACCCGTCGGGAAGATGGCCTACGAATCGGCCGACGGTTCGGTGGTGGAATACCAATTCGGTTTGGTCGAGATTTCGTTCATGGGTGAAACGACGGCGGGCCGGGTGATCTTTGGTCCGAACGAGGCGGAGCCATTGCTCGGCACGACGGCTCTCGAATCGGTTGGGATCGTGGTCGATCCGGCGAATCGCACGCTTAAACGCCTGCCAGCTATTCCTCTGAAATAGTCCGGCCTCTTTTTCGATGAAATCCGGGAAATCTGACCAATGCTGTCGCGGTAGGGATGGAGATCACTCTCCACCCCCCGCACAGATCCGGACTAACAGATTTCCCATATCCGGCTCTTGCCGCAGGTCAGCCGCCGAAGCGCACCGACGGATAAGGATTATCCCGTCGTGCTGCTTGACCGACCCGCTCCAGCGCACTGGGCAAACCTTCCTGGATCAGCGTCCAGGGTTTGTCGCGCTTGGGCGAGTTTCCCTTGGCCCGATCCCTTCCCTCCACCACCTCCGCCGCGTGGCTGTCCGCTTTGTTCGGCGGCTTCGCCGGTACTACGGATCGGTCCGACTTCCCACGATCGTTCATCATCGGCGTTCGTCCTTAGACTTCCCGACGCGGTCTGCTTTCGCAGACGACCGCGGGATCTCCCAGTCCCCGTCCAGAATGTTTCCGTGCATGCATGGGGTCTTAGACCTCGCAGGGCCCTCCTGCAACATGGGCGATCGCTGCAGTCGATGTTGCCTTCCGCACGAATTGACGCCGTCGGCACCCTGATTCTTTGAATTGATTTCGCGGCTCAATACCCTGCCTGCACGTACCTCTATCAACGTCCCGCCTGCATCCTTGCGAACGCCTGCGTATGACCCGAGGCCAGCGTGGCTCGCCAGACCTTCACTGTAGGACTCTTTCATTCCCGACATTCTGATGGTTTAAACTGGTTGCTC
>JACQWK010000052.1 GCA_016209525.1 Verrucomicrobiota bacterium
CCTCCCGACGTCGTCTGCGACTGGGTGAGGGGAGGCCATGGATTCTTTCACTCCTTGAACCGGGCGAGGTCGTCGGGGAGTTTCGTCACGTCATCGCGACGCAAGTCGGAGAGAATCTCCTGAAGTTTCTTCACGCGCTCGGGCTCTTTGGCTGCGAGGTCGCTGGTTTCAAAGGGATCATCTGCGAGATGATACAGTTCCGGCTTGGCGTCGGTCTTGCCCTTTCGGGCAATGAGTTTCCAATCCCCGCGATACACCGCAGCGCCGGACGGATGCGGGATGTAGATCGTGCGCGGTTCGGGCTTGCTCACCCTGCCACTCAGCAACCGCCAGATATCGAGGCCGTCGAATTTCACGTGCGCCGGGCGCTGCCAGCCGGCGAGCTTCGTCAGAGTCGGCATCCAATCGGCCGCATGGAGCGGAGCGGCGAGTTTGCCCGGTTGGAGCACGCCGGGCCAGTGGGCAAAGGCCGCGACGCGGACACCGCCTTCGTAGAGCTGGTTCTTGTTTCCGCGCAGCGGGAGATTGCTGCTGACCGCCACTTTCAACGGCGGTGTGTTGCCGGCGTAAGGGTTTCCCAGGGCCGGCGTGCCGCCGTTGTCCGACGTGAACACGACGAGCGTGTTGCGGCGTTGGCCAGTTTGCTCCAAGGCGGCCATGAACTCGCCCACCTTGGCGTCCATTTGCGACACGAACCCGCCGTAACGGCGGAACGCGTCGGTCTTCGCTTCGTCGCCTTCGAAAGTCACGTCCGCGTAGAGCCGCTTGAATTCCTCCGGCGCGTCAATCGGGATGTGCACGGCCTGGAATGGCGCGTAAATGAACCAAGGCTCGCGTTTGGCACGAATCCAGTCGCACGCCTGTCTGGCGATGAGTTCGGTGGCGTTGCCTTCTTCCTCGATCAACTTGCCGTCGCGATGCCAGGTCGCCATGTAGGGTCCCTTTCGGTAGGTGTGCGCCCAAGGGTCCACGGCACCGGACATTGAGCCGTAACTGTGATCGAAGCCGTAATGTTGCGGTCCCCACTCCAGCCGCGAGCCGAGATGCCACTTGCCTGCCAGATGCGTCGCGTAACCGCACTGCTGGAGCGCGGAAGCGAGCGTGATGGTGCCCGGTGGAAAGGCGCGCAAAGTCGTCGGTGAAAGCACGTGCGGACCGAAACGACTGGTCCAGCGTCCGGAAAGCAACGCCGTGCGCGTCGGCGAGCAGACGGGCTGGACGTAATGCCGGTCCAACTCCACGCCTTCGCGAACCAACTTGTCCAGGTTGGGCGTCTTGAATTTGCCGCCGTGCCACCCCACGTCGCCCCAACCGAGATCATCGGCGACAATGAGGAGGATGTTTGGCTTGGACGGCGTGGCCGGTTGGGAGAAACACGGAGGACACAGAATGCAGGCAAGCAAAAGACGACAAAGTGCTTTCATAGATGCATTGAAAGCGAAGGTGGCAGGCGGATTCAAGGTCGAGTTCTAAGCCTTGGTTTGAACAGCAGAATTCAGGATGGAAGGCGGCCTCACGGCAGACGACGCACGGTGGCGTAGAACGCGCCGCAAAGGTCGCTGCCTTTGTCGTCCGAGAACCACCCCTGGAGCCGGATTGGCCCAACCGGGAGCCGCGTTTGAAACTTGATCTCCTTGGCCCCGGGGCTCGCTTTTTCAGAAAGTTCCTGTCCGCCCACAGTCAGCTTCGCGCCGGTGATGGGCAACGCGCGGCTGCCGTCTCCGTTCAGCGCTGTGAGCGCGGTGTCCAATTCGGCGGGCCAGCGGCGGAGGCTGATTTCATACTCACCGGCACGCTCCACGCGCACGTTCCAATGCCCGCCGCGCGGCCCGCCCGCCGCCTGACGGACGTGTCCGGCATTGTCAGCATACACGTCCTGCCAGTCGGAACTGGTCAGCGTGACGAGCGGCTGCTTTTCCGCGCCCAAGCTCGTAGCGACAAACTCGCGGCTGAGCGGTTCCAATTCGGTCCACCAGCGTTCGTAGTGCTCGCGCAACTTCGCGACGATGTCCGGATGTTTCGCCGCCAGATCGGTCTGCTGCGCGCGGTCGGCGGCAACGTCGTAAAGCTCTTTCCCGTGAACAAGCCGCCACTGGTTCCAGATCACCCCACATTCCCACTTCTCCAGTTTCGCCCGGCTGTATTGGACGACGAACTTGCGGTCGGGCAGTTGACCGGTCGTGACGCGGAGCAGTCCGGCAAGACTCACGCCATCGAACCGTGTGGATGGCGGCGTGTTCACTACGCAGAGATCGAGCAGCGTCGGCAAAATGTCCTGCACTTGGGCGGGCGTCGCGATGTCACGCGGTTCGCCCAAGGCACCGATGGGCCAGCGCACCCAGCAGGGCACTCGATGCCCGCCGTCGTAGAACGTGGTCTTGCCCGCGCGCAGACCGGCGTTCCAGAGCTTCACACCCGCAGTGCCGCCATTGTCGGTCATGAAGATGAGAATCGTGTTGTCCCGCAGTCCCGTGTCCCGCAGGAACGCTTCGAGCCGCCCGATGTTTTCGTCGAGATTGGCAATCATCCCGAAGAATTTGGCCGGGCCTTTGCCTTCGTAGGGCGCGCTGTATTTCTCCGGCACGACGTGGGGACCGTGCGGGGCGTTGAGCGGCAGGTAGCAAAGAAACGGCTGGCGCGCCGCCTGGCGCTCTTTCATCCACGCCATCGCGCGTTCGAACCAGAAATCCGTGCAATAGCCGGAAAACCGCTTCTCCACTCCGTCGTGAAAGTAGCGCCCGTCCAGCAACGTGTTGGCGAATTCCGGCGCGGAGGTGAAGCCCCAGCCGAGGTGGCAAATGGCTTCCTGAAAACCACGGTCCATCGGGCGGTGCGGATAATTGTCGCCGAGATGCCACTTGCCAAACATGCCGGTGCGGTAACCGGCAGCGGCGAACAACTCAGGCAAGGTCGGGATGCCCGGACGGATGAACGACCGCCCGCCCGTCACCGAGGTGGCGCCATTTCGCACGGCATCCTGTCCGGTGAGCAACTGCCCGCGGGTGGGAGTGCACATCGGCGCGACGTGGAAGTCCGTGAAACGCACGCACTGCTCGCGCAAGCGGTCGAGGTTCGGAGTTTTCAGCACCGGATTCCCGTAACAGGAAAAATCGCCCATGCCCTGGTCGTCCGTCAGGACAATTAGGACGTTGGGCCTGGCAGTGGGTACGGCTGCGGTGGCGGACCACGAAAGCCACGCAGCCAAGAACATGAACCTGAGAGGAGCCAAGGATGGCGGCATCAGGAGGCGAAAGCAGAATCGCGGACGCAAAGAGGGTGAGGCCATTTTCACTTTCCTCCACTGAAGATGCGGACGCTTTGGATCCAGCCGGTGAATTTCGGCGGACTCGGCTCCATCACCGGACTGCCCAAGTCGGCGCCAACTTGCATCGCTTCGCTGGGATCGCGGCCGATGAAATCCGGCAGCGCGGTTTGCACGACGACTTGGTTGTTGACTCGCAGTTGAATTTGTCGATCCGCTGTAATCGCGCCGGCAAACGTCGCCCAGTTGGTCACCGCTTCCTTGGCCTCAACGGTCACAGGCCGGCCGCTTGTGGTCACAGTGAAAGCGGGTCGCCCCGACTTCAGCCAAAGTGCGTAACCCTGCGATCGTCCGCCTCGCGCCACCAGCACTCCATCCGGTTTCTCAGCGCGCGCGACGACTTCGATCGTCCAAGCGCTGCGCGAAGGATCGAGCGACGGCGACTTGGGCACTTCGATGTGACCATCGCCGGCCAGGCGCAAGGCTTTGCGTCCGTCGGGGCCGTCGCCAAGCTCGACCCGATCGGCGGCGCCGTGATTGTTGAGACCGCTCGAGTCCGGAACACGATTGCCATCGAGCATTGAAAAATCGAAGTGCAGCCGTAGAGCCGGCGCGGGATCCGGCTTCCAATCCGGGCCGCCGGGTTTTCCCCACCAATCCGGTCGGTCGGTGTACTCGGGCACGCGATAGCCAACGACTTTTGCGAGCCGGTCGTGCTCCGCCTCGAGCCGGACGCGCAGCTCGGCCTGCGACGGATCGCGGAAAAGATTCTTCGTTTCGTACGAGTCCGCCTTGAGATCGAATAACTCCGTCCAATCCTCGTGGCCGGGATACCGGATGAGTTTGGCGTCCGTAGTGCGGACCGCGGTGATGTCCGGGACGCGGGAATTCATTTGCCGTTCGGCGAAGTATTCGTAGAACCACGACTGCCGCCACCCGACCGCACGGCCTTCAAGGAGTGGACGCCAACTCCGGCCCTGCATCTCTTTGGGCGCGCGCACGCCGGCGAAGTCGAGGAACGTTTGCGCCAGGTCCAAGTTCAACACCATTTCGTCCACGACACGCCCGCGCGCGGCGACGCCCAACGCGGGATAACGCACGAGGAACGGGATGCGCAGACTTTCGTCGTAGGCGCTGCGTTTGTCGCCCAGGCCGTGTTCGCCGAGATAAAATCCGTTGTCGCTGGCGTAAACCACGACGGTGTTTCGCGCAAAACCGAGTTCCTCCAGCGAATGCAGGAAACGGCCAACGCAATCGTCCACCGCGCTGATGCACCGGAAGTAATTCAAGTTCACCGGCACCTTCTCGTCCGAATCTGCGCCAGGCCGCGCCGGGCGCGGCTTCACTGTCATGTATGGCGCAGAACTGGGAAGGTTCGGAACGGCACGCGCCAGCTCCCCGGCGAAACGGTTCGTCGCCCGAGGCGGCGGTTCGAACGGGCCGTGCGGCGATTTGAAGCCGACGACGAGCAACCACGGATTGCCGCTGCCTTTCTGTTTCCGCAGAAACTCGATGGCGTAGTCCGTCGAGAGATCGTCAATCCAGCCCTTCGTGGACGTGTCTTTGCCGTCCACGATGAACACGGGATCGAAGTAGCGCGCGTGGCCGATGAATGAATAGTGATGGTTGAAGCCGGGCCGCTCGCGCTGGCTGTCCATGTGCCATTTGCCGATGTAAGCCGTCGTGTAGCCGGCCGCGCGCAGCAGTGTGGCGTGGGTCACGTTGGTGACCGGAAACGGGCGGAAGTTCGACGCGACCCCATTGAAGTGATTGTAGCGTCCCGTGAGAAACACCGACCGGCTCGGCGCGCAGAGCGAGTTCACGACGAACGCGTTTCGGAACCGCACGCCCTCCGCCGCGAGCCGATCCAGATGCGGCGTCTTGAACCACGGAAAGCGTCCTCGCGCGCCCTGCTCCTGCTGCACAACGGACAGCGCGTCGTAACGCTGGTCATCCGCGTAGATGAACAGGAAGTTTGGGCGGGCGGAATCGTTTCCGGAGCTGGCCGTTGCGTCGTTCGCTGCGCCCGCAGAGTGCGCGCAGGCGGTGAAGAGCAGCGTCAGGCAGTGAATGCGAAACCTGTGGAAATTCACGCGACGCATTCTGCCGGAGGCTAAGGAGTGGCGCAAGCCCGCAAGGGGCGGAAGGGGGGCCAGCCGGGGGCCAGGGCGCATCTTGACACTGACACCGAATGGTAGGGACGCCGGGCCTCCGGCGTCCCCGCCTGCGTGCAGCGGGCGTAACTCGAATCGAGCAGCCAACGTAGGCGTTCCAGTTGCGCCGCTGAACGCGGCGCGGACAGCGCAGGCGCGCTGTCCCTACCCATGATGGTGGCAGTGTCAAAATGCGCCCGGCCGGCCAGGGGGCGCGGCTCCGACGTTGCTAAAGTCACCTCCAGGGCTGGGTTCGACGGCACGAGCGAGACACGTTGGGCGTCCTGGCTCAGAGCGTGTTTTGGAAATGGGTGGAACGGGCTACCAGCCCGTTTTCGCCGGCAAGCTGCCGCCGATAATGGCGGCAGGCTGGTAGCCTGCCGCAACAGGCCAGTGGCCTGTTCCACCCAAAAGGCATTTTCAAAACACGCTCTCAGCCGATTGAGCAGGAGTCGCGGTCAAGCTGCGGGTCTCCGTGAACTAAAGTTGGATTAGCTTTTCATTTTGCCTTCAAGACACGCTCGATAAGCTGCGCGTAGGTAAGCAGCGTGACGTGATTTCGCAACGTGTAGCCGCCGTTTCTCAAAGCTTCGTCGGAGAAATCATTCCTCCACTTCGACGGATTCGACGGATGGACACCATCCCGCGCGATGAGGGTGGGGACCTGGTATTCGTCGCCAGGCGAATCCCTGAATTGCGGCAGCGCTCCGTCCCAATCGTCCGGTCGGCGTTGCAGGATTTCCGCAGCAAAGTCCACCATTGGCAGATGTTCCTCGCGCGCGATCTTTCGCACCGCTTCGGCAAATTGCCGGCACTCGTTCACGTGCCCGTGACGCGGCGGAGGAGTCGTGAGGATCGGAATCGTCCCGTTGCGCAGGCAGCGCTGCGCTACGTCGCGCAGCTTCGTCTCGTATTCCGCGACTTCCATTTCGGCGACGTCATTGCTGCCGAACAGGATGACGGCCGCCTCCGGATTCAACGCCTTGAGCCACGTGTCCACGTTGGCGTCCGCCCAGCGGATCGTCATGCGCCCTGCGTTGCCGAACCTCGGGCCTTTCCATTCGCGCCAGCATTCCAGCCTGAGATATCCCTTCACGAGCGAATGCGCGCGCGCCGCTGCGGCATCCATGTCCTTCGGTTTCTCCACGAGCGGCGTCCAGAAAGCCATCGACACCGTGATCGAATCGCCAAACTGCGCGAGCGTGCCAGCCTCTCCGGTGAATCGCGAGTGGACGGTTTTCATCGGCGCGACCCACGGCGGCTCTTCGGGAGCCGATGCCGCGAAGCCGTGACTGAACGCAATCGCGAAGAAGCCGCCGGCAAGGATGGCTAACGGAAGCTTTGCTTTCATCTGAGCAACAACAGTTCGCCGCTATGAAAATGCCTGCGCTGGGAATGGTCCACAAATTTCGCAGGGAGTCCGCTTGCAAGCCCAAACATCAGGAATTGCTTTCGCGAGGACAAATTCGGCGAAGCCAGAGACCGTGCGCCGCCGGAAATCCTCGCTTGAAGACCTTGTTTGTTCAGAGGTTAATGTGGTTTGCATGAAAGCTCGTCCGATCTCTCGCCGCGGGTTTCTCGTCCGATCAGGCACTGCCGCTGGTGGTTTCCTGATTCTGAAATCGCTTCATTCGCTCCGGGCGGCTCCCGCCAACGACCGGTTGAACGTGGCGATCATTGGGGTCGGCGGGCGAGGGCGATGGTTTGTGGACACGATGCCGAAGCTGGCCAATGTGGCGGCGCTTTGTGATGTAAACGAACAGCGCGCCGGCAACGCGTTTGAAACGATTCCCAAGGCGCGCAAGTTCCACGATTTTCGCCGCATGCTGGAGGAGATGGATCGGGAGATTGATGGCGTGATCGTCGCCACGCCGGATCACACGCACGCCGTGGCAACAGCGCTGGCCATCAGAATGGGCAAGCACGTCTATTGCGAAAAACCGCTCGCCCGCAGCATCCAGGAGGCGCGCCATCTGCGCGAGTTTGCGGCGAGGAGCAAAGTGGCCACTCAGCTTGGGAATCAGGGAACCGCCAGCGAGGACTTGCTGGGACGCAAGTTGGATTGGGGCGACGCGGGAGAGAAGAAATGGAACGATTTCGCCGGCGTTCTGTTAGTTGGAAGCAAAGGCAAGATTCACGCCAATGGCCACAACACTGTCTTCACGCTCTGGCCGGACGATGCGGCGGCCGCGGAAGCGTCCCGATCCCTTCCTCGCTCACCGGGACACGAACGGGAGTGGTTGAACGCGTGCAAGGGCGGTCCCGCGGCCGCGTCGAACTTCAATTACGGCGGACCGCTGAGCGAATTCGTGCTGCTTGGCAACGCGGCGACGCTGAACCCAGGGGAGTTGGTATTCGATTGTTCGACGGGGCAATTTGTAGATAATCTCGGCGCGAATCGTGCGCTCGGCCGCGAGTACCGCAAGGGCTGGAGTCTTTGAACTATTTAATATGAACCCGCAAATCCCGCGACGAACCTTTCTGAATGAATTTGTGAAAACCACAACTCTCGCTGGAGCTGCTCTGCCTTACCTTGCGCGTTTCGGAGAGGCCGCTCCGAGCGAGCGCGTGCGCCTTGGCTTTATCGGCTGCGGCGGGCGGGCGCGCCAGATGCTGCCGATGTTTCACTCCTTTAACGACGTGGACATCGTGGCGGTCAGCGATGTGATCGAGCCTCGGATGGATCAAGCCGCCGAGATCGTGGGCAAGGGAGATCGCCCTCAGCAGCCGGACCGCTGCGTGGAATACGAGCGCATCCTCGAACGCAAGGATATCGACGCAGTGGTGATCGCGACGACGCAACACTGGCATGGCTTGCCGCACATCCATGCCTGCCAAGCCGGGAAGCAAATTTTCGTGGAGAAGCCGCTCTCGCACACCGTTGACGAGGGCCGGCAAATGGTCAAAGCGAGCGCCAAATACGCCGTGGCGAGCCTCATGGGCACGCAGCAGCGGGCCGGTCCGCACTACCAGAGAGCCGTCGAACTGATTCGGGGCGGGCGGCTCGGCAAGGTGGCGCTGGTGGAATGCTGGAACTACCACAACACCGGAACGCGCGTGGGCCACGCCAAAGATTCGGAACCGCCTCCGGGTTATCATTGGGATCGCTGGCTTGGCCCGGCGCCGCTGGTTCCCTTCAACCGGGGCCGGCTCAACAATTCCTGGTGGTTCGACTACGCCGGCGGGATGATGACGAACTGGGCCATACACCACATCGATATCATTCTCTGGGCGATGAACGACTATTCGCCGCAGTCGGCGGTCTGCTCCGGCGGGAAATTTGTCGTGAACGACATGGCGGATACTCCGGACACGATCGAGGCGACGTGGCAATTCTCGAAGTGGGCCATGCACTACCAGTATCGGGGTTTCAACAATTTCCATTCGGTGCAGGATCGACCGCATCATCACGGAATATGCTTTTATGGAGACAAAGCCACGATGGTGCTGGATCGTTTCGGTTTCCAGATCTGGAATGACGGAAGTCCCAAAGAGGTCGCGGAGAAAATGGGAGCGGTCCCTTATTTCGATGCGAAAATTCCGGCCAAGAGCGAGCAGGATGGACGCTGGCATCGCCAGTTTATCGACTGTGTGAAAGGCAAAGCGCGGCCACCACTCAGCTTGGAAGAAGGACATAAAGGGACGGTCTGCTGCCATCTGGCGAACATTTCGTATCTTTGCGGCGGGCGCCGCATTTACTGGGACGCGCGGACTGAGATGATTCCCGGAGATGCAGACGCGGCTCGGCTCCTCAGCCGGCCACGGCGGAAGGGATACGAATTGCCGAAGGTTTAGAGTTCTTGGATCGTCCATAAACCGAAATGAGAACGTGGCTCCAGCCTAGGGCAGGCTTCCAGCCTGCCTCCGAGGTCGCTTTGAATTCATCCAAGAAAGACAGACAGGATGCCTGTCCTGCCGCGGAGAACCCGCTCTTGAAACGTTCTCTGAATCCACTTCGACACTTCCTTCTGGTGCTTCTTCTCAC
This sequence comes from Verrucomicrobiota bacterium, assembly GCA_016209525.1. Lineage (GTDB taxonomy): Bacteria > Verrucomicrobiota > Verrucomicrobiia > Limisphaerales > SIBE01 > VHCZ01. The sequence goes on from JACQWK010000052.1 coordinate 9,401, forward strand.
GCTGAGTTCGAGCGGCTTTTCTCTGGCCGCGCCCGCTCTCTCCGAGATCGAGCAATCCCGCCTTCGCGAAGCGCTTTCCCCGCTGCACGAGCAGTACGACCCCGCCGAACAGATGCTGCGCCGGCCGTTCAGCTCGCCGGGCTATCATACAACCCTCAAAGGCGGGATGGTCCATCCAACCCGTGACAGCCTGACTTACGCGGCAGCCCTGCTGGACACGGGAGATGCCGAACTGCTGGAGCGCGCACAGGCAATCCTCAAGCGAGTCATTTCGTTGCAGGACCAAGATCCGCAAAACCGAACTTACGGAATTTGGCCGTGGTTCCTTGAAGAATCGCTGGCTCAGATGTCTCCCCCTGACTGGAACTGGGCCGACTTTTGTGGCGTCCAACTCCTCCAAGCCGCTCTCGATCACCGGGAACGGCTCAAGCCGGAGATTTTGGCGATGGTCGATGCGGCCATTCGACATGCCGCGAACTCGATCCGGAAGCGGAATGTCGGCCCCGGCTATACGAACATCGCCATCATGGGCGTTTACGTCACGCTCGTGGCCGCCGAGTTGTATCAACTCCCGGACCTTCACCAGTACGCGCTGGAACGCTTGCGGCGGTTCTACGATTACACGCGCGAGCAGGGAGCGTTTACGGAGTACAATAGTCCGACCTACACCCTGGTCGCTTTGAAAGAACTGGCTCGGCTCCGCCAGCATGCCAAATCACCCGAAGCCAATCCGCTGGTGGAAGAACTCTATCAGTTTGCCTGGAAGGAAATCGCCGCCCATTTTCATCCGCCCGCGAGGCAATGGGCCGGGCCGCACAGCCGCGCCTACCGCAGCCTGATGACGGCCGAACATTGGGCTTTCCTGGATCGAGCCACAGATCATCGAATCTCTTTCGGATCGGATAAGCCGTCCCTCGACGAAGCTCGCGCCCCCATGCCGTGCCCGCGCGAATTGGAGTCCTTCTTTTCGAACCTCCCGGCGCCGCGCGAACACGTTCAAACTTTCCTTCGGGGCACGCCGTCCATCATCGGCACCACGTACCTGCATCCAGCGTTCACGCTCGGCAGCGTGAACAGGGGCGATTTCTGGAACCAGCGCCGTGCCGTTCTCGCTTATTGGGGAAGCGCCGAGAAACCGGCTTACTTGCACCTCCGTTGCCTTCACGATGGATACGACTTCGCCGCCGCGCAATTATTCAGTGTCCAGCGGCAGGGCCGCGTTCTCGCCGGAATCGCGTTCGCCATCGATGGCGGCGATCGTCACGTTTCTTTGGACCGCATCAAAAATGGGACGATCGCGGCGCGCGATTTGAGATTCCGCTTTGAGTTCGGTGGCAGCGCTGCGGAAAGGTTGTTGTCCACTCCAAAGGCTTTGAAGGAGCCGGTGCAGATCAACTTCGGTCCAGTCCAGATCACCCTGGAAGTTCCAGTTGCCTTCTTCGGCGAGGAACCCGTTCGCTGGGAAGCTGGGCGCGAACGAGGTGAATCGTGGCTCGATCTTGTTCTGCTTCGTGGCGAGGATAGGCTTGTCGATTTCACCCAATTAAACGCCGCTGCAGTCGCGGTTGCGTTGCAGATCACTGCTGATGATGAGGCGTTCCCCCAAGTTTGGTCGCAACGTCAGGCCGACACGCTCGCGCTGAAGTGGGCCGGCCTGGAATTGAGCTTTCCGGCGAAGCCGGCTGCGGCCAAGTCTCTACGGTTTCGCGCGCTCAGAGCCGAGGCAGACAGTCCGCAAGTTGGGGGAACGCGAACGGCAGAGCCGTGATCGTAGCGCGGACTTGCAGTCTGCCGTATCGCCGATTTCAAATCGGCAGAGTGCGGGCAAATTCAACAAGCCAGGACGAGTCGGTCGCCCAGCCGACTGCAGGTCGGCGATACAGCGCAACGGACAGATCGAATCACGCACTTAGCGGGCATCCTCGCGCTTCAGAATGAGAACTCCGCCGGTTGCCATCACGCGATGCAGGGCGAGGTCAGTCGCTCTGGTTGGCGCCGGGATGGAGTCGAGGCCGCCAGAGGCAGCGCGCAACGCAGCCAGGTGTCTCAACAGTGACTCGTCGCTCACGCTTCCGAGATGATCGGGCGGAGCGGAGCCGAACTTCGACCGTGCCGGGTCCGGGTGGTCGCCGATGTTCTCGAGGAAAGCAAATCCATTCGGCGTGATTCCCTTCTTGCCGGAATTCACGTTGCAGCCCACAAGGCCGCCTCGCGCCGGCGGCGTGGCACGGTTCTGCCAGACACGGGCGGCCGTGACGCCGGGTTCCTCGATCCAGAATGAGTTGTTCAGCGCCAGGACCTCGCTGTCACGGCCATCACCGGTGATCTCGATGCGGCACGAATTCGTGGAATCGACCGGCAACAGCAATCCGCTGGCAATCGTGAAGCGTCCGCGGAAGTTGCCCACGGCCACCAAGGGCGCAGTGGGCGATGTTTTGTATGAAAAGCGAGTGGTGTCGATGGCCAGTTCACCGGAGTCGTCGAGCGCCACGCCCCGCAGGGCATCGGCGCTCTTTTCGTGATAAACGCCGCGAACGACCAGACGCCCGCCATTGCGGACGTGATACTGGCCCCTGGCCGAACCCGTCGCGCCACAAAAGATTTCCACTGGCGGCGCGCTGGCAGCGGCCGGCCCGCCGCTCACTTCCACCCAACCTACGCCGTTGCCGCTGCCTTGAAGACAGCGCAGTTGGACGCGCGTGCGATCCAGTCCGTCCACGATAAGCGCTGCGGCAGGCGAATCTTCGCCGCGCTGGCCGGGACCGTTCACGTTGAGTTGATCGGCGAAGACGCGTCCGCCGGGTTGGTCGGCGTTGTCGATGAGCAGCGCGCGCGCGTTGGGCGCGTGGAGGTGCAAGTCGCGCAACGTGGCGCGCGATGGTCCCTCGACTTGGAGCAAGATGCCGCCGGCCGGACCGATCCAATTGAGGCGTGAACCGTCTTCGGCCCCGCTGTCGCCGATGAGTTGAACATCGCTGCCCCGCCGAATGCGAAGTGTTTTCGCGCTGCGATACACACCCATCGGCAGATGGACCACGGGGCGTTGGCCGGCGTGTTGCGCCGCTTCGTCGAGCGCGCGTTGGATGGTGTCGGCGTCGGCCCCGGCGGCGACTTCGATGACGCGGCGCTGTCTGCGTGGCGGCGTGGCGGGAAGGACTGACAACGCGGCGTCGATTTCACCCGGCGGCACAACGCGTTCGGAAACGCGGCGAAAGCGACCGCGTTCAACCACGGCATTGGTGGTCGTGTAGGCGTTGCCGACGAAGGTTTGGTCGCCCCAAGTCATTTGGACTGCGCGATTCGTCGAACCCGCCGGCAATTGAAAAAGGTTATCCATGACGAGATAGGGGCCGGCGTTGCCCAGTTTGAGCGGCAGGTCGCCGGTGGGAGCGAGAATGCGGTTCGCGGCGATGGTCGTGGGCGAACCCCAGGTGTGGGCGGAATCAAAATCGAGGAAGCGGCGTGAGCCGATGCTGGTGTTGCCTACGAATGAGAAGACCATGAGGTTCTGCGTGCCGATGTCAGCGACGCGCGAGCGGAGGAAGAGATTCTGCCAGGCGTGGAAGTTGCCCATCACGTTGAAAAGCGCATGACCGCAGTCCTCGAAGCGCGAGTGCCAAACCCAGATGTCCATGGAATTGAAATTCACCGTCTGAATTCCGGCCTTGGCGCAGCGCAGGAACTGGCAGCGCAGCACGGCGTTCTCGGCCTGGCCGGCCTGCTGGGCGTCGCCGAACTGGATGCCCACGGCCGCGTCGCGGAAAACCATGTCGCTCGTCTCGTTGTAAGTGGAAAACGAATCGCCCACATAGAGCGCCACCGTGGCTCGGCTCGCGCCATCAATCGTGAGCCGGGAAATCTTCGCATACCACGCGTCCCAGCGGAGGACCGTGCCGGCGTTAGTGCCGTCGTAGCGCAACAGGGTGCGGACTGGGTCTTCGCCAAGGACCGCCACGCTCTGCATGTCCGTGTGAGCCCGGCGCACGGCGCCAATCGTACGAGTGAGCCGGTAGGTCCCGGCGGGCACGTAGAGCACGCAATGATTTGTGTGCTTGGTGAGAGCGTCGAGCGCGCGTTGCCAGGCGCCGGTGTCGTCGGTCTGGCCGTCCCCGGCCGCGCCGTAATCGCGCCGCAGGTCTCGCCAACTCGCGAACGGCCCAGCGAATTCGTCGGCCGCGCCGGACGACTCGGGACTGAGCGCAGCACCCGCGAATAATCCGGTCGTGGAAGCAAGGATGGCGCAGGCAAGGACGAAGTGTTTCAGGGTCTCGGACTTCATGGCATGCATCGTATTTCTGCTCATGACCACTCAGAGCGCGTTTTGAAAATGGGTGGAACCGGCTACCAACCCGTCTTCGGCGGCGACCTGCCGCCGCAGTCCAAAATGCATACGCGCCAGCCTGCGTCAGTCCCCCACGAGCCTCCACGCGATGTCGCGGCGGAACGGCGGAACCTTGAGACGCAGCGTTCCGTTCGATGGCGCGGGCGTTCCGCTCTCCGTAACGCGCCCGTCGCGCGTACCCCACCACTCGAGCCGCGGTGCTTTGCCAGGCCAACCGGAAAGTTCGACGATGATTTCGCGACGCTCCGGCGGGTCTTGCTTTGCAAACGCCAGCTTTTCCCATGCCGCTGCGGGGTCAAACAACCAGAACCACGCGAGTGTCCCCGCCCGCAGTCCGACGACGCGCATTGTTTCGTCGCTGCAATTCGCCTCAAGCTGATGCACTTCGCCGCTGTTCCATGGCACGTCGGCGATGAAGCGACTGAGCGGACGATAGATCGGGTAGCCGTTGCGCTGATCGATCCGTTCCCACCACCAGAACAGCGCCGTGCCCGACGCGCCAGACAGCGCCGACGCCCAGAGGCCGTTGTGCATATCGCTCAGGTCGGAGCTTCGCCTCATGTTTTCCGTGATGCGCCACTTGTCATCGGCCAAGCCGAACTCGCCGAGGTGCGCCGGCTTGCTCGGCGACTGTTCGCGCAGCCAACGCGTGCGCTCGAGCACGGCCTCGACTTCGTTCGCCAACCGCGCCTTGTCGATGGGACGGAAATAGAAGTGTACGTCGGCCAGGTCCAGCTTTGGATGCAGGCAATCCTTCGCGCTCGGCCCCCAAGTGCTCGTCGTGCGCAGGTGATGGTACGGATCATTCTTCTCGAAGAACTCACCCAGCTCGGCGTAAAATCGGTCCGTCGGGAGGCCCGGATTCATCTCGTTCCAATATTCCCAGGCGGCAATGCTCGTCGAGTAACCCCAGCGCGCGATGGCGTAACGGAAGAACTTTTTCGCGTCGGTAACGGCGCGTTCGTAGCTCGTGCTTGCTGCGTTCGTCAGCGCGTTCATGTAGAGGTCGCGTGTCAGCATGCAAAGCTGAAGATAGATTCCGTGCCGCTCGGCGGCCGATACTAATTCGTCGAGCAGAAAGCAATCGAGCGGGTTGTAGAATCCACGCATGGGACGGTTCACATCCGCTTCCCAAAGCAGTTCCGGGGTGGCACGGGCAACTTGCCCGTCCCGGCGGGCTACCAGCCCCCCGCTCTGGGTTTTAAGCGACGAAGCTGCGCGTGGCTCGGCTCCTCGACTGGAACTCGGCGGCAGGTTGCCGCCGGCCACAGCCAGGTTGGCCGTGCTACCCGCTGTCGCTGAATCTATTTCTTTCAGCGAGAGATCACTCAGCCACGCCGCACCTTGGCCCTCGAGACGGAAGCGCATGGCGCCCAGTCGCCAATCATGCGCGCCCGTGGCGAACTCGTGACGAAATCCCGTCCACGCGAGCGCCGCTGCCGATTTTAGCGGTGGAGAGGACGCACCCTGAAGCTCGAGGCGCAACGCGACATTCGTCTCGGTGCGCACCTTGCCGGTCACCACGTAGCGTGTCGATGGCCGCAACGCGACCGGATGCGATGGATTGACTTCCTGTGTCGCATTGCTCGAGGTCATGAAAAGGCATTTGCGTGTCGGATCATCCGGGTCCGTCACGATGCGGCCTCGGCCACTCCAGGACCGTCCCCAAGCGCTTTTGCGCGCTTCGATCGCCAGCGCCCAGTCTTCCGCGCACGTCCACACGCGCAGATAATTCGCCCCATTCTCGGCGAGCTCGGCGAAGATTTCCTCCGCCTTCGCCACCGTGACGTATTGCTGTTCGCCGATGAACGCAAGGTTCTGCCCGATCGCAAAGAACGGCTCGCCATTGTCGAATTCGAGGAAGCGCGGGTCCTTGCGCGCAATCCGGATGAAGCCTTTCGCGTTTGAGGGGACACAGTCAAACGTGACCGGCGCGGAACGTAATTCGCCGACGCCATCCTTCAGCACCGCCGCGGCGGTATATTTCCCGACGAGCGATGGCGCGAAACTCGCTTTCCACTCGCCCGCGCGCAGCGGGTAAATCCAATCACGCGGCGCGCCGTCCTCGCCGGGGCGGCGCCGTTCATACTCCTGCGCGAAAAACGCCGGCACCACGATCTGCCTGCCCCCTGGCGCCACGAACTCGACGCCCAAATCCACGATCTCCGGATCGAACGGGTCGGCGTATTTCGTCAGGCCGGCGATGGTAAAGTCCACTTTGGCAAAGGCGCCGACCGTGTTGGTTGAAGCGCGCAGTTGGAGCGCGGCGTCCGCGTCAACGGCCAACATGAACGACAGGCCCGTCAAAACAGCAGAAATCAGAGAGGTTGCCACGTAGTTGAGACAGCGCCGGAACGTTTTGTATTCAGCGGAAGTCGGCGAGCCGGAGCTAAACCTGCAAAAGGGCAGTCGAGCCGCGAAAGAGCGTATAGATCACAGCGCGGCGAAGCCGCAACCCCATGGGCGCGCGGCCATCCTGGCCGCAGCGGCCTCGATTCTCCACACGTCTGGATTTTGGCTGGGGCGGTAAGTGAGTTCGGGGCTGCTGCGGCCAGGATGGCCGCGCGCCGGCACTCTCTTCGAAATCTTCGCAGCCCGCGAGGATTTGGACGTACTGCACTGCAAAGAGAGGATGCTTCACCAACGGGTTCATCATCCCAACGCGCGCCCTTTGGGCTTGAAGGCTCTCCATGAACCGACCGTTTCCGAGGACGAACATCCAGGTTCGCGCGAAACCGCCTGAACCAGCTCCCGGACAGAGATCGTCGGGCACCCTGACTCAGGAATCGGTAGTTACGCCGCACTGGGATGCTTCCACGGCTTGCGATACTCGCGGCGCAGGCGCCTTGTCGCTTCGCGGTCGTTCATCACGATGCGTTTCTTCGGGTCATAAACCACCGGACGGCCGAGGTCCATGGCAATGTTCGCCAGAATACAGCTTGCGGTGGAAATGTGGCCTTCTTCGATGTCGGCAACGGGGCGGCTGCGTTTCTCCACGGCGGCGAGGAAATCGAGCATGTGACGCCGCGTGGCGGGCGCGGCGTTCAACTCGATGGCTTTCTCGCTTGCGTCTTCGGGGTGCTTCTCGCGCTCGTAAAGGCACTCGAAATGGACGGGCTTGGCATCTTTGTCGAGAGGGATGAAATCCGCGCGCATGGTGCTGGCCTTGAGCGTGCCTTTCTCGCCGTAAATGAA
>JACQWK010000536.1 GCA_016209525.1 Verrucomicrobiota bacterium
GTCGCTGAAGGCGTTCGCCTTGGCGCGTTCTTTTTCGGTGACGGTCGTTCCCCAGGATTTTTTTTCAGCGGGCGGCTTTTTCATACGAGCACAGTCTGAATTCGAACAGGATCACGATGACATTTTGAGCCGAGCGCGTCAACCGCGCGAACGAACGCCAGCAATTCGAAGCCAGGAGCCAAACGCGCCGCGGGGAGGCGGTCCGTTCAAAGCCGGTCTCTCTTCCGGCGACACCTTAATCCACGGCCAAGTCCGTCGGGTAACTGATTTCACAAACGATCACGGCGAGCCGGAATGGTCGATCTTTCATACCGGTGATTTATCCGAAAAGAACGAAAGGGGGCGAAAGAAATCAAATCAAAAGCCGTCCCCCTCGGTGTGCGGATCGAAACCGCGCATCTACTCTGTGAACTGGCCCACGAGCGGGGCTTCAGACTGTCATTGCCACACGGTCGATGCGGCACTCGCCTTGTCGTTTGCGGAGCTCGGCCATTCGCCGGTGGCCAGCTTCAGCCCGTCGCAATTGTGGGCTGCCAGGTTGCGGTGAACAAGTCCCACCGTTGCGCCGCGTGAGTCCTTGATGCTTCAGGGCCGGACGTTGGGGAGGAAGGCCGCCTGAGCGCCCCGAAGCCCGGACGGTGGAGCGGCTTCTCTTCCGAGGTCGCATCTGAATGGCGTTGTTGTCAATACTAAGACCTGACACCTTTCTAAAAAGTTAAGTCCGCCAGTTTCCAGGTCTAAGGCATGGTTCGATTCCGAAGCAGTAACACGCTCGCCTTGTCCCGCACCAATTGATCGTAGTGCGCGAGTTGCTCGGATGGAATTGCCATCGGCACTTGGGCCGCGCCTAGGAGCAGGTCCGTGTCGCCATCTCCGTCGGCGTCGCCGGCAGAGACCCGCATCCAGCGATTCCAGTGGGCGTCATCGATGCCAGCGCGTTCGACGGTGCCGTCGGTTCGTTGCATGAGCAGCAGCAGAGTTGTTGGGACCGGCGAGCGCGAGTCCGGATAGAAGGCGGTGGCGGCCAGATCGATGCGCCCATTGCCGTCAAAGTCACCGGCCGCCACGTCCATCGCGCCGTCGAGCCGCTCGAAGAGAACCTCAACGAACTTCCAATCCCCCTCGCTACGAAGCACGCGTACGCCGTAGTGGGCTTTGATGGGACGGCCGCGGAGTTCCAAATTGTTCCCGGCCAATTCGACAAGATCCAGCTTGCCATCGTTGTCCCAATCGACCAGCAAACACCGGTTGTAACCCCAACCGACCGGCCGCTCGACAATCATGCGCGGCGCGAAGCGACGCTGCCCTTCGTTGACGAACGCGAGCAGACGGGGGCGGGCGTTGGCGACAGCAATCATGATATCGAGATCGCCATCGCCGTCAAAATCCGCGACGTCCCCCCACGTGGAGCCGGGCTCTTCAAACAGAACCTGCTCCTGTAGCGTCTCGGCGCCACCCCACCACATTCCCACACGTCCCACCGGGTAATCGCCAAAACCGCAGACGAACAAGTCGTCCGCGCCGTCTCCATCCACGTCGGCGGTGCGATGCGCGGTGATCCGCGGATGGTTATCCACGACTGTCTGTTGTATTCCCTCGCGCAGCCCGAAGTCCACGATCCGCCCGAGGCGGAAGTCCCGCCCGAAGTGGCCCATCAGCGCCACGCGGCGCACCGGGCCGACGCGCTCATAGGAGACCGGCTCTGAATGCACCTCGATCGAGGTGGTGTGCCCGCGCTCCAAGACGAGGAATCGCGCTGGCCGGGAGGACCCGATCAGGAGCGTCTGATCCGATGAGTCGATCCAAGCCAGCGTGATTACCGAAGCCGGGATCGCAAATGGCAACGGCTCGAACAACGTTGACGTCGGAGGCTTCGGTTTCGGCGCGGGTTCCTTGTATTGAATGGAGGCTTGGTCCAAAAAATAAGCGCGGATCGCCTCAAACTCTTCGCGCGTGACGAGAGGTTGGGGCGGAACAAGTCTGCTATCCACCAAGAGCGGATGCAACTCGAGCTCGGCGGGATATCCGAGATAGCTCCCCATCCAGGCGAGCAAATAAGGCCATTCTGCGCGGGGTAGAAAGGATGGAGACGGGCACGGATGACATCGCCCGCAGGAAATGGCAGCCAGCGTTTGGCCGTTCAGCGGCTTCGGCGCTTGAGGTTTCGGTCCACACCCGGTCGAAAGGGCCAATGCCGCAACCAGACAATTCGCGGCCCGGGTTGGAATTGGACGGGTCACGCTTCGCAAAGGATAGCACGAGAAGTCCGTCCACGGATCGCTGTCTTCATGACGGGAACGAAGCTTGCGATCCTCCCGAGTTGGGTCAAGGCCAAAGGGTGTTGTCTGTGATCGTCCTTAACCACCCAGGGCAAGAATCCTTATCGCACCTTGTCGCATACTCAATGAACTCGATGAGAGCCCGGATTGACACCGGCCCAAAAGCAGACCAAAATTAGGCCGGTATGAAAACCTGCACCGTCAGCGAGGCCAAAAGTAAACTCGGCGAACTGGCTGACGCGGCGATCAAGGGCAAGCCAACCGTCATCATACGGGGCGGCAAGCTCGTCATCCTGCAAGCCTACGCCCTGCCCGACCACACGGACGAGTTTGACGCGCTCATTCAGGCCGGGAAGGACAGCCCGCACCGGCCCCTCACCCCCAAAGTCCTGGAGGAAATCTGGAAGCGCGGTCGCGCACCGGCCAAGGGATGAAAGTCCTCATCAGCCAACGGGCGGAGGACGACCTGGCACGCATTTATGGGTTCATCGCCACACGCAACCCCGACGCGGCGGAGCGGTTTAAGGCCAAGGCGGAACAGGCGCTCGCTCTGCTCACAGAGCATCCCGAACTGGGCCCGCGTCCCGGATGGGAAACGCGTCACACCAAACTTCGGTTCTGGGTCATCAGCCGGTTTCACAATTACCTGATTTATTACGAACAGCGGGACACTGACATCTCGGTTGAGCGAGTGCTTGATGGACGCCGCGATGTGCGGCGCATCCTGGAGGAAGGCGTCGAGGATCCCGTGGAATGACGCTGCTCTTAACAGGAGCAAACGGAAACGGAGAGCCGGACAGTCCAGAATCCCTGTTCCCTCGGTTTCCTCCTGTTAGAATCCAGCATCCACGGAAGTTCGGCCAGTCCGGAATGGACGCAACAGCATCATCGTGACGCCCAAGCCGGTCAGACGACCCTTTGCTCACCGGACAACACCGCATTTGAACAAACGCCTCTATGAGCACCGGAAAAAGGCGGAGGATGAAAGTTGAACAAACTGGGAACTGATAATCATCTAACCAGCCGAAACCAATCCATCTCGGCAATGAGGACGAGGAAAACGTGGTTTACCCCGCAGGCCAGAGGTATTAAATTCCCCCTATGAGTGTAACAGCCGAAGCCATTCTTGAGCAGGTGAAGCAACTGCCTCCCGCAGATCAACAGGAAATCATCCGGCAACTGCTCCGCTGGGGGCTTCACACTCCGCCGTCGCAACAAAAGCCGTTTCCCACCGTGAAAGTCCGCGGCGGCATCATCACCTCCGTTCAAGTGGCCGAGGCTCTCGACGATGAGTGAGGCGCTCCTCGACGTGAACCTGCTGATCGCAAGCGTGGTCGAGAATCACGCGGACCACCAGCGGGCGCAGAACTTTCTCGCCACGCTGGAACGGTTCCACACCACGCCCACGACCCAAGGCGGCTTCCTGCGCTTCCTCACTCGGCCGTGGAAAGACGATCGGCGCGAGGAACAGCCGCCGCGCATGACGACTGCCGAAGCGTTCGCCGCCTTGCGAGATGTTTCGAACTCCACCAAACACGTCTTTCTTCCCGACGACGAGCCGTTAACGGCGCTATCGCTCCGGTCCGTGAGTGGCCATCGGCAATGGACTGACGCATATCTGCTTCACCTGGCCCGCAAGCACGGCCTCCGCCTCGCGACGTTCGAGCGCAAGATGGAGAACATGGACGACGCGGGTTCGCCTGTTCTCTTGCTGGTCCCTTGAGGAATACTTTTCCTCACCGGCGGCAACGGCAAGGCCGCGAAACCAACGGCACCTGTCGCCTGCCTGTGCGTGTCCGCACGCAGACAGGTCAGGCCGGTGACGCTCAAATGGATTGCCCAACGGCTCCAGATGGGAGCCTGGACGCATTTGAACAAACGCCTCTATGAGCGCCGAAAAAGGCGGAGGATGAAAGTTAAACAAACTCGGACACCTTTTCCTTTTCTGTAATGAATCTTCGGATTGAATCTGTCGGCGAATCGTCCTCAATCCCTTTTGCCTTTATCTCCCGTCTGGCCGGCGCTAACTTTGCGGCATGAGTAGTATCGCCAAAGTTGCTGTCTCGCTTGATCAAGCTCTGCTCCGCAAGGTGGATGAGTTGGTCAGAGCGCGCGGATTTGAAAGTCGCAGCGAAGTAATTCGGACGGCAATTGAAGAGAAAATTCGCAAGATGGACCGGCGGAGATTAGCGCGCGAATGCGCGAAGCTGGTTCCGAAGTTTGAACGTGCGTTGGCCGAAGAGGGCTTGGCAGAGGAGGCTGCCGCATGGCCCGAGTATTGAGAGGTGAGATCTACTGGTGCGATCTCGATCCCGTTCGAGGGCACGAACAAGCCGGGCTGCGGCCTGTGCTGATCCTGAGCCAGGATGTCTTCAACGAACGATCAGGAAATGTGATCGCCATGGCGATTACGAGCCAGCCGCAGCGCGCGGGTTTTCCGCTCACTCTGGAGGTGGCTGAAGGCGTGTTGCCGAAGAAATCCTGGGTGAAAATCAGCCAGATTCGAACGCTCGCAGTAGAAAGGCTTGGGAAACGCGCCGGCAAGGTGAGCGCGGAAGAACTGGCGCGAGTGATCGAAGGATTGAACGAGATTGTCGGCGAATGAACGGTCTTGCGAGTCGAACTGGTTGTCAAAAGTGCGGCGGAAGGCAGAAGGAATCCAGGGACAATCAGTCGGGCCAAGGCGTTCACGAACTCTGCGACCCAAGCCATACCATTCACGAACCTAACCTGCCAATAGCCGGGACCTCTTTCAGAACCCTTTCTTTCCCAACGGTCGCGACTCCAGTAGGCGTCGTTGAGCGTGTTGCTGTGCAAAACTGTCGGGCTCTCTGGAAAGTGACGAGCCGAGCAATCAGTGCGAGGAAGGTTTTGAGTAAACATCCACGGCACGGCGGATTGCGTGTCCCTGCACTTTGCCAACTATCCTTTCTTCTTCCTCGCACACAGGTTCTACGTTCCACACTTTCCATAAGACTTGTTCAAGGGCATCCCTAAAACATTTTGGACTGTCCGGCGGACACAAATTTGGCAGGCAACCGGGCCAGTTCTGACTCCCGACTCTGAGAATGCCCTGACTAAACTCCGGCAGAAAGAACAGTTCTGACGATGGTTTGAAGTGAAGACGAAACTCACGAGGATGCACATCGTCCTCGTCTTCATCGAATTCTATTTTGACACCTGAATAAACGTCGATCTCCGACGCTGTGGACACGATCTCTGTCACCATTTGTGCATTAAGGTAATCTTCGTCTCGAATGACGATTGGCAGAATTCCCACTTCGCCCCCCAGGGCCATCACAACCGCAGTACCATGAGCCTTGAGGCGATCGCTAATGCGCGTTTTGGCCAGGAGTTCGGCCTGCTCTGTCGCCCATGCGCGCAAAACGTTTGCCGGCACTATTGGGATCGCAACGTCGCGGGCGACGGCTTGGGTGTCCCCGAGGAGTATGCCTCCGAAATGGTTAAGATCCGCGGATTTGAATCCACCCACCGTGACCAAGCCGCGTGTCGAGAAATGTCGATCGCCAGGTTGTATGCATGCTCTTCCGAAAAACCTTCCGGCACTATCTTGTAGTGGACGAAGGTTGGCACCGAAAATGTCAGATGATTGCTTCTCCGAAGGCGCAGCCTGCGGGTCGATCCGGAACAGTAGCTCTTTTCCATCTATCCGGCGCCAGTCTTTTGCTTTAACAGCCACTGCTTTGCTCGTACCTTCCTCGACTTCAATCGTGACGTCCAAGCTCGGAGCTACACCCGCTACTACTTCGCACAGCGGAATGCCGGTTTCTGTTTTGACCGAGCTAAGCCGATGGTGCAGCAGTCCCCTTGGGACGTGTGGAGGAATGCTCAGTTTCACAGAAACGCGAGTGCCAGGCCCATGGAGTGCTTCGTCGCGAGAGGCCTCCCTGAGAATCGGTCGAACTCGCAATCCTTTTCTAAATTCAAGCGTGTGCGTTTCAGAAACACCGGCATCGTAGCGGCGCGTGGTAACCTTCACGCTGTCTCCAAGCATGAAAACCGAGAAGAAACCGATGCCGTAACGACCCGTTGGTTTCATGCCCTTGGAAATCAAGCCAGGGAATTCCTGTCTCACACCTACCCCTTGCCAAAACGGTCGTCCAAAATCGAGCAGAGCGCCGGTCAGCACGGCCGCCGACATACCGACCCCGTCATCTTCCACGTCAAGCCAAGTTTCATCATTCTGTTTGCGAAGCTTCACCACGATGGTGCCGACCTCTGGGCCTAAGTCCGTCAGAATCCTCCTTGCACGAATCGCGTCGGCAGCATTCTGAATTAGCTCACGCACAGCTACCGTCGGATCGGATCCGTAGAGACGTTCGCCACCAAACAATTCAACCAGCCCTGGCACGTCAGAAACCCGAAGCCCGGTGTTCACCGGTCTCCACCGCTCCGTCGGGATGTACTGGGCAAGCGTATCTGGAGAACCGACTCCTTTCACGCCTGTCGCGCGGAGCGGAGGAATCGCGTACGTGTCCAAAAGGCTGTGAACCGAACGAAGCTCCCTGTCGATCATCCCCAGCGTGTCGAAGCAGAGCCACCAAGCTTCCGCGTCCTCAACGTCAAAAGCCGGCCCTGTATAAATCAACATGTTCTTCTGAACGGATGGCTTGCCGAGCTTGCTTTGGAAAGTCCAGTGCTTCCCAGAGTCACCTGATGGCCTCAACAGAGCAGACAAAAACCTGGGGGCACGGCGATGGTCAATCTGTGCAGCATCGGCGACTCTGAGAAGGCAAGCGACTTTTAGCGGGTGGATGTGCCATGCAGACGGCACGCCTGGTCCGGCGTTGACGCGCTGTGGAAGCCTCGGAAGATCCTGAACAAAGCACCAGTGACTTTCAGCAAGTCTGCCAATTATGTCACCATAGAACTCCCTGAGATCACTGTCCTGTATCAGTAACTCCTTGCGCCCAGTTGGCTGTGGCCATTCGATTCTTGGGAGTTGCCGTGCTTGCTTCGCATGAAGTGCCCGCAGAGCATCGAAAAGTGCAGCTTCAGCAATCTCCTGAAGTGGGTTTTCCAGGACGGATTCATCTGGCAACTCCTCACACTTGTTTCGCAGGTGGCCTGCCACTGCATCCTTCCACTCGTACGTCTGCTTTATTTGAGCGAGTCCTCCGGGGTACGCGGCGACGCACATCGCTGCGTCGTGTAACAAAACCGCAGCGCCAAACACAAAAGCTTCAGCGGGGTTGACGGGGTATTTGTCACCGGCGACGAGGCTGGCTGTCTCCCACAGAGAGTCGAGGTGAGAAAGGTCATGTAGTGTAATTCCAGGCAGATCTTTGATTATTAAAGAAACGAGATGTGAGGCCCTCTCTCGAATATCCAAAAGTCACCTGACCAGTCGGTCAACAGCTTCAGCCTCGGATCGGTAGGTGCGGTTGCCGAAACTAGCCCTCCACAGGCTCGTCTTTTGAAATCCGTGCATGTATTTCGACCAGCGCCAGGGGCTTCTGGTCATGGCGCCGCAGCGAGCGGCCTCGTTTAGCTCGGGAACGATGTTGCACGTTTTCCGTTCCGAAGCAAGCACCTAACCTATTGCTAGCGCAAGCTGGGCCGTGGGATTTGTCGCGACGTAAACGGGTCTAAATGGGTCAGTAAATGGGCCCGTTCTTATGATTGAATAGTTCTCGGACGAGTCGTTCTTCGCAGGTCGTGGCGCGGAAAATCAGAGACGACGAATCCGAGAGCGGTTGGTATCTCCGCATCTGTTCAAAAGTACTGGCCCGTTCACTTGCTACGCCTTCAGGCTGTCTTCCCAGCCCTTGCGGTACACGGGCCGGCGGATGAATGGGGCGGCTTCGGGCGCGTTGGTCGCGCGCAGGTTCGCGTAGTCCCACTCGATCTTCTTCCCAGTCCGAAAAGCTACGTTGCCGAGGTGGTTCGCTTCGGTCGTCCAACCCGAGTACTGGAAGTTCGAGCCGGGCACTGGACCGTTCCCCTTGGCGTAGTTGACCCACTCGACCCTAAAGGGCTCAGTTCTTGAGAATGGCTGCAAGCTTGATGTTTTCAGCGCCTTGAAGCCGGGCGCGCGGTGAGGATGAGTTGTTCCACGAGCTGCCAGGTCACGGATTCGAGCGGGGCGGTCGTAACTCACGAGCGGGCTTGAAATGGTCCGGGCTTGGGGCACAATTACGGCATGACTGAGATGTTCCGCTGCCGGATCGAATGCCGGCTCATTCAGCAGACAGCCGATGTGACGGTAAAGAAGCCTCGATGAAATCGCTTCAACATACAATCAAGGCAATCATTCGGCGCGGAGAGGAATCAGGGTACGTCGCCGAGTGCGTGGAGATTGCCGTGGTTACCCAAGGCAAGACGCTGGATGAAGTGACGCGAAACCTTCAAGAAGCGGTGGCTCTCCACCTGGATGGAGAAGATTTGACCGCGTTCGGGTTAACAAAAAGTCCGACGCTGTTGGTGACCATGGAGGTCGAGCCCGCGTA
>JACQWK010000528.1 GCA_016209525.1 Verrucomicrobiota bacterium
CCTTCAAAAGCTGGCTCATGCACCTCACGCGAAAACGCATCGCCGATCAATTCCACAAACGGATGCCGGCTCAGTCCGCTAGGCACCGCTCGGCGTTGGACGAATCGAAAACTTCGACGCTTGAGCGCGTCCCGGATCCGGGCGGCCCGGACCTGGAAGCTTTTTGGAGCGCCGAGTGGAGCCATAATCTCCTGGAGGCCGCCCTGGATCGAGTCAAACGCCAGACCAATCCCAAGCATTTCCAGTTGTATTATCTTCACGTGGTCAAAAACCGGACGGCGCGAGAGGTCGCCCAAACACTGAATACCAACGTGGGCCAGGTTTATCTGGCCAAGCATCGCGCGGCGCGTCTGCTCAAGAAGCAGTTGAAGCTGTTGGAAACGCGATTGATTTAGCCTTCGTCGCGTTTGGGTAAGGACGGATGGGCTTCCCAAGCCCCGCCATTAGTTCCCCGAGAGAGGGTGTTCGCTTCGCGAAACACGGACCACTCCGTCCTGACTCTTGATTGCTTTATGGGAAAACAAGTCAGGGGTGCGGTGGAACGCACCCCTCCTCGTGTTCAGACTCTACTCGTAACCCAATGAAAGCCTCTCTGGAATCTCCTCTCGGTTCTCGATTTGTTGGAGCACCGGCCGAGCGGTCGAGGTCCCCAGATTGGCGAACCTCATCTTCCTTTGCCCGGTTTCGTTCCACCGAGATTCAGGTAGAGCGCTTGTTTCTGACCGAAGTTCAAGTTGCCAATCGCCGCCACCAAGTTGGCGATCTGCTGGGCGGGCGTCGCGCCGGGAATCTGGAATTGAAGATCATTAAAAAGCGCTTGGAAACTTTGCGCCAGGTTCTGGACCTGCTGCCCAACGACGTTGAGTTGAGCCAGGATCTGCGCGATCTGGTTTTGCTGCTCCTGAATCGTTTGGTTTGGCGTGTTGAGTTGCGTCGCAAGCTCAACGTTGGCTGCTTGGAGTTGGGCGTTCTGCCCAGTTAAGGCGTTCACCTGACTCTGAAGAAGGCCATTTTGAATCGCCATCACCAAGACGCCAAGAAAAGAAATCCAAATCGCTTAAGATCGATTTCTGAACCCGGGAAATTGGCCGTGACACTTGGAGGCTCAAGAATCACGTGCGACCGCTACGGACAGCCAAGACTGCCTCTAATTGCAGCGGCCTGCCCCCTGAGTTGGGCTGCTTGGTCCGCCGTCAGTTGTCCCCTCCGTTCCATGGAGTCCACCTCGTTTAGGAAGGCTCCCAGCTTGCCGCAAGCAGACACGTCGTTCTTACTGTTTGCATCCGTTAGCAGGCTCGTGGCCTGCTGAAGCGTCGCGCCCAGGCTGGTCCGTATCGATCGGACCAGCCCCAAGTTGTCAATGAAAGTTGCGAGGTTCTGCGCCGCCTGGCCTGCGGTAAGCACCGTCCAGGTCAAGGTGGCAGGAGTGGGGTCCGCGTTGCCCGCGCTATCGACAGCCCTAACTTCAAATGTGTGAACCCCAATCCCCAGCCCTGTGTACAGGGCCGGACTGCTCCGAGGGGTGAACGGAGCGCCGTCCAGTCGGCATTCGAAAGATGCGACGCCCACGAGGTCGCTCCCGCCGAATGCGAAGCCAGCGGAACCTGAAAGGGTCTGTCCGCCATCCGCCAGAAGTGCGCCATCACCGCTAACGGCCGAAAGAATTGTCGTTGCCGGGGCCGTCGTATCCTGAACGGTTACCTCGAAGCTCCCGTAAGCCGTGTTACCGCGGCTGTCGGAGGCCGAGCAGTTTACCGTGGTGGAGCCAAGCGCGAATGTACTGCCGGACGAAGGTCTGCAGCTTACTGGGACCTCGCCCTCGACCTGGTCGAGCGCTGTGGCTGAAAATTCGACGACCGCTCCGGACGATCCGGTTGCCTCTGCGGTGATGTCGGCGGGCAGCTTAAGAATTGGCGGGTCGGAGTCATTACTGCCCTGGTACTTGACTGTGGCCCAGTCTGATGAGCCGCCGCGTATCCAAGAATATGTATAGCCGCCCACGTAAACGTTGCCGGCGTTGTCCGTCGCGAGTGAGGTCCCGTAGTCTTCAGTAACTCCGCTGTCATAGAGTGCTACCCATTGTTCTTTTCCGTCTTTGTCGTACTTCACCGTGGCGAAGTCGATACGTGGTGCGTCCTCAGTGGGAGCAAATACATAACTGTATCCTGTTACGTAAACGTTTCCCGCTTTATCTACCGCCAACGCGCTGGGAAGATCGCTACCCCCTGCTGCGTCGAAGCGGGCAACCCACACCTGCTTTCCGTCGGGGCTATACTTTACAGTAGCGTAGTCCTCGAACAAGGCATAACTGATGCCGGTGACATAGGCATTGCCATCGGCATCGGTTGCTACGGCGATCGGCATATCGGTGGAATCGCTTGGTCCATTGTAAGTGGTCACCCATTGCAGCACACCGTTCGCGTTGTATTTGATGGTAACGTAGTCTGGGGGCTGCCAAGCACCGTTCTGGTAGATCTCGCCGGCGGCGGTGAGGAAAACGTTGGCGTTGCTGTCTAAGGCCAGCGAGGGACTCCCGTAGGCTCGATTGTTCAGTGCCACCCATTGAACCTCGCCGCCAGAGTTGTATTTGATTGTGGCAACCTGGGTATCGGTTCGGCCAGTATCGGTTCGGCCAGACACCAAGACGTTGCCCACCGCGTCCACCGCCACAGCCGTGGCATAATCAATGGCGTTGTTTGGACCATCGTACGTTGCGACCCACACCTCTTGACCGCTGCCGCTGTACTTGATGGTTATGAAATCGGGGTTATCGCCGATTCCACCGACGACATAAACGTTGCCGTCAGAGTCCAACGCCAAGCGGGGAGCCTCGTAGATGGGCCCTTGGTAGCGCGCTACCCAAAGTTCCTCGCCGTGGGTGCTGTATTTGATCGTCACGTAGTCCCACGCGAAGTTGTTCCCCGTGAAAAAGAACCCACTGACGCCGGTGACGTACACGTTCCCGGCGCCATCTACCGCCAAGGCCGAGATGCCGTCATAATCGTTCGCTGGTCCGTTGTAGCGTGCGACCCACTCGAGCGCGCCACTGCTGCTGTACTTAACCGTCGTGTAGTCGCTCCCGGTATTGATGCCTTCGCTGTCACCGGCGGCATAGACATTGCCCGCTCCATCCACCGCGATGGCCCAGGCGTAATCCCAACCGTGCGCAGGGCCATCATAGGAGGCAACCCACGACTCCACAACCGGGCTGTCGGCCGAGAATGTCCGGACCGGCACAAGCAGCAAGGCACCGACGACTACCAAGATGAACTGGGTTTTTGACGCTGCGTGGGTAATCGGCGCTTTTGTGGTCCATCCGTGCGCAAGCGCCGCAAGGCTCCAGAAAGCCGCGCCGAGGACTGAAATCAGGCGAGATCCAGAGTTAGGACTCGGCCGATAGTTAGGCTTTCGAAAAGTGGTTTTCATTGTTTTTTGTTGACTGGCGGATTGATTAAAACGGTTTGGCCGCAATGCCTTTTACGAGTGCACGACCAACGTACGCTGGCTCTTGCAGCATTTCGTGCTCGATCCACATTGCTATAATCGTACGGAGGAGGCGGTTTCTTACAAAAAAGTGGAAAAAAAATTCCCGGCTGCAAAATTGTTGAAAGAAGTCGGGGAGTCTGACGGATTATGTGGGCGAAAATGAACGGCAGACAGCCAAGGCGGCTTTCCATGAACCTGACGGTAGGGCGAGTCCGTCCCGGCGAGCCGAGGGTGCGGTTCGTGTCCTGCGGCGGCTCGCCGGGACGGACTCGCCCTACCC
>JACQWK010000576.1 GCA_016209525.1 Verrucomicrobiota bacterium
ATGCTCAGCTACGGAGTAGCGCCAGAGCGCAGGCCACAGCGTGGTAATTGTTTAACGGGGTTTCTGGCGTAGCGCAGAGTTGCACTCTGCCGTATCGCCCATTTGCAATCGGCGGCGGTTCGCCAAGTTCCGGGACGTTTGGGCTTCGCCTGCGGATGCGGAATGCAATTCCGCGATACAGCAGATTGAAAATCTGCGCTACGCCAAACACATACCCTCATCGGATGGGGGGAGGGTGTCCGTAGGACGGGTGAGGGGTGTCTGCATGAAAGGCTTCAGTCTAGCCGCCGCTTGGCATCGCCGGCGGAAGAGGTACAGTGCCCTCATGAACACAAAATCCTGGCTGGCTCTCGCCTTGGCCCTCGGTCTGTCCGGCTGCGGAAAGAAGGAAGGCGCAACCACGACGGCCAAATCAACGAACCAGACGAACGCGAGCGGAAATCCCCTCACGGCGCCGGTTGATTACTTGGGCGCCGTGGGCCAAGCAAAGAAGCTTGCTGTCAAGACCGTGGACCTGGCCACGCTCAACCAGGCGATTCAACTCTTCCGCACCGGAGAGGACCGGTTTCCCAAGGATCTCAATGAACTGGTGTCCGAGGGATATCTGCCGCGCTTGCCCGCGCCTCCGCCGGGAACAAGACTCGAGTACAACCCTGTGCGCGGACAAGTGCGGGTGGTGAAGCAGTGATGGGGCGCACAGCCAAGCCGTTGGTGTGAGCAGCGGCGGGCGTCTCGCCCGGCGGAACGAGTGTGGTGTCCCCGAAATAACCTGGGAATTCAAGCGCGCTCTGAACTTGGCGGCCAAGACCGGGCGGCGAGATGCCGACCTCTAAGGCAGGCGGGACGCCCGCCGCTTCCGGCCTCTCGCCGACCGCCCTTTGGCAACCGGTGCATCCCGAAGTTGTCGGTGATCGTAGCGCAACCGTCCTCGGCTGCGAGTTCGAGCGGCGTCTCGCCGCCGGGCCGCGTCCGAGCGGGACGCTCGGCGAACTCGCAGGCGAGACGCCCGCGCTACCGACAACCGGTGGATGCACTGTTTGGCAACGGAAGGCTGCGTTTTTTCTCGTCAAAGCCTCCGAAGGCAGGCAAAGAGTTGTCCCTCATTTGGCATGAGCGAAGAAATTGTCATTCTCGATTTTGGCTCCCAATATACTCAGGTCATCGCGCGCCGCATTCGCGAGTGCAGCGTCTATTCCACGATTCTGCGCTACGACACGCCGGCGCCAGAAATCGCGGCGCGCCGGCCGAAAGGCGTGATTCTTTCCGGCGGACCGGCGAGCGTCTATGCCAAGGACGCCCCGTTGCCGGACCCTGAGATTTTTGAGCTCGGCGTGCCGATGCTGGGGATTTGTTTCGGGATTCAAATCTTCGCGCAGTACCTCGGCGGCAAAGTGGAGCCAGGCCAAGAGCGCGAGTACGGCAAGGGGACACTCACGGTCAAAGACGCGGGCTGCCCTCTCTTCCGCGGCCTGCCGGCGAGCTTGCAGGTGTGGAATTCACACGGCGACCGATTGACCAAGCTTCCCAACGGCTTCAAGCCGGTGGCGGTCACCGACAATTCCGCGTATGCCTCGATCGAGCACAAAGGCAAGCAGTTTTATGGCCTCCAATTCCATCCGGAGGTCGTCCACACGCCGCGCGGCCGCGAGATCCTCGGCAATTTTGTCCACGGCGTGTGCGGTTGCAGCAAGGATTGGACGATGCGGCACTATCGCGACCAGGCTCTCGAGGAAATTCGAAGCCGGGTGGGAAGCGAACGAGTCATCCTCGGCCTGAGCGGCGGAGTCGATTCCAGCGTTGCGGCGGCATTGCTGCACGAGGCGATCGGCGACCAACTCACGTGCATTTTCGTGAACAACGGGCTCCTGCGGGCGCGTGAAGCCGAGGTGGTTCAGGAAGTTTTTGGACGCCACTTTAAGATCAAACTGTTTTACGAGAATGCCTCGAAGTTGTTCCTCAAACGCCTAAATGGAGTGACGGATCCGGAGCGGAAACGGAAAATCATCGGACGGACGTTTATCGAGGTCTTCGAACAGGCCACGAAACGGGCGGGCAAAGCCAGGTTCCTCGCCCAAGGCACTTTGTATCCGGACGTGATCGAATCGGTGCCCATCGCGGGCAATCCCGCCGCGCTCATCAAAAGCCATCACAACGTCGGAGGCCTGCCCAAAAGGATGAAGTTCGGCCTGGTCGAGCCCCTGAAGTGCCTTTTCAAAGACGAAGTTCGAAAGCTCGGTTCGGAGCTGGGGTTGCCGCGGGAGATTCTCTTTCGCCAGCCGTTTCCCGGCCCTGGCCTGGCCGTCCGGATTCTCGGAGAGGTCACACCAAAACGGCTGGAGATCCTCCGGAACGCAGACGCAATCGTCGTGGAGGAGATGAAGGCGAGCGATTGGTACTACAAAATCTGGCAGAGCTTCGCCGTCTTGCTGCCGGTTCGAAGCGTGGGTGTCATGGGCGACGAGCGAACTTACGACTACACGATCGCTCTGCGCGTCGTGGACTCTCAGGATGGGATGACTGCGGATTGGGTGAAGCTGCCCTTTGCACTGCTGGAGAAGCTGTCGAGCCGGATCATCAATGAAGTCAAGGGCGTGAACCGAGTCTGCTTGGATATCTCGAGCAAGCCTCCGGCGACGATTGAGTGGGAGTAATCGGTAGGGAAGAACTCCGTCGGGCGGTGACCCCATCGGCTTCGGGTATTCACCCACTTCCAGCTCGCCGGCACCGGGCTAAGCTTCTCCACCAGAATGAGGAATCTGGATCAGTTCGGCGGATCGGCGTGTCAACAGCCCGCGCTCGAGTGTTCCTATCCGGCTTCCCCGCTGCAACAGGGGATGATCTACCACAGTCTATCTTCCAAGCAGTCTGGGGTGGATATTGTCCAGGTCGTAGGTGAATTTGAGGAGGACTTGAACCTGCCTGCGCTCGAACACGCGTGGCGCAAGGTCGTTCTCCGGCATCCAATCTTGAGAACCAGTTTTCGCTGGGAGGCTCTCGATCAACCGCTCCAAGATGTCCACGCTCAGACCGAAGTTCGCCTGGAGCGCGAGGATTGGACGGGCCTCCCGGCACACGTCCAGCGCGACCACTTGGAGGAGTGGCTCCGCAAGGATCGGCGTTTGGGTTTCGATTTGCAGACGCCACCGTTGATGCGTTGGATGGCAATCCGCGTGGCCGAAACGCGCTTCTGGTTCATCTGGTCGTTCCATCATGCGCTTTTGGACGCCAGATCTTTCGGCCTCGTGCTCCAGGAGGTTTTCCAACTCTACGACTCGTCGTGCGGCATGAATAATTCGGAGTCGTGCACCAGTGGACGTCCAGTCGAACCAGCCGCATTTAAATCTGGTGCTGCGGTCCCCTCGAACGGCTCGGAGAAGAGGTGCAGCCAGGTCCAAGGACATCGCGTTCCCCCTCACCCTAACCCTCTCCCTCCGGGAGAGGGAACAGCGCAGGCCGCCACTCTCTCAACTGAGGAGCCTCGACCTGCCCGACCGCGGCGAACCGTTCTCCCTCTCCCCAAGGGAGAGGGCCGGGGTGAGGGGGAGCGGACGATTGTTTGGTCGGCGACGTCCCCACTCAAGGAACCGCCGTCCTTTCGCGAGTACCTGCAATGGCTGGAAAAGCAGAACTCGACCGCAGCGGAAGAGTTTTGGCGACAACGGCTGAAAGGGTTCACCGCGCCAACCGCGCTGGGACTGAAAGTGGATGACGGTTCGGCCTTGGCAGTGGAGTCCGAGGCGCGCGAGCGGCAAATCGAACTGTCGGCGGAACAGACCCAAGCTTTGCGGACCTTTGCCCGGCGGCATGAATTAACGGTCAGCACGCTGGTGCACGGCGCCTGGGCCATATTGCTCAGCCGGTACAGCGGGCGGGAGGACGTCATATTCGGAGCAGTGCGAGGTTGTCGGAGTTCGAATTTTCCGGGAGTGGAATCGGTCGTGGGCTTGCTGATCAACACCGTTCCGATGCGAGTCCATGTTGTCCCAGAATTCCCTCTGGTGGCTTGGCTCAAGCGGCTGCGCGAGCAATGGGCCGAGTTGCGTGCCTTCGAGCATACGCCCTTGGCCAGGATTCAGCAGTGGAGCGAGCTGCCGCCCAGGACGCCACTGTTCGGAACCATCATCAACCACCACCCCTGTCCCTGGGACGCGGCCTTGCGAAATGGGCACGGGGCAAGTGGCCGGCGCAAATTCACGCTTCGAACCAAAACCAATTATCCGCTGATGCTCGACGTGTGCGGAGATTCACGGATTATTCTCAAACTCGTTTACGATCGGTCGCGGTTTAGCGACGCGGCCATCCAGTGCATGCTGGACCTACTTCGTACGCTGCTCGAGGCAATGGCCGTTCACCCCGGCCAGTGCATCGGCGAACTCGCGGCCAGGAGTCGCCCGAAGGAAAAAGCAGTTTTGCAGCAGGATCACCCCGCGCCCACCGCCGCAGATCGCACCTGGTCAGTATGCGAGCTTGTGGAGGAACAAGCGCGACGGCAGCCGCGAACCACCGCCATCGTTTGCGGCAATGAAGAACTGAGTTACGGAGATTTGTGGCAGCGTGTGGAGCTGGTTGCGGCCCGGTTGAAAGAGCTTGGGGTCGGACCCGAGGTATTGGTCGGGATCTGCGTCGAAAGGTCGGCCGTCATGGTGGCCGCACTCTTGGGTGTGCTGAAGGCAGGCGGAGCATTTGTCCCATTGGACCCAAGCTACCCATGCGAACGGCTCCGGTACATGTTGGAGGATTCGAAGGTGACGGTCTTGTTGACTCAAGAAAAATGGAAGAGACATCTTGGGTCGGCTGATTTGCCTACCGCCCTGCTGGACGGCCTCATGCCTGTTGACGCCGTGGACCTACGCCAAACCGGCTCGGGGCGTCCAAGCCTGCCTCTCCCCTCACCCTGGCCCTCTCCCCAAGGAGAGGGAATAGACATTGCCGCGTCCGGCAAATCAGTAAGCGCCAGTTTTTCTAGCAGGCCGCGGACGTTCCCCCCTCTCCCAGCGGGAGAGGGCCGGGGTGAGGGAGAATTGTTGGTGGCTCCCAACGTCTCTGGTTTGTCCCGCGTTTTCACCCTCACCCTGCCCCTCTCCCTCAAGGGAGAGGGAACAAGGTTCAGCTCGAGTCCCGAAAGCCTGGCCTATGTGATCTACACCTCGGGCTCGACGGGCAAACCCAAAGGAGTGATGGTCAGCCATCGCAACCTGGCGAACCTATTCGCCGCGATGGACGCGGTTATCGGCACCGAGCCAGGCGTGTGGTTGGCCGTAAGCCGCCTGAGTTTTGACATCTCGATTCTTGAACTCCTCTGGCCCCTGGCGCACGGATTCAAAGTCGTCATCCAGCCGGATGAAAGGCTTACTGAGGAGACCGCACGATGGACGACACGGAGAAAGTCCGTGGTCCCGCCTTTAGGCGGCCCGGACCGGCTAAAGCCGGGACTACAAACGCCGGGCTGCCGGCCATCTCACGGACTCCTCAATCAGATCGAGGATCTCCATGAACCTCCACGCAGCGGCCAACGTGAGGAGGCGGAAGTTCTCAAATCCGAAATCCAAAATCCAAAATCCAAAATGGAAGACCGCCTCCTCACGCCGGCTCCTACGGTTCAAGGCACCGATTTCAGCCTGTTTTACTTCGCTTGTGACGAATCGGGCCAGACAGGCGACAAGTATCGGCTCCTCCTGGAAGGGGCCAAATTCGCGGACCAAAACGGATTCGCGGCGATCTGGACGCCGGAACGCCACTTCCATCGGTTTGGCGGGCTCTATCCGAATCCTTCCTTGACCAGCGCCGCGCTGGCGATGGTCACGCGCAGGGTTCAATTGCGCGCCGGCAGCGTAGTCTTGCCGCTGCACCACCCCATCCGGGTCGTGGAAGAATGGTCGGTCGTGGACAACTTGTCCCAGGGCCGCGTCGGAATTTCGTTCGCGCCGGGCTGGCACGCCGATGATTTTGTGTTCGCGCCGGAGAATTTTTCAGAGCGCCGCAAGCGGTTGCGCGAACAGATTGAAATTACACGCCGGCTCTGGCGGGGAGAATCGCTCCGTTGCCGGAATGGAAAGGGAGACGAAGCGGAGGTGAGTGTTCTCCCGCGACCGGTGCAGCGCGAACTCCCAATCTGGGTCACGTCCGCCGGGAATCCGGAGACATTTCGACTGGCGGGAGAAATTGGAGCCAACGTGCTGACGAATCTCTTGGGACAGACCCTTGACGACTTGGCGAAATCGATCGCCCTTTATCGCGAGGCCTGGCGCCAAGCCGGTCACGGTCCGGGACACGGCTCTGTGAGCCTGATGCTGCACGCTTTCGTTGGCGATGACTTGGAACAAGTGCGGCAAATCGTCCGCCGGCCGTTCATCGAGTACCTCAAGGGTTCGACGGATCTCATTCGTAAGGCCAACTGGGAATTCCCGACTTTCGCCCGCAATGCCGGCCATAACCCAAAGCCAAACCCACCCGGAAATCTCGGCGAAGCGGCCATGGAAGAACTCGCGGCGTACGGATTTGAACGATACTTCGAGACCAGCGGACTCTTCGGTCCGCCGGACCACTGTCTTCGTCTCGTCGAGCGTCTGAAGACAATCGGAGTGAATGAGATTGCCTGTCTGATCGATTTCGGTGTCGAGGTGGATACCGTCCTGGCCAGCCTCGGCCGACTGAATGAGGTCCGACAGCGGGCCAATGCGGGCGTATTGAAAAGACCCAGCGAGAACGGAAGCGAGGTATCATCGAGGAACCCACAGGATAGACCACACTCGCTTCCCCATCACCCCGGCCCTCTCCCCTGGGGAGAGGGAGAAAAGTCCACCGCGCTTCGACCGACCGAGCATGCCTCGCTAGCCGAGTTGCGGACCTCGTCATTCCCTCTCCCGGAGGGAGAGGGTCAGGGTGAGAACTCCCCGAACAAGTGCGCGCATAGCACCCTTGAACCCACCCCTGCACCCCTCCCGGGAGGGGAACGGACAATGGCGTCGCGCAACGCGGCTCCCCTCCTGGGAGGGGTCGGGGGTGGGTGGGTTCATGGGCAGGGGGAACGCGACATCCGATCACCAAGCAGCGCGGATGATTCCAGAGACTTCGCAGAGACCGCGACTGATGAAGCGTTGACCACGCTTATTCGACGACATGCGGTGACTCATTTGCAGTGCACTCCCTCGCTGGCCGGTCTTTTGGCCGATGATCCCGCGGCTCTGGACGCTCTGGGAAACCTTCGCAAGTTGATGATGGGCGGTGAAGGGCTGCCTCTGCCGCTAGCGCGGCGTCTGCAAGAGAAGCTGGCCGGAATGCTCTTCAATTTCTACGGCCCGACCGAGACAACGGTTTGGTCCACAACGTGCCGGCTCAAGACAACGGATCCGTCGGTCTCTATTGGCCGGCCAATCCTTAACACCCGGGTTCACATTCTCGACCGTCATTTGCAGCCCGTCCCCGCGGGAGTCGCGGGTGAGTTGTTCATAGGAGGCGAAGGCGTGGCTCGGGGCTACCTCCGTCGGCCGGACTTGACCGCCGAACGTTTCATTCCAGATCCGTTTCGCAATGAGCCTGGGGCCAGGCTTTATCGAACGGGCGACTTGGGACGTCATCTGCCGGATGGCGACATCGAGTTTGTGGGCCGATGTGACCAGCAAATCAAGATTCGCGGCCACCGCGTCGAATTGGGCGAGATCGAAGCCGTGTTGGCGGAGCATCCGGCGGTGAGAGGGGCTGTGGTCAAATGTTGGGATGACGGGGCAGGCAGCCAGTCCCTTGCGGCGTATGTGGAGCCGCGCCGCTCAGCGGATCGCATAGATGAGTTAAAGGCTTCGGTTGCGGCGGGCGTCCCGCCTGCCGTAGAGCCGCGGCGTCTCGCCCGGCGGAAGCGGCATCGAGAATCGGACACGTTCGGAAGACCGCAGCCAAGTCCGGGCGGCAAGATGCCGCCCTCTACGGCAGGCGAAGATGCCCGCCACTACGGACAAATTCTTGACGCACACCGCTTGGACGCGACTGAGAGACCTTTCTCAGCATGGCGTGAGGTCTGGGACGAAATCTACAGTCAATCCTCATCCTCGCCGGATCCCACATTCAATCTTCTTGGCTGGCGGAAGGGTCACGATGGGTCAGCCTTTTCCGAGGCCGAAATGCGCGAGTGGTTGGAACAGACGGCGGGCCGCATTCTCGCCTTGAAGCCGAAGCGAATTTTGGAAATCGGGTGCGGCACCGGCCTGCTGCTCTTTCGGATCGCTCCCTACTGCGAGTCGTACTGTGCGACGGATTTCTCCGAGCGTGCGCTCGATTATCTGAAGCGCCATGTGCAGACGCGGGGTCTCGGAAACGTCACCATGAGCCGCAGAAATGCCGACGATTTTTCCGAGATCGAGCCCGGCGCGTTTGATGCCGTTATCCTGAATTCCGTCGTTCAGTATTTTCCGGATCAGGATTATCTCCTGCGCGTTCTGGAACAAGCCGAGCGAGCCGTCGCGCCCGGAGGATTTATTTTCATGGGTGACGTTCGGAGCCTGCGGTTGCTCAAGCAGTATCGCGCCTCCGTGGAGTTAGCCAAGGCGCCTCCGACCGCGTCGTTGCGCGAACTGAAGGAAAGCATTCGCCGAACGGTCGAACAGGAAAACGAACTGCTCATCGCCCCGGAATTGTTCTTCGCCTTGAAAGGGCGTTGGCCCCGCCTTGGCCGGGTCCAGGTCCAACTCAAGCGCGGCCGTCACCGGAACGAGTTGATCGATTTCCGCTACGACGCGACGCTGCATTTTGTTGAGGAGGCCAAGAATATACCGACAGACCTTCCCACGAACCTCAAGATAGACCCCTCACGCCATCCCTCTCCCCTTGGAGGGGAGAGGGTGTCGGAAGGACGGGTGAGGGGTGTTTCAGGTGAGGCTTCCGATGGACTGCTGAATCACCCCGAGAGTGTGCCTGAAAAATCGGACTGGCTGGATTGGCAGGCGATGCCGCCAAGCCTCGAATTGCTTCGCCGGATTCTAGCCGCGCGACAACGCGAATTCCTCGGCGTCGCCGGAGTGCCGAATGCGCGGCTCAAGGATGCCAATGCAGCGCTCGAATTGATCGCGTCGCGCCGCGATGAGATGACCGCGGGTGAACTCAAGCGGCTCATTGTCCAACGGCCTTCGGACGCGATTGATCCCGAAGAATTCTGGGTGTTGGGTGACAGTCTGCCCTACGAGGTGGACATCACTTGGTCCTCCGGAAGAGACGATGGCGCCTATGATGTGGTGTTTAGAAGGATTGGACCCAGGGCTCGACAGGAGTCTCGCCCCACCCTGCGGTTCCTGGAGAGTCAGTCCGGCGACTTCGGCGACTACACGAACATCCCGCGTCTCCCGAAACCTCTTCAAGATTTGAGTCGCTCGTTGAAAGACCACCTCCGAAGCCGCCTGCCGGAGCACATGATCCCCGCAACGATCACCCTTGTGGATGAATTTCCGAAGACCCCAAACGGAAAAATCGACCGCGGCGCGTTGCCGCAGCCGAACACGACACGATCCGGCGCCGGGAACCGGTGTCAGCACTTTCGGGACGAAGTGGAGAGCAAGATCGCCGCAGTTTTCCAGGAGGCGTTGCAGGCGGAGCATGTGGATCTCGAGGAGAACCTCTTCGATCTCGGCGTACATTCCCTGCTCGCGATGCAAGTGGCCAATCGACTGCAGCGCGTCCTCGGGCGGCCGGTGCACTTGATTGAGCTGTTTCAATACCCGACGGTCCGCACACTGGCTGCTCATTTTAGAGAGAGGGAAGCTCCGAAGCACGCTTCAGATCCAGGCCGAGACCGCGCCAGGAAGCGCCGCGAATCCGCGCTCCGAAGAATGGAACAGCCGGTGCCGGCTCAGCCGAGGCCAATCCCGGTTGACACAGACAAAGAGTTGATGATGAACCTGAAATGAAAAGTTCGACCGACATCGCCGTGATTGGCATGGCTTGCCGGTTTCCCGGCGCCGCGGATCTGGAATCGTACTGGACAAATCTGCGGCGCGGCCTCGAGTCGATCCGATTCTTCACGACGGAGGAATTGAAGGCCGCCGGAGAAAATCCCGAACGCCTGGCCCAGGCAGCTTACGTTCCCGCCGCCGGTGTGCTCTCGGACATCGATCGGTTTGATGCCGCATTTTTCGGGATGAGCCCAAGAGACGCGGCCATCATGGACCCGCAACATCGCTTGTTCTTGGAGTGCGCCTGGCATGCCTTGGAGCACGCTGGGTACGATCCTCACCGATACCCGGGCGCGGTCGGCGTGTACGCCGGTTCCGGCATGAATTCCTACATGATGCACCATTTGACGCGGCACCCAGACTTGATGGCCTCGGTCGGGGAGTGGCTCATCCGGCACACGGGAAACGACAAAGATTTCCTGGCCACACGCGCGTCGTATGAATTCGATCTCAAGGGACCCAGCCTCAATATTCAAACGGCGTGTTCCAGTTCGCTGGTCGCCATCCACCTGGCGTGCCAAGGAATTCTGGGCGGCGAGTGCGACATGGCGCTGGCCGGCGGCGTGAATGTCATTCTTCCGCATCATCGAGGCTATGTCCACGCGCCGGGCGAAATCCTGTCCGCCGACGGCCATTGCCGCGCCTTCGACGCCGAGGCGACGGGCACGGTCTTCGGGAGCGGGGTTGGGATTGTCGTCCTGAAACCTCTGCCGGAGGCGGTGGCAGACCGAGACACGATCTATGCCGTCATCAAAGGGTCCGCGATCAACAATGACGGCTCCCGCAAGGCGGGTTATATGGCGCCGAGTGTGGATCGGCAGGCTGATGTGATATCGGAGGCGCTGGAGGTCGCCGGAGTGAACCCGGAGTCCGTGACCTATGTTGAGGCTCACGGCACGGGCACGGTCGTCGGCGACCCGATTGAAATCGCTGCGCTCACGCAAGCTTTTCGGCGGTGGACACCGTCCAAGCAATTCTGCGCCATTGGCTCGGTAAAGACGAACATCGGACATTTGGGCGAAGCGGCTGGAGTGGCGGGCTTCATCAAGTCGGTGCAAGCTCTGCATCGAGGAGAATTGCCCCCCAGCCTGCACTTCAACGAAAGCAATCCTCAGATTGATTTCGCAGACACCCCATTCTTCGTGAACACCTCACTGCGAGAGTGGAAGACAGAAACGGGGCCGCGCCGCGCGGGTCTCACGGCTTTGGGGGTGGGAGGCACCAACGCGCACGTGATTCTTGAAGAAGCGCCAGCGGCGGCGCCTTCCGGACCTTCGCGATCTCGCCACTTGCTGGTGCTCTCGGCCCGAAGTCAAACCGCTCTGGAAACCGCGGCTCAAAACCTGGCCGAACACCTGAAAGCTCATCCCGACCTAAACTTGGCGGATGTGGCCTACACCTTGGCCGTCGGCCGAAAGGCATTTGAGCACCGGTGGATGCTGGTTGTTTCTTTTCCCGCGGACTTCCTAGCATCCGAGCAGGTCGAGAAACGGTTTGATAATGTGGGGCAGGCTTCCAGCCTCCCGGTTGACGAGTCATCCTTGTCCCGTGGCTCAGGCAGCAAGAGGCCGCCTGAAGCGTCAGGCCGGGAGCCTGCCCCAAATTCTCCGGCGTGTTTTGAGGAAAGGTTGACGGGCCCGATCACCGGAGTCGCCGATGAAAAGAAGCCTTCTGTCGTATTCATGTTTCCCGGACAGGGCTCTCAATTCATCAACATGGGCCGGGCGCTCTATCTTGAGGAACGTGTTTTCCGTGAGGAAGTAGATCGTGCCGCGCGGCTGCTGGAGCCGCGCTTGCACTGTGACTTGCGAGAGATTCTCTACCCCGCAACGGGCAGCGAACGAGACGCCCGGAAAAAACTGGACCAGACCGCGGTGACACAGCCGGCGCTGTTCGTCGTCGAGTATGCGCTGGCCCGGATGTGGATGAATTGGGGAATCCAACCCCGCGCACTCATTGGCCACAGCATCGGAGAGTACGTGGCGGCGTGCTTGGCCGGGGTCCTCTCGTTCACAGATGCTTTGGCGCTGGTGGCTGCGCGAGGGCGGCTGATGCAGCAGTTGCCGCCCGGCGCCATGCTGGCGGTGCCTCTTCCCGAACTCGCGGTTCGCGACCTCCTAGCGACACTCGCGGCAAACTCTGCCGGCACACATCTGTGCCTGGCTGCCGTGAACGCACGCGCTTCGTGCGTCGTCGCGGGTCCGGCCGATGAGATCGCCGTCTTGGAAGACAGCTTGTCTGCGAGCAAGGTTGCCTGCCGCCGGTTGAAAACGTCTCACGCGTTTCATTCCTCAATGACAGAACCGATTCTCCGCGACTATGCGGACGAAGTCGCAAAAGTCTCCCTTCACGCGCCTGAGTTGCCCGTCATCTCGAATCTCACAGGCGATTGGTTGACGGCGGTGGAAGCCGTGGATCCGGCATATTGGGTCCAGCATACGCGGCAAACGGTGCGCTTCTTGGACGGCCTTCAAATCCTGGTGCGCGGCGAAAAGCGAGTGTTCCTGGAAGTCGGGCCGGGCCGAACCCTAAGCAGTTTTGTCCGCCAAGCCGGCCAATCCGGATTCGGAGCGCTCACGCTCCAATCCCTGGGCCAAAGCGCCGAAGGCCGGCCACGAACCGCAGCGCGACGCGACGGCATCCAAACTCGGCGGGGCGAGACTCCTCTGGAGCCCTGGCATGGTTTCGCGCAAAGAAGTCAGGGCTCGACGGGAGTCTCGCCCCACACAGCTCCGGACGATGATCTTGGCCAGGCGCTGACGGCGCTCGGCCACTTGTGGATCAAGGGGGCACCGGTGGACTGGCAAATCTTTTATGGCGGCGAACAGAGACGACGCGTTCCGTTGCCGGCTTACCCGTTCGAGCGGCAAAGATATTGGATCGATCCGCCAAAGGCCGGTTCGGAGACGAGTCATGCTCGGCGGCTGGAAGGCAAAAAGCCGGATATCGCCGATTGGTTCTATTTGCCTTCCTGGAGGAAGTCTCTGCCCCCCACTTCCGAAAACAGGTCTTCGTTGGAAGCGGCCGCTGACGTGAGCGCGGTAGGGACGGCGCGCTGCGCCGTCTGCGCCGCGTCGAGCGGCGCTACAAAGGAAAGTTCCGACGCTGCTTCGACAGGACCGGTTCCGCCCGCTGTAACGCGGGCGGGGACATCGCAGCGCGATGTCCCTACCACGCTCGACACACATGAAGCAACGACTCAGGGGAGGTTTTCTCCCTCTTCCTGGTGCGTCTTCGTGGACGAGTTTGGGTTCGGAGCCAGGCTGGCCGCTCGGCTTGCTCGTCCCAGAGAACCCGCAACCGAACGCGCCGTCCAGTTGGAGCTTTCGCGGCCCGGCGACATCTCGAACTTGGTTATTCGACCGCTGGAAAGGCGGGAACCAGGAGCAGACGAGGTTGAGATTCAGGTCCACGCCGCCGGTCTGAACTTCAAAGATGTGCTGATCACGCTGGGTCTGCCCCACGAATCAGGTGCGCGGAACGGAACGCCGACGCTCGGCATCGAATGCGCCGGCACCATCACGCGCGTGGGCCAAAATGTGACGGGTCTCCGCGTTGGGGACGGAGTCGTCGCGGCTGGGACAGGAAGTTTCCAGAGCTTTGTGACGCGCCCGGCGTCGTTGGTATTGCCCAAGCCTCCCGCGCTCAGCTTCGAAGAGGCAGCCACGATTCCAGGCGCATTTGTCACGGCCTATTACGCGCTTTGCCACGTGGCGGGATTGGGCGAGGGCGAACGGGTTTTGATTCATGCCGCGAGCGGGGGCGTTGGGCTTGCCGCCATACAGATTGCCCGTCAACTCGGCGCGGAAATCTACGCCACGGTCGGATCGCCGGAGAAAACCTCATTCTTAAGGAGGCTCGGTCTTGAGCACATTTTCAACTCCCGCTCCCTGGACTTTGCCGATGAGATCATGCGCCAGACCAGCGGCCATGGCGTCGATGTGGTGCTGAATTCGTTAACGGGTGAATCGATTTCAAGGAGTCTTGGCATTCTTCGCCTCGGGGGCCGGTTTTTGGAACTAGGCAAGCGAGAAATTCTGGCGGAGAGCGGCGGCGCCTTGACACCGTTGAATGATGGCCGGCTCTACGCCGCAATCGACCTTGACGAAGTCTGCCGGACGCGGCCCGCTTTTTACCGGCTGCTGCTGCAAAAGGTGCTTCGACAGATGGAGGAGGGCGCTCTGCAACCGTTGCCGGCTCGCGTGTTCGCCATTGCTGAGGCCCCGGAGGCGTTTCGCCTCATGGCGCAAGCCAAGCATATTGGAAAAGTGGTCTTATGCTTTCAGCCAAAGCACGACACCGTTGTCACCGTTTCCAGCGGCGCCCAATTCCGAAGAATCTCTTCGACCCGCTTCGAAATCAACCCGGCGCAACCGGAGGACTACCATTCGCTGGTTCGAGATCTCTTCTCCGCGGGAAGGGCGCCGGACCGAGTGGTTCATTTGTGGACCCTGACAAAACCGGGGCATCCCACCCTTCTGACTGAGAATTCCTCGTCCTGTCGCCGCCGAGGTGACGAGGCTCTCGCTCAAGAATCTCAAATCTCAAATCCGAAGCCTCAAATTCCCGAACGCCGCCTTACGTCGGCGGCTGCAATTGAGCAGACAGCCTCCCAGGCTGCCCTCGATGGCTTGGACCGCGCGCTCGATCGCGGCTTGTTCAGCTTGATCTACTTCTCTCAAGCTTGGGGAAAGGAAGCTCACGATTACCCGCTTGAGATCGACGCCGTATCGAATCACTTGTGCGGAGTCGCCGGCGAAATGATCTTGGATCCGGCCAAAGCAACGCTGTTCGGCGCCAGCAACGTCATTCCGCGCGAGTTTCCCGGAGTGACCTGCAGGTGCATCGATGTCCAACTGGAGAATCTATTGGACAACACAGGGCAGGCTTCCAGCCTTCCCCCAGACAGGCTGTCTGCACGGCGTTCTCCGACCTGGTTCGATCCTGACCGCCGAGAGACTCCTCTGGATCAACTCGTGAACGAGCTTCGATGCGGCGCAACTGAAGCAAGGGTTGCCTACCGCGGACGAGATCGCTGGGTGCGGACCTTTGAGCCGGTTAAGATCAACCATCGGCCTGATCCCAAGGACCATTTGAGACCCGGAGGCGTTTACCTGATTACCGGAGGATTGGGCGGAATTGGTCTCGCCCTCGCTGAGGACCTGGCGAAAGCTGTGTCTGCCAGGTTGATCTTGACCGGCCGTTCTCAGTTCCCAGCGGCAAACGAGTGGGAGGGGTGGCTGGCTTCTCACTCGGAGGATGACCCCGTCAGCCGAAAAATCAGAAAACTCAGAGCCCTCCAGGAGACGGGCGCTGAAGTCTTGGCCGCCACTGCCGACGTGGGCGATCCTATCCAAATGGAGCCGCTGATCGCTCAGGCACTGGCAAGATTTGGAGCCATCCACGGAGTGATCCACGCCGCCGGCGTCAACGACGACAGGATCATTCAACTGAAGTCCAAAGCCGCGGTCGAAGCCGTTTTGCGTCCCAAGTTGCGAGGCACGCTGGTTTTGGAGGCGCTGGTTCCTAAAGAGAATCTGGATTTCTTCATTCTCTTCTCGTCCGTGAGTTCGCTCGTCGGACTGGCGGGCCAAGCGGACTACTCCGCCGCGAACGCTTTTCTCGATGCTTACGCCCAGCAGAGGAACTCCGCCGGCGGTGTTTGGACTGCCTCCATCAATTGGGGGCCGTGGAGCGAAGTGGGAATGGCCTTCGAGGCCGCCCACGGCAGGGTCCTTTCTGCGCCGCATCCGAAGCCGGAGAGCGAGATTCGATTTCTTGCTCCACTCCCCGTCCCTCTCCTCCCTTTGCAGGGAAGTGAGGGAGAGCCATCCGTCGTCGCTGGAATAACCGGGCGAGAGAGATTTGACCAGGCGGAGGATCGAGATCTCCCTGCCCATGAACCACCCCTCTCCCGTCCTACGGACACCCTCTCCCCTCCGAGGGGAGAGGGCCAGGGTGAGGGGGAGAAGAACGGTAGCCGTGCGAGTCGCGGGGACCATGCCAAAAGCGCGGAACGCACCGCGGCACCCGAGCACTTCGACTCGAAAAATGGCCATCCACTCCTGCGTCGGATACTCGTTTCTGCCAACGGCAGCGTGGTGTACTCGGTCGAATTGCATCCGGATCGCGACTGGATGTTGAACGAACATCGACTCCGAACCGGCCAAGCGATCCTGCCCGGAACCGCCTACCTCGAATTGGTCCGAGCGGCGATGGCGGATTTCACCGGCACGCAACGGCTGGAACTTCGGAACGTATGCTTCCCGGCCCCGTTTGTTGCCAGTCCGGACGAAGGACGCGAGCTCAGGGTAGAAATTGCACGACACGCGGACGAAGCGACCTTCCGGGTCCGCAGCCATCCTTGCTGTGAAGGAGGCCATGGAGTTGACGGACAATTGCACGCCCAAGGCGACATTCGACCGCTCGCCCCCGACGCTTCCATTCCCGTGCATCTCGCGACGATGGTTCGGAACTGTCCGCAGGTCCATCAAACTCCGCTGAGGGCATTGGTCGAACGGCATTTCAATCTGGGAGCACGTTGGGACAATGTCCGGGAAGTCCGCACAACCCAGGACGAGATCTGGGTCTCGTTGGAGCTGTCCGGCGATTTTGCGGAGGATCTTCGCCACTACGCGCTCCACCCGGCTCTGTTAGATGCCGCGACTGGGCACGGCCAGCTTCTGATTCCCGAATTTGCGCAGCATCAGGCGCTCTACGTCCCGTTTGCCTACCAGACGTTGCGCGTTCACTCCGCGTTGTCCGCGAAATGCTACAGCCACATCCGCCGCACGCGGAAGGCAGGTCGAAATGGAGAGCTGGCAACGTTCGACGTCACGCTCTTTGATGAGGAGGGCCGGAGACTGGTCGATATCGAAGGTTTCGCGATGAGAAAGGTTGCGGCCACGACAGCGCTCCTGGCGAACCGTTCGCCGCGCAATGCCTCGCCGCCCCCAAATAGCTCAGAATCCCGCTTCGGCAATGAGAGCGTGTTTGAAACACGCACTGAGTTCATCCGATCGTGGCTCAAGGAGGGCATGAGCACCGCGGAAGGATTGGAAGCATTTCATCGGATTCTCAGCGCGCAGGCAGGGCCTCAAATCGTGGTCATCCCGCATGATCTGAATCGGATCGTCGCGGAGGCAAAGGCATGCAAGGAAACCGCTGCGCCGGCCACGGCGAACCCCATCTCAAGTTCTGCCACCCCGCAGTTTGCCCGGCCGAATCTGTCAGCTCTGTACGAAGCGCCGCGGGATGCGGTGGAACAACGTGTGGCGGAAATCTGGCGGAATCTCCTCGGCCTGGAACAAGTCGGCATTCAGGATGACTTCTTCGAAATGGGCGGTCATTCTTTGCTGGCCGCCCAAATGAATTTTCGGATCGGCGATACGTTCGCCGTGGAACTGCCGCTCAGCGCCTTATTCGAAGCGCCCACGATCGCCCAACTCGCGGAGAGGATCCGACAACTCAAGGGCGAGTCGGCGCCGGCGCGTCCGTTGCCCGTGATCAAACCGGCCCCGGAGGACCGCTCGCTTCCGTTTCCGCTCACGGACATTCAGGAGGCTTACTGGGCGGGACGGGGCGACACGCACCAACTGGGCAACGTATCCTGCCACAGCTACTCCGAAGTGGAGATGACAGATGCCAATCCAGCGCGGCTGGAGCATGCCCTCCAACGATTGATTGAGCGCCATGACATGCTCCGGAGCATCGTCCTGCAGGATGGTCAGCAACATATCTTGAATGAGGTTCCGCCCTACCGCCTCGAAGTGCTCGACGTTCGAGGGCTGGACACTCAGCAAACCAGCGAGCAGTTGGCCGCCATCCGAAATCGAATGTCGCACCAAGTGCATCCGAGCGACCGCTGGCCGGTGTTTGAATTTCGACTTTCAAGGTTGGATGACCGCGTCAGCCGGCTTCACATCAGTATCGACCTGCTGATTGCGGACGCCTGGAGCTTCGAGATTCTCTTTCGAGAGCTGGCGCAGTTGTACCAGCAGCCGCAGTCGGAGTTGGCGCCGTTGGAATTGTCCTTCCGCGATTACGTCCTAGCGGCCCGCGGCATCGAATCGACCGAAGCCTTTCGCCGATCGCGCGACTACTGGCTGGAGCGCTTGCCGCAGTTGCCGCCGGCGCCCGAATTGCCTCAGAAGCAGAATCCTGCCGCGGTGGCGCGTCCCAGATTCGTGCGTCGGGAACGGCGCCTGGATGCGGCGTTGTGGCGGCGACTCAAGACGCGGGCAGGAAAAGCGGACCTGACAGCATCGGGAATCTTGCTCGCCGCCTATTCCGAACTGCTGGCGGTGTGGAGCAAAAGTCCAAGATTCACCATCAACCTGACCCTCTTCAACCGCCTTCCTTTGCATCCTCAAGTCAATCGGTTGATCGGCGATTTCACGTCCGTGACCCTGCTTGAAGTCAACCGCGGCCCCGCCGAGACCTTTGAACAGCATGCCCGGCGCTTGCAACAACAACTCTGGCGCGACATGGACCACCGCGACTTCAGCGGAATTCAAGTGCTCCGTGAGTGGGCCCGAAACCAGAAGCGGAGCGCGAGCCTGCCCATCGTTTTCACGAGCCTCCTCAACATGAACGATGCGGATGACCAGGTGCGCTGGACGAATCGGCTTGGCAAAACGATCTACAGCATCAGCCAGACCCCGCAGGTGTACTTGGACTTCCAGGTTTATGAGGATGGAGGGGAACTGGTGATCAATTGGGACGCCGTGGAGGAGCTTTTTCCGGACGGGCTGTTGGACGAGATGCTGCCGGCCTACGAAAATCTGCTGCGAGGGTTGGCTAAGACGAGTGTGCCTGCAAGTAACGGGCTGGTTGATCGATGCGGCGTTCTCCCTCACCCCGGCCCTCTCCCGCTGGGAGAGGGAGGAATTGACACTGAGTGTGGTCAAACCGGTCGCGCTCGGCTATTCGACCGGCTGCGAACGATTCCCCCTCTCCCAGCGGGAGAGGGCCGGGGTGAGGGAGAAGGAACTGCCGTCTCCACGGCCGCATCCCCATCCGCCGAGCCCGCCTCGGATTACTGGCAGTCCGATGGGTCCGAAATCGCGCGGTCTTTGGTGCCGAGGCGGCAATTGGAGCAGCGCGCCGCTGTGAATGCCACTCAGGGTCCGGTGCCTGACGGTTTGTTGCACTCCGGATTTGTCGCTCAAGCGCTTCGTCAACCTTCGCACGCCGCGGTCGTCACCCCGCATGGCAGAATCAGCTACGACGAACTTCATCGGCGCGCTCAAGCGATCAGCGAGCAGTTGCGCGCTTTGGGCGCTGAGCCCAATTCGTTGGTGGCGGTCGTCATGGAGAAAGGCTGGGAGCAAGTCGCCGCAGTTTTGGGAACTTTGTATTCGGGCGCCGCCTATTTGCCCATCGAAGCCGAGCTTCCCGAAGAACGGATCCGCTACCTGCTGGAACATGGGCAGTGCCGGATCGCGCTCACGCAGTCGTGGGTGGACAAAAGGCTCCATTGGCCATCCAACCTGCATCGGCTGGCTGTCGATGCTATCCAGCCTGATGCGGCGGCGGAACCGCAGGTTTGTAGCCGCCGAGGTGACGAGGCGGACACCAGCAAATCAGAAATTCGAAAGCCGAAAGCCGAAATGGAAGACCGCCTCCTCACGTCGGCGGCTACGTCGAGGTTCATGGAGAGCGAAGCAAAACCGGACGATCTGGCCTACGTCATTTACACCTCGGGTTCCACGGGCGTTCCGAAAGGCGTCATGATCAGCCATCGCGGCGCGCTCAACACCATTCTAGACCTCCACCAGCGTTTTAGCCTTTCTTCGTCCGATCGTGTGCTGGCGCTGTCCGCGTTGGGTTTCGATCTCTCCGTTTTTGATGTGTTTGGGACGCTGGCGGCCGGC
Organism: Verrucomicrobiota bacterium; assembly: GCA_016209525.1. GTDB lineage: Bacteria > Verrucomicrobiota > Verrucomicrobiia > Limisphaerales > SIBE01 > VHCZ01. Next base: position 19,811 of record JACQWK010000576.1, read on the forward strand.
GGAACCATCGTGCTGCCGGATGCCGCTCTGTCGCGCGATCCGGCCCACTGGGCCAGCCTCCTCGTCAAGGAGAAGGTGACGGTCTGGAATTCAGTTCCAGCCCTCATGGGACTTCTCCTGGAACAGGCCGAAGGTTTTCCGGAAGCGGTCGGCGATTCGCTGCGCTTGATCCTGCTGAGCGGCGACTGGATTCCGATCATGATGCCTGGACAAATCGGCGAACTCGTTCCAGGAGCGACGATCCTCAGCTTGGGGGGAGCGACCGAAGCGTCGATCTGGTCGATTCTGTTCCCAATCGAGCAGGTTGATCCGGCTTGGAAGAGCATTCCGTATGGAAAACCGATGCGGAACCAAACCTTCCATGTGCTCAACGAGGCGCTGGAGCCCTGCCCAGTCTGGGTGACGGGCGAGCTTTACATCGGGGGAATCGGCTTGGCCAGAGGTTATTGGAGGGACGAAGAAAAAACCCGTGAACGGTTCATTGTGCATCCGCGAACAGGCGAGCGATTGTATCGGACCGGCGATCTGGGCCGCTATTGGCCGGATGGCAACATCGAGTTCCTCGGCCGCGAAGACTTCCAGACCAAGATTCACGGCAACCGTGTGGAGCTCGCCGAGATCGAAGCCGAGCTGGTCAAACATTCTTCCGTCGCCGCGGCGGCCGTCGTCGCACACGGAGATTTGCGAGGTCCAAAACGACTGGTCGCTTATGTGGTTCCAAAGCAACCCGGTGACACGGCAGCAAGCTGGGAAGAGGATTCAAGACCCGACTCCCTCGAATGCAGCGACGAAGATATGGTGGTTCAGCCGGTGGGCATCGAGACCTTGGACCGTAGCCGCCGACGTGTGGAGGCGGATGACACGTTCGGATCCGGAGTTTCGGATTTCGGATTGGCAGAAGTCCACCTCGTTACCTCGGCGGCTACGAATCCACGGTTGATGAGCCGCTTGTCCGAAGTCGGTGCGAAATATTTTCGAGAGTTGCCTGACTCACTGGATTTCGTGGCCGCCAATCTGGAGCGGCTTGAACGGTTAAGCTCAGCTTACATGGTTCGGGCGCTTCGCGAACTGGGCGCCATGGACGGTCCGGGCTTGAGCCCTTCTGTGGACACGCTCCTGGAGCGGTTCCAAATCCACCCTCGCAACCGCAAACTGGTGCGTCAGTGGCTGAACGTGCTGGAGAACGACGGACTGATCGAGCGCAATGGTGCGCTCTTCCACAAATGGACCTTCCTCCCCGAATCCGCCGAAACCGCAAGGCTTCTTCAGGAGGCGCGGCGCCACCAGACGGACTGGGACGAGCCGTTGCTGGATTACCTGGAGCGAAGCGGTGAAAACTTGGTTAGGTTGCTGACCGGCCGCGTCGATCCGCTGCAGTTGCTGTTCCCAGACGGGTCCTGGGAGGCTGCGGAAGCGTTTTACGAGCATAACTCGCTGGCCAATTGCTTCAACCATCTCCTGCGAGAATTGGTGGAGGAGGCGGTGCGAGTTTGGCCGCAAGATCAGCCGCTGCGAATACTGGAAATCGGCGCGGGGACGGGCAGCACGACCGCGGCTCTGCTTCCGATTCTGTCGCCGGAGCGCGCCAGCTATTGTTCCACGGACCTCTCAGTCTTCTTCCTCAGTGGCGCCCAGAAGAAATTTGCCTCTTATCCGTTCGTTGATTATCGACCTCTGAACATTGAGGAGAATCCGGCGGCACAAGGATTTAAGGAACACGATTATGACATTGTCGTAGCCGCCAATGTCCTGCACGGTACGCGGCGACTTGCCGAAGCGTTGGCGCACGTCCGCTCGCTGCTGGCCCCTGGCGGCTTGCTCCTGCTGTTTGAGGCCACTCGCAATCTGCGCTTCCATCTGGCCACGGTCGGATTTATCGAAGGATTCAGCCGGTTTGATGACCATCGAAAAGGGAGAAACGGCCCGCTCCTTCCGGCCGGTGAGTGGGTAGAATTTCTCGCGGCGGCAGGGTTCCAATCTGCGAGTGCCTTCCCCGAGCCCGGCTTGCCTGCGAACGTGCTCGGACATCACATTCTCGTCGCCAGCACGCCGACCTGCGTGGTCGAGCGTTGCGTTCCCCCTCACCCCGGCCCTCTCCCCAGGGGAGAAAGTGAAACGTCCTCTGTCCCGCCAACCGCCGCGCGCGCCCGACTCGACCAAGCGCAGGAAGAATCCCTCCCTCGCCCAGCGGGAGAGGGGCGGGGTGAGGGAGAACGCATCGCCGTCCCGCGAGGCATATCTCCCACCTTCGGTGACATTGGCCCCGCCGCCAAACTCACTGCCATCGACGAATGCGAGTTGCGCGCGTCGTTGAGGTCCAAGCTCCCGGAGTACATGGTTCCGTCCGCCTTCATCCAAATGGCTGCTCTCCCCCTGAGCGCCAACGGCAAAGTGGATCGCCGCCAATTGCCTGCTCCTGAAGCTGTGTTGCGGCTGGACGACACCAAATTTGTCGAAGCTCGAGACGCAGTCGAGAAGACTCTGGCCAAAGTCTGGGCCGAGGTGCTCAACCTCGAACGCGTGGGCATTCATGACAACTTCTTTGACTTGGGCGGCGACTCGATTTTGAACATCCAAATCGTCTCCAAAGCCATCCGGGCCGGCCTGCGTCTGGAGCCGCGGCAGCTCTTCCAATTTCAGACCATTGCCGAACTGGCGCGAGCCGCCCGGCCTCATCTCTCCGCCGAGTGACAATGGACAACGTCGAGGCCGCTTACGAGCTTGCGCCCATCCAGGAAGGGATTCTTTTTCACTCCCTGCTGGAGCCCGAGGCTGGTTTTTATGTGGAACAGTTCCTCTGCACGCTCCATGGGCAACTCGACCTCAATCTGTTCGCGAAAGCATGGCGGGCTATCGTCGCCCGGCACGCCGTGCTCCGGACCAGCTTTTCGTGGCAACAACCGGATCAACCGATGCAGCGAGTGCATCGGGAGGCCGAGCCGGTCGTGGACGTGAGCGACTGGCGATCACTGTCGCAAGCCGACCAAACCCACCGGTTGGAGAGTTTTCTCAAAGCCGACCGCCGGCAGGGCTTCGTGTTCGGAGAACCGCCCCTCCTGCGCTTGAGTCTCTTCCGCGTCGAGGACTCTCAGCATCAGTTTGTCTGGACGTTTCATCACGCGCTGCTGGATGGCTGGTCGTATCTCATCGTGCTGAAGGAAATCTTCTCCCTCTACGAATCCTGGGCTCAGGCTGTGCAAGTGGAATTGAAGCCCATCCGGCCTTATCGAGATTACATCGCGAGCCGGGCGCACCTCGACCTGAGCCAAGCCCAAAACTTCTGGAGGGAGACGCTCAAAGGATTCCGGGGATGCACGTTCCCAATCCGGATCGAGGCTAGGAGGCTGTTTGAAAAGGCTGTTTTGGGTAGCACAGGCTGCCAGCCTGCTCCGTCCGAATCGACGCAGAAGGAGACCGGCTTCGGCGAGCAATGCCTGCGTCTCGGTGTTGACCAAACCGATGCCCTGCGCGACTTCGCGCGGCAACATCGGCTGACTCTGAGCACTTTGATCCAGGGCGCGTGGGCGATGCTCGTGAGCCGCTACACGGCTCAGCCCGATGTTGTCTTTGGCGCTACGGTCTGCGGGCGGCCACCGGATTTGGAGGGAATCGAGTCGATGGTGGGTGTGTTCATCAACACGCTTCCGGTGCGAATCGCCGTGACCGGGCACTCGTCCGTGGTGAGCTGGCTGAAAGAACTCCAAGCGCGATGGATTGAGTTTCAACGGTACGAAGACACGCCGCTGGCGGTCATTCGAAGGTGCGGCGAGCTTCCGGCGGATCTGCCGCTTTTCGAGAGCATCGTTGTTTTTGAAAACGTTCCTGAGGATGCTTCGTTGTGGGAACGGGGACAAAGTTTGAAAATCCGGAATGTTCGCTTCCTCTCGCGAACCCATTATCCACTCACGTGCATGGCTCATGCCGGACGCGAAATGGCCGTCTCGCTCAGTTACCGGCGAGATTGTTTCGAGGATGGGGCCGTGAGCCGGATGCTCGGCCATCTGCGCACCCTTTTGGAGGGCATCACGCGAAATCCTCGGCAGCGAATCAGAGACTTGTCTCCTCTGACACCGGAAGAGCGCCAACACCTCGTCGTGCAATTGAGTCCGCCTTCAGGTGAACGGCCACCCGCAAAGCTCATTCATGAGTGGTTCGAAGCGCAGGCGGAGAAGACGCCAAACTCCGTCGCCGTGGTCGGCCAGAACCAACGGCTCACGTATCGCGAACTGAATGACCAGGCCAGCCGCCTGGCAGGGCAATTGTGCCGCCTTGGCGTAGGCCCGGAGGCGCTGGTTGGACTTTGTGTCGAGCGTTCTCCTCGGATGCTCGCCGCTTTGCTTGGGATTCTCAAAGCCGGCGGGGCCTACCTCCCGCTGGATCCTGCCTACCCGCAAGCGCGATTGGCTTTCATGATCACGGATTCGCAGGCTAAGATCGTGTTGACGGAGAGAAAGCAGCTCGAGCGGCTGCCGCCGGGCCAGCAGATCGTTCTCTGCCTCGAGGCGCTGGAACCGACGCCGGGCGCGGAAGCTGATGTGAATTGTCCGTCTGAAGATGAATGGTCGAATCGTAGCCGCCGAGGCGACGAGGCGGACATCTTCCAATCCAAAATCGGAAATCCAAAGTCCAAAATCAAAGACCGCCTCCTCATGTCGGCGGCTACGGATTGTGGTTTCGATACAAGCGGTGCGCCATGCGAGCAGGGCAGCGCCACGCATCCGGAAAACTTGGCGTATGTGCTCTACACCTCCGGCTCGACCGGCCAACCCAAAGGGGTGTCGGTGGAGCATCGCAATGTGGCCGCGCTGATGGCGTGGGTCCTCGCCACGTTCGCTCCCGAAGAACTGCAAGGCGTGCTCGCCTCCACATCGCTTTGTTTTGACTTGTCGGTTTTTGAAATCTTTGCGGCCCTGGGCTCGGGTGGCAAAGTCATCCTAGCCGACAATCTGTTGCACTTGCCGACGCTGCCGGCTGTGAATGAAGTCACTTTGATCAACACGGTGCCTTCGGCTATGACCGAACTCCTCCGTTTGGGTGGAGTCCCGCCTTCGGTGCGAACCATCAACCTTGCCGGCGAGCCGCTGTCGGCCCAATTAGTGCGGCAAATCTATGAGAACACTTCGGTCCGGCGCGTTTTTGATTTGTACGGGCCGACTGAGGACACGGTCTATTCGACGGCGGCCGTGCGGCGGCCCGACGGGCCGGTCACCATTGGCCGTTCTCTGGCTTACCGGCAGGCATTTATTCTGGATGCCGGCCTGCAACCCGTGCCCATCGGTGTGCCAGGTGAACTCTTCCTGGCTGGCCGCGGTCTTTCGCGCGGCTATCTGCACAGGCCGGAGTTGACCGCGGAACGGTTTATTCCGAATCCGTTCGCTGCCGAACCCGGCGCCCGGCTGTATCGGACCGGGGACTCGGCGTGCGGTCTGCCCGGCGGCGACACTGAGTTTCTAGGACGCAAAGATCATCAGATCAAGTTGCGCGGTCATCGCATCGAATTGGGTGAAATCGAAGCTGCGCTCCGCGAGCATCCGGCGGTGCGCGAAGCCGTGGCAGCCGTCTGCGAACCCGGTCAGAGTCTGGTCGGTTATGTGGTCTTGAAAGCGACCGCGCCCATCGACCTGGGGGATCTTCGGCGATTCGTGGCCGATTTGCTCCCCGCCCACATGGTGCCGGCCTCCTTCGTGGTTTTGGATGCAATCCCACGAACACTGAACGGAAAAGCGGATCGGCGCGCGCTTCCAGCGCCACAAACGTCCGGAGTGGAGCCGCCCGGTGATGAGTGCGCTGTGCGGACAGACACCGAGCGGATTCTGCGGGAGATTTGGAGGACGGTCTTGGGAATCGATCGGATCAAGGTGAACGACAATTTCTTCGAGTTGGGAGGACACTCGTTGTTGGTGACACGAGTGATCGCCCGCGTGCGATCGCAATTCCAGATCGATGTGCCGCTTCGTGTCCTATTTGAGTGCCCCACCATTGCCTCGCTGGCGTCCGAGATCGAAAGACTGCTGCTCGACGAAGCCAGAGATGTCCATCAAGATTCTGGAAAGCCTGCGCGCGCGCTGGCTGGGAGGGACACACCATCAGACAACAAGAGAACAGGCGACCCTGCCAAGCAGAGCCGCCTGTCCCACTTCCTGAGCCCACGCTGAGCCCGTTGAGTTAATACTCGGCAGGCTCCGGCAAAACTTTAGCCCTGCTGTCTTGGCCGTGCTCCGGTGACCCGCCTGCGGAAGAAAGGCGACTCCACCCGGAGCCGCCTCGCTTGAGTAAACGACAGACAAACTCATTGAGCCTGACTGTCGCAAATGAAAAGAGCAGGGGGCGTGCCCATCGTGGGCCTGAGAAGATCGGGAGCGTCGAAATCTGGATTTCGGACGAGCTTCTAAGTCTCTGGGACAGACTGTGCCCCTTGGTGTCTGGACGTAGCGTTTCCCCCAATCCTGACTCAAAAAACGTCTAACATCCAACATTCAACATTCAACTTTCAACCAAGCCATCGGTTGAACGTTGGGAGTTGAGCGTTGAGCGTTGAAAGTTAGCCGAAAGTTCACGGCTACCCGTGTTGCCAGACTCCTGGACGAGCAACGAACAAGGTTTGCCAGGACTGAAAAGCGTGGAAAACGCTCAACGCTCAACGTTCAACTTTCAAGGGAAGGAGAAGTTGGGACTTGCTTCGGGCGGTTGGACGAATTAGGGAAGTTCGGAACAACCAAGGAGGAAACAATGACTGAGAAGATATTTGACCTGGAAGAACGGCTGTTGGAGTACGCGGCGGAAATCATTCGACTGGTGGAGAGTCTGCCTCAAACCCGGGCCGGCAATCATGTCGCGGGCCAGTTGTTGCGGTCGGGGACGTCGCCATTGCCGAACCACGGTGAAGCTCAGGCAGCCGAGTCGCGGAATGATTTCATCCACAAGTTGAGCGTCTGCCTGAAGGAGCTTAAAGAGACCCGCCGGTGGCTGCGCCTCGCTGCGCGCGTTCCGCTGGTCAAACCGGTGGACAAGGCCCGTTCGGTTCTGGAGGAGACTGAAGAGTTGATTAGAATCTTTGCGGCCAGTATCCGAACGGCGAAGAACAAGAAGTCGCGTCCGGGTTCGTCCGATTAGCATTGAATCCCGGTCGGGAAGACTCTGCGCGCCGAGAAACCAAGCAGACAACGTTCAACGTTCAACGTTGAACGTTGAACGTTCCGCTCCCAGAGCGCTAATAGACCTTCCGAAGGTGGGAAGGTAGAATGTTGAGCTCGGAACGATACTTAGCCACCGTTCGCCGCGCGATGACGATCTCCTTCTGAGACAAGAGCTTGACGATTTCTTCGTCCGAAAGGGGCTTGCTTGGGTCTTCGTTTTCGATCATTTCGGAGATCATGTCCTTGACGCTTGTGTTGGAGAGTCCGACGCCGCTCGCCGTCTTGATGCCCGAGGTGAAGAAGTACTTCATTTCGAAAACCCCTTGGGGCGTTTGCATGTACTTTCCCGAAACCGCCCGGCTCACCGTCGTTTCGTGAACTCCAACGACTTCCGCAACCTGGACCATCGTCAAAGGTTTGAGGCGCGAGACGCCGTGTTCCATGAACTCTCGCTGCCGATTCACAATTTCTTTGGCGATGTTGAGGATCGTTTGCTGGCGTTGGTGGAGGCTCTTGATCAGAAATTTCCCGGCGCGGATTTTGTCCCGAATGTACTCGCGCACCTCCGTGGTGCTGTCTGGCTGCGCCATGATATCTTTGTAGGTGTTGCTAATGCGCAGGTGGGGGACTTGGTCATTGTTGGTGTGGACGACGTAGTCTTCCCCGGCCTTTTGGACAAAAATCTCCGGGACAACGTACTGTTGGTTGTCCGGCAGGAATTCGCGGCCAGGCCTAGGTTCCATATGTCCGATGCGCTCCACCGCTTCCTGCACCTCTTCGACACTGAGGTTAAGTCCGCGCGCGATTTCCGGGATGCGCCGCTTCCCTAACGCGTCCATGTACTCGTCCACGATGCGATACTCCAGGGTGTCTTTGCGCTCCGCGCGTTCGAGCTGAAGAAGCAAGCATTCCCTCAAATTCCTGGCGCCGATTCCCGGAGGATGAAAGCTTTGAACGACGCGGAGCACTTCCATCACCTTGTCGGCCGGGATATTTGTTGAAAAAGCCAGATCGTCCACGCCATGTTGGAGATATCCATGCTCGTCAATGTTCCCGACGATCATTTCCGCAACGGGGCGTTGTTCCGGCGCAAGGTCGGATAAACGGACTTGTTCGAGAAGGTGTTCTTGCAACGAAGTTCCAGCGACAAGCGAATCGAACATGAACTGGCGCTTTTCTTCGTCCTCTTGGCTGCGGCGGGAAGGGAGGTTGGTCTGGGCGAAATGCTCCCGCCACTCTTGATCCATCTGGGCCAGTCGCTCGAATTCCGCCTGAAAATCATCGACGGGACCGGAGGGTTTCTCAGTCGCCGGATCGAACGTCACATCGGCGGGCGGCTCACTGGGATCAGGCGGCTCCGCGGGCTGTTCGTTTTCCCGGCCCGTTTTTAGCTCTTGTTCGCCTTCCGTCGCGAGCACCTCCTCCAAGACGGGATTCTGCTGAAGCTCCTGTTCGATCAGAGCCTTCAATTCCAAGGTCGGCGCCTGCAACAACGCCAGGGATTGCTGAAGCTGCGGCGCCAGCACCTGCGACAGCGCCATTTTTTGCGATAAGTGTAGGCCTTGAGCCATTGATCATAGTCTAAGCAGGTTCGTGAATATCTCAAGCAAAACTCGGCATGCGGATTGCTAGAAGGGTAAAAGGATTGCTCCCGCCAACGGCACCGCTTAACTTCGGAAGTCGTGGCTGTTCGATTGACGATCCTCGGGAGCGGTTCCGCCGGTAACTGCGCTTACTTGGAAACGGATCAGACCCGGCTCCTCATCGACGCGGGGTTTAGTGGTCGCCAAATCCGGAAGCGTCTCGCACAGATTGGGCGCGCGCCGGAGGGTCTCAACGGGATACTCCTCACACACGAACATTCCGACCACGTCCAGGGACTCGTGGGACTCAGCGCCAAGCTTCGTGTTCCTGTGTACTGCAACCGGCTGACCCAGGAGGCAGTCGAGGAACAACTCCAAGTGAAACTCGACTGCCGCATCTTTGAGACCGGAGCGAGCTTCGAAGTCGGCGACGTGACCGTGGATACCTTCAGTGTGCCGCACGACGCCTTTGATCCAATCGGCTTCCTTCTGAGAACCAGCGCCGCGCACATCGGCTTTCTCACGGACCTTGGCCATGCCACCAAACTCGTGATCGAGCGCGTCCGAAGCGCGAACGTCCTGATCCTTGAGACCAATCATGATCTGAAGCTGCTCCAGGACGACCCGAAACGGCCCTGGAGCGTCAAGCAACGGATCATGAGCCGGCACGGTCATCTTTCCAACGATGCGGCCGCCGAGGTCGTGGAACAAATTGTGTCATCAGAACTTCGTCATCTGTACTTGGGCCACCTCAGCCGCGACTGCAACCGGCCTGAACTGGCCTACCGCATCGTGAGTGAACGGTTGGCCAAACTCGGCGCCAATCACACGGAGGTGAAATCGACCTCGCAAGATGCGCCGAGTCCCACTCTGGAGCTCAGACCGTCGTAAGGCCGTTGTTTGAAAAGGTGGAAAGTGTCGTTCCGCCGCTCTCTCACTCCTTCGGCACCCGGTGGATCGTGTTGAAAATCTCCTGGCGCAACGGGGTCCCATCCGCGGCTCGGATGTTCCACACGATGTGCATCTGCATCACCGGTTGCAGCGGCGGCGTTTCCAAAAACACACTTTTGCGATCCGACGACAAACGCACCGCTTGGACTGTCACATCATCGTGCCCCTGGCGATCCGGATCCTTCACGGAATAATGCGGCGAGCCGTAACGCTCGATCCAGCGATAGTTCCATTGCTGAATCCCGTAGTCTTGAGGATCGCCGCTGGCGGCCGGGTCCAGCTCACAACTGAACGTCAGCTCGATGCCATGGCGCCGGACCTGCATTCCCACCGGCAAGCGGAGCGGACGCTCCGTGCGCCGGACCCGGTGGAACGCGCCAAAGCGCGCGCCGTTGGATTGCCAAACGCGCAGTCCGCAGACGTAGAGGTGGCCGTCATGTGGATTAAACCGGCCGCGAATGAGTCCGCTCTGAAACTTGAGCGGGAGGTTCAAAATGCCGCCTTGCCACTGACCTTCGATAGATTCCATCAGGACCAGCGAGAGCGTCGATTTGCCGTACGAGGTCAGCAGCAACTTGCCCTGCAACGGGCCCCAGGCAGCCTGGGTCACCCACACCTGTCCGCCGGGCGAGTTGTCCACCGCGTGCGGAATCCAGCAAATCGGCTGCTCGAAATCGGCCGGTGTCACCGGCGTGTGCGCCGTGGGCTTCATCCCGTGGAAACCGCCGCGCCGCGCGATCTGCAGGCTGCACGTCGGCAGCCAATGGCCCTCGTTGTCGCTGAAAGTGATCATCCCCTCCGGGCTGATGGCCAGTCCGTTCGGCCCGCGCAATCCCGTGGCATAGGTCTCCAGAGTCTTGCCATCTTTGGAGAGTTTGAAGAGGACTCCCGCGTGATCGTGCTTCACCTCGGGCGGCCAGGGCGCGCCCTTGGTGAAATAGAAATCGCCGGCCGGGTCCGTCTCCAAGTTCATGGTGTATTCATGGAAATTCTCGGCGACCTTCATCTCGTTGTTGAAGTTCTCGTAGAAGTCCGCTTCGCCATCGCCGTTCAAATCGTGGAGCCGCGTCACTTGGTCCCGGCCCAAAACGAAGATTTGTCCGCCGCTGATCTTCACCCCGAGCGGTTGATACAATCCCGTGGCGTATCGCTTCCACTGGAGCTGCCCCGATCCGTCCTGTAACCCGCTCACCAACCAGACATCCCCGCTGACCGAACTGAGCGCGGCTTGATCGGCCGAGAGGAAATCCATCCCGCCGAAGCGCAGCCAGGAATTCCAAGGGTTTTGTTCGGGCACCGTCAGAGTGTCCACGACCAAACCGGCGTCGTCCGGAGCGGCGGAAGCGCGCGTGGCCAAAGGTGGCAACCACCGTGCGGGCCCGCCCAGACAATGGCGCGCGAGATCCGGGACGCTTGGATTCCGGTTCAAAGTCTCACTGAGTTGGGTGACCGCGTCCCGGACGTTTTGGCGTGGTTCGTCACCGAGGAGCAAGCGAAGCCGGAGGGGCGATTTGGAAGGCGGCAATTCCAGGCAGACATGTTGGTCGAGAACCTTCCAGCGTGCGCCGGCGGGAAGTTCCTGAAAGCCAACCAACCGGTTCACCGCCTCGCTTGAGACTCGGAGGACGTTGCGAATAAATGGCGCATTGGTCAGCGCCGCGTCCGCCCCTTCCACTCGGAAAAGCCGAAGGCTCAAAGCCAGCGTGGAAGGGGCGAGATTGAGCGTGCGGCTGAAGTAGGATTCGCCGCGGATCATTTCAAAACCCGGCAGCTCCAGGATTCGGCAGCCCCCGACTGAGTAGGCCAGCACCACTTTGTCGCCATCGACATACAGGCCTTCGTAGCGTCCCCAATCGCGAGGCAACGGACCGTATCGACTGGATCGAGGATCGCCAAATTCGCCCGTGGCGGAGCATCCCGGTCCTGTGCCATTCAGAAAATGGATTTGTCCTTGGATCGTCGGATTACGTTCCAATCCGTCACGCTCCGGATACCATTGCAGGTAGCCACGGGTCCAACCAGCCGAGTAGCGAAGCAAGTCTGTGTCGAAGCAGACGGCGGCCGGAAGTTTCGGGTCCACGCGGATCACAATGCCTTTGTAAGTGACGGAGTCGCCTTCCCCGCGGATGGTCCACGACACGAATGGTCCATGGTCCATTTCGTTCAAACTAGCCGCCAGGGCGATCGAGCCAGTGGCAAGCAGGGACGCGCAAGAAAGAACTCGTGGATTCATCGTTGTGCGGGGCGTTGGTTGGCTTTGGCAGGCATCCGGTTTACGAGAGCAAGAGGAAGACATGATTTGCGCTGAATTCAAGTGCGAAGAGCAAAGAAAACGCGGGCGGCGAGATGCCGCCCTCTACGGCAGGCGCGGACACCCGCCGCTACCGGCAACGTTCAGATTCCCCTGCGCACTTTCATTCTTGAACATTCGCGGCATCCGGCTGTTCATCCCAGACAGCGATGAACGTGTTGGATTCCTCTTTCTATGTCGCGGGCGGCACGCTGCGGCACGACGCGCCTTCGTACGTTGAGCGACAGGCCGACAAGGACTTGCTGGAGGGCTTGCTCCGAGGCGAATACTGCTATGTCCTGACCTCGCGACAAATGGGCAAATCTTCGCTCATGGTCCGGACGGCGCAGAAACTCCGCGAGGAAGGGTTCGCCGTGGCGGTGCTGGACTTGACCTCCGTGGGCCAGAACCTCACCCCGGAGCAATGGTACGGCGGGTTGTTGACCCGGCTCGGCTCCCAGACGCGTCTGGAGGACGAGCTGGACGGCTTTTGGTGGAAACACGAGGCGCTCGGTCCCTGCCAGCGGTTTTTCACGGCGATTCGGGAGGTAGTGCTGCCGTGCATGGAGGAGCGCATGAAGGAAAAAACGGGAGGAAAGGAGAGTGAGTCGGAAACGGAGTATCGGAGTGCGGGAGTGTCGGGGAATTTACGGTTCACGTTTCACGGTTCACGTTCAGCGCGGCTGATTGTCTTTGTCGATGAACTCGACGTGGTCCGCAGCCTGCCCTTCTCAACCGATGAATTCTTCGCCGCCATCCGGGAGTGCTTCACGCGGAGAACCGAAGATCCTGTTTTCGACCGATTGGCGTTCTGCCTGCTCGGTGTGGCCACGCCGAGCGATTTGATCCGGGACACACGGCTCACGCCGTTCAACATCGGCCGCCGGATCGAGCTGAAGGATTTTAAAGAAGACGAAGCGCTGCCCCTGGCGAGCGCGCTGGGCCGTTCCCCGCTGCTCGCAAGAATGATGCTGCGCCGAGTCTTGTCCTGGACCGGCGGCCATCCTTACTTGACGCAACGGCTCTGCTACGCCGTCGCCAGCCATCCAAAGGGGATTGGCGTCCGCCTGGTGGACAGACTCTGCCACGAGCATTTCTTTTCCAATCGTGCCCGCGAACGGGATGATAATCTCCTGTTTGTCCGCGAACGGCTGCTCCGAAGCGAGGCCGACTTGATCGATCTGCTCCGCTTGTATCGCAAGGTGCATCGGAGCACGCGAATCGCGGGCCTGTTTGGTTTTCGCCTCACGCTTCGCAAAATCGAGCCGGTGGCGGACGAAGAGACGAATCCCCTGGTGAGCATTCTCCGGCTCTCGGGCGTGACCAAGGTCGAGAATGGCATCCTGCGCGTCCGCAACCGCATTTACTATCGGGTGTTCGACCGAGCTTGGGTCGAGGCCAATATGCCGGTCACCGAACTGTGGCGGCGGTGGTTGATCGTTTGGGGATCTATCAAACGCGCCAGCAAATTCATCGGAGCGCTGTTCCTGGTGCTCGTGTTATCGGGGGTCGCGCTTGCGCTTTGGCTCCGGCCCTGGGAAATCGTGCACTTCGACAGACCGAGAACGGTGCGGAACGTGGCCCGGCCCAAGCCCAGCGTGCCGCCTCGGGACCCGCGAGCGACGCCCGCCCTGATCGATCTCTCGTCCTTCTACAACGCCGCTTTGAACAAGACCTGGCACTCCGGGCTTCCAGACAATAATCTTTCAGCTTTGCCCCAAGGCCTTCAGACGTTTGGAGGCGTGGAGTTCGATGTTCGGGGTGTCGTTCAACTCGCCGGGGCGAACCTGTGGCGCCAAGGTTTTCCGGCGCAAGTGCGCGGCATCCCTGTCAACCAGAGGTGCGCGCGCCTCCATTTTCTTCATGCGACGGGCTGGACCGCCGTGGACGGAGCGCATGTTGGAAATTATGTGATCCAATATGCCAACGGAATCCGCCGGTTCGTCCCCATCCTTTACGGGCAGGACGTGGTTGATTGGCGGGCGCAAGCGGACGGCGGTTCGGAGAAGGAATTGGAAACTCTGGTTTGGAAAGAATCGCCGGCCCCCGGCTCAACGGATCGCTCCTACCATCGAATCTTTAAGAGCACTTGGGCGAATCCGTTTCCCGACGTGGAAATCCAATGCATCGATTTTGTCAGCGCCATGGGCGACGCGGCGCCGTTCTTGATTGCGATCACGGTAGAAGCCAAGTAATTGCTGTCAGGACACCAATGTCGTAGAGATTGAATGAACCGTTTGGAGCCTGGCAGGTTCTCCCTCACCCCCGGCCCTCTCCCGCTGGGAGAGCGTGAACCGATGCCTGTCCATGGTCAAATGCAAGGTCTTGGGAAGATCGAGTGATGAAACGGATGACTCCCTCTCCCAGCGGGAGAGGGCCGGGGTGAGGGAGAAGGGGCAGCTCGTTTCCGTCTCCGCGCCAATCGTGCCTGCCGGGTCAGGAGTTCTGAGGCTGATGCATTGCGCGGTTGCGTTGAGATGTTAAGCTGAGTGCCACCACTAATTAAGCAATGAAGAATTCAAGAGGAATCATCCATTCCGTTCCCATCGTTCTGATGTTCCTGGCGGGATGTCAAACAAAGCCAATCCAACACGTCGGGCCGCTTCAGCAAGGCGGCTTCTTGGCGCCAACGCATCAGTTGCTCCGTCCGGCCGGCCAGTCCGTCGAATTCGGCGGACGTCCTGTCGATCTCGCGCTGTCGCCGGATGGGCGGACGCTCTTCGTGAAAGACAACCGCGGCTTGGTCGTGATCGATGTCGCGACCTGGAAAGTGCGGCAGGAACTCCGCCTGAGCGAGGGCGGCAGTTCCACTCACGGGATTGCTGCGACTCGGGACGGCACCCGCGTGTTTGTGTCTGGGGCGCAAAACACGCTTTGGGAAGCCAAAGTCGGCGACGGAGGAAAGCTGAGTTGGGGAAGAAAGACTATTCTTCCGGGTCCCGGAGGCACAGGATACTCGCACGTGGGCGGCATCGCGCTTTCGAGAGATGAAACCAAGGCCTACGTTTGCCTCTCGCGGAACAATGCGCTGGGGGTTGTCGATCTCGAGTCCACGAAATTGCTGAACCAAATTCAGGTCGGAGTCGCTCCCTTCGACGTGGTGCTCAAGAGTGACGGCAAGACTGCCTACGTGTCGAACTGGGGCGGCCGGCATCCGAAGACGGGAGAGAAAACCGCGAAGTCCTCCGGAACCGACACGCTGGTTGACGACCGCGGAGTGGCGGCGAGCGGCACAGTTTCCGTGATCGATCTGGAGAAAGGGGCCGAAGTGACCCAGATCACCACCGGTTTGCATCCGTCGGATTTGGAACTGAGCGCGGATCAGCGCGCGCTCTACGTCGCGAACGCCAATTCCGATTCGGTCAGCGTCATTGACACGACTGCGCACCGGGTCATCGATACGATGGCCGTTCGTCCCGATCCAGCACTTCCGTTTGGGAGCGCTCCGAACGCGCTGGTTTTGAGCCAAGACGGGACGAAGCTCTACGTCGCCGACGGCGGCAACAATGCCGTGGCCGTGATCGCCCTCGGAAGCAGCCCGGCCCACCAACTCGAAGGATTCATCCCGGCGGCTTGGTATCCGGGCGGACTTGCGACGGACGGAACACATTTATTTGTGGCCAACGTCAAAGGCTTCGGCTCTCGGAACAAAGCAGCCGACAAGCGAGGCTGGAACAGCCACAACCATCTCGGAACCGTGAGCAAAATCGAGATTCCGGATGCCGCCACACTCCGGGAATTCACGCGGCAAGTCAAAACGGACGCGCGCATCCCGGAGATTTTGCGGGCGCGGGAGAAAGCGACGGCCGACCGCAAACCGCGCCCGGTGCCGCAGCGTCTGGGCGACCCGTCGGTGTTCGAACACGTGGTTTATATCCTCAAGGAAAACCGGACCTATGATCAGCTTTTCGGCGATTTGCCCCAAGGCAATGGCGACCCGGCGCTCTGCACTTTTGGCCGCGAGGTGACACCGAATCACCATGCCTTGGCCGAACAGTTTGTCCTCCTGGATAATTACTACTGCAATGGCGTTCTTTCCGCCGATGGCCATTCTTGGGCCATGGAAGGTTACGTGACCGATTATCTGGAGAAATCCTTTGGGGGCTTTACGCGCAGTTATCCCTTTGGCGGCAACGATCCAGTGAGCTATGCGGCTTCGGGCTTCATCTGGGACAACGTTCTCTTGCACGGCCTGTCCTTTCGGAATTACGGCGAGATGAACACAACCGCCACCGTTCCCGGCAACGCGACGTTCAAGACCGTGTACGATGATTTCGCGAACAAGGGCGGAAAAATTTCCTTCCGGCACGACATCCAAATCGAAACGTTGCGGCGCTATAGTTGCCCGGACTCGCCCGGCTGGAACATGCGGATTCCCGACGCCATCCGGGCTGAGGTGTTTCTCAAGGAATTCAAGGAATACGAGCAAAAAGGCGAATGGCCGAACCTGAGCATCGTCTTCCTGCCGTCCGATCACACCTCGGGGACGCGGCCCGGCAGCCCAACTCCGCGCGCGCAAGTGGCCGACAATGATCTGGCCCTGGGACGCATCGTCGAGAGCATCTCCCGCAGCCGCTTCTGGCCGAAGACCTGCATCTTCGTCATCGAAGACGATCCGCAAAACGGCTACGATCATGTCGATGGCCATCGATCCATTTGCCTGGTCGCCAGCCCCTACACCAAACGCGGCGCTGTGATCAGCCATTTTTACAACCAGACCTCTGTTCTGCACACGATGCAAAGGATTCTGGGCATCCCGCCGATGAATCAAATGGACGCGCTGGCGCCGCTCATGACGGAGTGCTTCACGCGGACCCCCGACCTGACGCCCTATGCTTGTCTGCCGAACAACATTCCTCTCGACGAAATGAACAAACCATTGGCGGAGCTCCAGGGCGAGGAACTCCATTGGGCGAATCAAAGCTTGGCACTGCCGCTCGACGAGGTCGATCAAGCCGAGGAAGACACGCTCAATCGAATTCTGTGGCACTCGGTCAAAGGCATGGACGCGCCGTATCCCTCGCACTTGGCGGGGGCGCATGGCAAAGGTCTGAAAGGGCTGAGACTGAAGCTAGATCCGGAGAAAGTGGGGGCCGACTGATATGCCCTCTCCGTTTCCAGGCATGGACCCGTATCTCGAAGGCGAGATGTGGCAGGAGTTCCATGGAACGCTCGTCAACGCGATCCGCGCGCAGCTCATGCCTCGCCTTCCTTCAAGATACGTTGCGCTCTTGGCGAAGCGATACGTGCTCCAGAGCGCCGATGTTGGTATCGTGGGCTTGGAATCTCCGCGCGTCCTCTACCCGGACGTCCACGTCGCCGAAACATCTAGTCCGGCGGTCCTGCGCGAAGGGCCGACAGGGACCTCGGTCGTGGAACCCACCGTGGAATTGGCGAGTCCCATGACGGAAGAAGTGCCGCTCCTGAGCGTGGAGATCCGCGACGTGGCGCAGCGACGCCTGGTGACGCTGATCGAGATTCTTTCGCCCGCGAATAAACAAGGCGGAGGAGCCCGCGAATACAATCAACGCCGACTGGACATCTTGCGCACGCAGACGCATCTGCTGGAAATCGATTTGCTGCGCCAAGGCGAGCGGCTCGTGCTTCAAGGCCAGTTGCCTCCGGCCGCCTACTACGTCTTTCTCAGCCGCGCCAATCGTCGGCCGCGAACGGAAGTCTGGCCGATAGGTTTGCGCGAGGCACTCCCCACGGTGCCTGTGCCGCTGCTCCGCCCGGACCCGGACGTGCCGCTGGAGTTACAGGCCGCCGTTCGGGCGTGTTTCGATCTGGTCCGCTACGAACGGCTTCTGGACTATTTGCAACTGCCTCCGGCGCCACCATTGAGCGAGTCAGACGGCGCGTGGGTCGCGGACTGTCTGCACCACGCTGGAGTGCGGCCTTGAATCGGAGCGCCGGTCTCCGATCCGGCGCGCTGCCGGTGTCAAATCGGCGATAGAGCGCAACGCAGCGAAGTCGCAACCAAACTGGGTGGGGCGAGACTCTGTCGAGCCCTGGAATCCTTACTGGCAACGAAGTCAGGGCTCGACGGGAGTCTCGCCCCACCACTAAATCAGCAATTCTCGTTTTGGCGTAGCGCAGGCGTCCTCGCCAGCGAGTTCTAGGGGCGTCCCGCCCCGTTTCTCCTCGGAAAGGCGAGACGCCATCCGAACTCGCAGCCGGGACGGCCGCGCTACGAGGCCAAAATGAGAATTGCTGCCACTAAATCTTCGCGGCTTGCGACGATTTCGAGAGAGACTGATAGATTGTAAATCTGCGCTGCACTCGACACGACTGAGGCCTTCGAACCCAAGCGCAGATTCGCTTCCATCGCCGCAGCATTTCTGTATGCTCCCTGCCGGTCGATCATGCTATGAGCGCATCCGATGCCGCCGATTCCGTAACGGGCCGAATGCTCCACCGCGCAGCAGCTTCTTTCGGCGAAGGGCGGCGCGCTTTGAACCAGGCCTTCACGTTGATCGAATTGCTCGTCGTCATCGCCATCATCGCCATTCTCGCGGGGATGCTCATACCGGCTCTGAGCCGGGCGAAAGAAAGAGCCCAACGGGTGGCCTGCCTGAATAACCTCAAAACCCAGAGCCTCGCCTTCATCATGTATGCCGACGACTACGAAGGCAAGTTTCCTACAGCCGACCAGACCACGGCTTGGAAACTGGACGCGCTTTACGTCATGAGCAAGGATCAGGGCCTCACGTTGCTCAGCTACGGCATGGAAGGCGGGCGGATTCGAAAAAGCGCGGCGGAATTCGAACAGGAGATCAAGAAAGCCGGCTTGCCGACGGCTTGGAAGTGTCCCACGCGAAAAGATCATCCGCGCCTGTTCGACGAGAAGGGGCTCTTGCACGTCGATCATTACATGCTGCTGGCGGGCTTATCCGGAACACGTTTCAAAGGAACCAACTCGCCCGCGAGATCGAGCGATCCGATCGGGCCTTTGACGGCCGACCATTCGATGGTGTTTTCGGCGCAGAAGGCGTGGACATCTAATCACGGCAAGAAAGGCCCGGTTCCGGCTCTGGGTCAAGTGAACCGTTCCAACGAGCCGGCCGGACACAACCAATCCTTCAGCGACGGGCACGCGGAATGGGTTGTCGAGAAGCGCTTCCTTCGCACGCCGCCGGAATCACCTTTCCCAAAGGCGTTGTGGGTTTCAGGATGGCCTTGGGATTGGACATGGGTCGAGTAGCCAGGCGTATTGGTCCCCTAGTGTTCGGCGCAATTCGGTTCTAACATGACAGCGACACTTCCGGAACCCGACCTGCGACGTCCGAACTTCACCTGGCATCGACAGGCGCGAAGCGTTTGGAATGCGGCCGATTTATCGCCGCTTTCGCAAGGCCAACCGAAACCGGCGGCCGACTGACTGGATCTCGGACGCTCTGACAAAGCGGCGATCGATCGCACGCACTCCAAACGCCAGCGCGCCAAGACCCAGAAATCGGTCCTCAGAGACTAATCTCACCGAAGATCACTTTCAGGATGTCCTGCAAGCTCACGACGCCCAGTTCCCGATGGTCGGTGCTGAGGACGATCGCAAGCCGCTGGCCGCTGCGCTGCATCCGGCGCAGGGCTTCTTCCAACCGGAGGTCCTCCCGCAAATACAGCGCGGGCGTGACATACGCTCCAATGGGCTTTTCGGAATCGAAGTCCGCCGCGTAAAGAAAACTCCGCAGATTGGCGACCCCGGCGATGCGCCGGGTGCTCCCTTCGCCTTGCCAGACCGGAAGCCGCGTGAGCCCGTGCTCCTGGCAGAGCTTGAGCACCTCTTTGGCCGGAGTCTGCTGAGCCACCCCCGTGACGCGTGGCAGCGAGACGGCGATCGAACGCACCGTGAGGTTCTGGAGATCCAACACGCGCGCAATCATACCGCGCTCTTCCGAAGTCAGTCCCTGGGCCGTTTCCTGTGTGGCCATCCGGAGTTCACTCCGGCTCGCAAACAGGTGCCTTCGAAGACTCGTGCCGCCGGTCAAGCGCAGCAGACGGTTCGAAAACCAAGTCAGCAGCGAAACCAATGGCGACAAACTCAGGTGAATAAACCGGAACGGCACCGCCAGCGCGAGGCAGAGGCGTGTCGGAAAGAGTTGGAACAGCATCTTGGGCAGCAAGTCGCAAAGCGCGTAAAAAAGGAACGCTATCGCCAAAAAGACCACGAAAAAGACCACGGGCTGCTTGCTCATGGCGTCGAACAGCGCGACCACAATCATGCTCAACGCGAGGAACGTCGCCAGCGTGTTGCCAATCAGGATGCTCCAAAGAAAATTCTCCGGGTCTTCCAAATACCCGTGCAGCAGCGCCGCCCGCCGATGGCCCGTGCGGGCCTGCCGCCGGATTCTCAGCCGGCTCAGCGCAAACACGCCCGCCTCCATGCCGGAGAAGAGAAACGACAGGGCCACACACAGCCCGACGAACAGGATGAAGAGAGGATCCCAGTTCATCCTTTCCTCACGACTTCCACCAGCAGTTCGCGGACGCGCCGCTCGTCCGCCACTTGAGCCGTGAATCGGAGCCCGGAGAACAGGGCGGATTCTCCCGGGGCCGGCACGACTTCCAGCAACGCCGTGAGCAGCCCTCCCATCGTATCCACTTCCGGGAGCTCGCCGAGCGCCGCATATTCACGCCGAAAGTCATCCAGGCGCATGGTGCCGTTCACGCGCCACCGGCCTTCCCCCAGCTTTTCCATGATGAAGCCCTGCGCCTCGCCTTCGCCATGCAGCTCTCCGACGACTTCCTCCAAAATATCTTCCATCGTCACCAGGCCGGCCGTGCCGCCGAATTCGTCCAGCACAATCGCCAAGCCCCGCTGCTGCCGCTGGAGGCTCTTGAACAACTGCAGCAGATTCATCGTCTCCGGCACGAACGACGGTAATTCAATGGCCTCCGCCAAATCGACGGTCGGATCGAGCAGCAACGTCCGCGTGTTGAGGATTCCCACAATCGTGTCCGGGGTTTCGTCGTACATCGGCAGCCGGCGGTGCTTGAATTTGCGCGCGGCCGAGATCATGTCCTCGATGGATAATTCGTCCGAGATCGAAGCCATCTGGGCGCGCGGTTTCATGACGTCCTTGGCCGCGCGTTGATCCAGGCTGATGATCTGCAGAATGATTTCCTTCTCCGATTTTCCCAGCGCGCCCTGCTGATACGCCATTTCGATCAACTCCTGGTATTCCGCTTCCGTCAGGGCGCTCCGGGGCTTGACGGATTCGGGAATCACGGTCTTGAGGATCAGGGCGTTGAGCGCCTGCGCGACCTGGCGAAGCGGTTTGGAAACGTCCTGCAAGAACGAGATGGAATTCACCAGGCGAAGCGACCACGCTTCCGGATCGCGCACGGCCAGAGTCTTGGGCACTACTTCGCACGGCACCAGGATCAACAACAGAATTCCCGCAATGGTCCACCCGATGCTCCAGCTCCCTGCCAAACCGAGCCACAGGGCCGTGCCGACTAAGCCGGCGTTCGCAAACGTATTTCCTAAAACGATCGTGGCGAGCAAGTCCTCCGGCTCGCTCAGCAGCCGCACCACCTTTTTTCCCTGCTCCGGCGTGCGTTCAGCCAGCTCCTGCGCGCGCCACTTGCCCAGCGAGAAAAGAGCCGATTCGGCCACCGCAAAAAAGGCGCTGGCGCCCGCAAACACTGCCATTCCCGCCACCGCCATGTAGGGCCACTGCACCATGCCCGGCAGTATCGGCAAACCGGGCACTCCGCAAAAGGCAAATCTGAATGGCAGAAGAAGCCTTTTGTTCGCGAGGTTTCGCACTAATGACTTCCACTTTGGGTGATGTTGAAACAGATTTCCAAAATGACCTCTCGTGGAATCCAAAGCGAAATTGCCGATGCGACCAGGCCACATTCCATTCGCTGGTGGCCAGCGTTCCTGATCCTTGCGCTCGCCGCAGTCGTGCTAATCTGGATTTGGGTTTGGTACGGCGTCTCCCGCCAGGATCGAAACATCGCGACCGTCCAGGTCATTTTCTTCACGCTGATCTTACTCCTTTTGTGGGTCGTGTTTTTCTCCCGGTTTCGTCCGCGGATTCGACGGACGATACTGGCCGGCGTCTTTGGCTTAATCATCTCCGCGGCGGGTTTGTTTCGTATCCGCGGTGTCACCGGAGATCTCCTGCCGATTCTGGAATTCCGTTGGAAACCTAAGCCACCTTCAACGGTCCCAGTGACTGCGCCGGGAACACCAGGCGCGCAAATCAGCCCATCGGCATTTGATTATCCCCAGTTCCTCGGACCGTTCCGCAACGCCACCGTGTCCGGACCGAAATTGGAGCGGGATTGGACCTCCAGCCCGCCGGCCTCCGTCTGGCGGCAACCGATCGGCCCGGCCTGGTCGGGATTCGCCATCCTGGGCCACCACGCCGTCACCCAAGAGCAACATGGCGAGGATGAGATGGTGGTTTGTTATGATCTCTTGACCGGAAAGGTCATTTGGTCCCACGCGGACAAGGCCCATTACCACACGACCATCGCGGGCGAAGGTCCGCGAGCCACACCCACGCTTGCCGGCAACCGGGTTTACAGTTTGGGCGCGACCGGAATTCTTAATTGCCTGGACCTGGCGGCTGGGCGGCGGATTTGGTCTAAGGACATCATCCAAGAAAATCAAAGCCGCGTGCCGGACTGGGGGTTGAGCGGATCGCCGTTGGTCGTGGACCACCTCGTGGTTGTGAGCGCCGGAGGTCATGACAATCGTTCGCTAGTGGCCTGCGACAAAGAAAACGGCCAATTCGTTTGGGGAGGAGGCAGCGACGGGACAGGCTATAGTTCGCCCTATCTGGCGATGCTCGGAGGAACGCGGCAGATCCTGATTTTCAATTCGAGCGGCGTTGCGGCCCACGCTGTGGATTCCGGGAGGATTCTTTGGGAATATCCTTGGCCCGGCGGGCACCCGCACGTGGCCCTCCCGGTAGTTTTGCCGGACAATCAGGTGCTGGTCTCCAGCGGCTACGGCACAGGCAGCGAACTGCTGAGGATTCTGGCCGAAAGGAACTGGCTGCCGCGGCGGGTCTGGAAATCGACCCGATTGAAAGCGAAGTTTACCAACGTGGTCTATCGCGACGGATTCATCTACGGCCTCGACGATGGAATTCTGGTTTGCCTCGACGCTTCGGATGGAAGTCTGAAGTGGAAAGAAGGCCGCTACGGACACGGGCAGGTGATCTTGAACGGCGACCTGCTGCTCCTGCTGTCGGAGTCAGGCGAAGTTGTTTTGTTGGAACCTGTGCCGGCTGAGCACCGCAAGCTGGCGGCTTTTCCAGCACTGGAGGGAAAGACCTGGAATCCTCCAGCGCTCGCCGGCGAGTTCTTGCTTGTGCGCAATGACAAAGAGGCCGCGTGTTACCGAATGCCCGTCGTGAGATGAAACTCCAATGAGCAGGGAGAGCCACAGAGGGCGCATGACGGAATTCTTCGTAGCGCAGACTTGAAGTCTATCAGTATCGCCAGAAATCGTCGCAAGCCGCGACGATTTTTCCGGCGCGCGGCCTTCCACGGTGCATCCCGAAGTTGTCGGTCGTCGTAGCGCAGCCGTCCTCGGCTGCGAGTTCGAGCGGCGTCTCGCCGCCGGGCCGCGTCCGAGCGGGACGCTCGGCGAACTCGCAGGCGAGAC
>JACQWK010000539.1 GCA_016209525.1 Verrucomicrobiota bacterium
ACCGCCGCCACCGCCGCCAAAACCGCCGCCACCGCCGCCAAAACCGCCGCCACCGCCGCCAAAACCACCGCCGCCACCCAAACCACCGCCGCCGAAGCCGCTGGACCCGGTGACATCAACGCGCGGATAAGGATATCCACCGCCGAAACCGCCGCCGCCACCGCCAAAACCGCCACCGCCACCGCCAAAACCGCCACCGCCGCCGCCAAGACCGCCACCGCCAAGACCGCCACCGCCGCCGGTCCCACCGCCTGTCCCCAACGTCCCAGCCGAAACGCTCTCGAGACCTTGCATGAATGTGTTCGGATCGACTCGAAACGTCCGAGTGAATAACTGCGGCGTTTCGGTTCCGCGCTGACTGAACATCACGGCATAGTCCTCAACCGAATATTTCAGAGGTTGCGGCCTGCCATCCGGCTTGGCCGCGACCTTCGTGACAGCATCGAGGACGTCCGCCAACCGGACATTCCGCAAGGGTGGCATGATGCGGACCACAGTCTGGTTCAGGTCCACTGGCTCCGGAGGGGGAGCCGCTGGCAGGGGCTGTCCAGTGACCGGGTCGATGCCCCCAAGTTGCAGTGGCGGGGCCGGAACGTCCGCTTGAGAATTGACGATGAAATTGACTCCTGGTGGAGAAATCTTGCGGGCTTGGTCGTGGAGGTCTCTGACCACTTCGCTCAGAGGAATGCCGTCATACCCCACGTCGGCCAAAACGATCTTGTCGAGTTTTTGATAAATTTGGTTCCGCAGCGGGCTGGTAAAAACCAGATTCGTGTTCGCGAACGGATTGCCGACAGGCAATGTGTTGCGCTGGATCGGAACGTTCCAGGCTTGCTCCACCTCAAGCAACTTATCTTTGGCAAAGATCTCTCTCCGGCGGGACTCCTGCGCGTGTTTGGCTTCATCAATCAAGTTGAGGTAGTAGAAAGCCGCTTTGTGCTCCGGATCCTGTTTGATGGCTTTCCTGAGTTCCGCCTCGGCCTCGTCCAACTTGCCCATTTCAATCAAGAGGCGTCCGTTCTGAACCAACGTGGATGTGCCGACGCGCTCCGCGTTCACGTCCGGGATGCGCGCTTGCACTTCTCGGCTGGGAATGCGCCCCTTTTGACCTTCCAGCGCCTTGTCATTGGTTCGCTTGAAATTGATGGCAAGAATATTCGTCGGGTCCACCCGGAGGATTCTGCTCACTTGCTTGTCCGCTTCGACCAAGTCGCCCTTTTTCTGAGCGGCCTTGGCGAGTTCCAAGCACACCGCCGTAAATCCGGCTGATGCGTCTGAGCGTTCCTTGTCGATGCCGACGCCGACTCGTTCCACCAAATCCCAAGCTTCCTGGTAGAGTTGTGAGGCAGCCACGAGATTGCCTTCGGCTTCAGACCGCTGCGCCTCATCCAAGATTTTGCGGAGCTTAATGATGTCGCCTTGGCGCCGGACCGCTTCCTCCCCCGCAATCTGCGCCGGAGATGGCTGGGCGATGAGTCGAGTCGCTGCGCCGAACAGCAGCATCAAACTAAGTGTGGTCGTAAGTGCTCTTATCCTCATGGTCTGGTTTCCTTTGCGAAAAGGGCGGCATTCACTTCGGTGAAGCTGCAAACTTGACGGTGGTTCGTTTCTGGGTCGAGTCAGCGGACAATACAACCTCGTTCGAATTGATGGCAACGATTTTATACTTCTCCGTGTCCCCTTTGAGCGTCAGCGTGTCCTTCACGCGGCGCCTGAGGAAAGTTTGGTTCCCTCCGGGCGGATACATCAGATCGGCCGCGTAACCGACAACTCGGGTGTAAGGCTTGTCTTTGCTGACGACAATTTCCCTTCGATCGTCCTTGAGTTGCAGGTGCAGGGCGGCGGGATCATTGGGCGGACCGTCCACTTTGGTCAACGTGAACAAAGTATTTGGAATACCAACTGTCGCGCTTTGATTTCTCCTCGGATTGCTATCTGTGTCCCGGATCACGACGAAATGGTAGCGAAAGCTGTCCGAACCCCCGCCCACACTTTCGGCCCTGTCATATTCCACCGTGAGTCTCAATTCGGAAACGTTCGTCACGACCAAGGCGCCGGGACCCACTTGGTTGCCGGTGGAAATCTTCTCGAGCCGGCCGCCCTGCCCCTTCCGCCAAATTACCGGGTTAAAAACGTTGTGGGGAGTGGAGAAATTAAATTCGACGGGACTGGCAAAACGCTTGAGGAGAGATTCATTGGTGCCAAGATACTCATCCAGGGGTTTGAACACCTTTGGCTTGGTCTGGACCGTCACCGTGACCGTGTCGTCCAAATATTGGCGCACACGCGAAACCTGCAACGGCAATAGCGCAGCCGCGACCGCAAGGCCGAGCAAAACGGCGCTGAGAAGAACCTTTTCGAAATGTTTTTTGACGAATTCCATGAGGCGCTTACTTCCCGGAGGACGGTTTGAGTTTTACGGAGCTCACCGAAACCGTGATCCTCAAGGCTTTCTCCTCAAGGAGCGTAGAGCCTCGCGGTTTGGGAGGCGCCGTCGGAGCCATCGGCATCCGAGTCCCCAACCCATATCGCCGCATCAGGTCGGGGGACATGCCCATCCCATAGCGGTTCATCAAAGGATTCATCATCGGGCCCTGGCCGTACCGTCCGTACGGATTCATGGCTGGCGTGGACTCCGAAGAGGTCACGCCCGTGAGCGACTCATCCGTCGTAGATTGCGCATCGGCCCTCTCAACGATAAGGTTCTTCACCACGAAGCACTGGGGCGATCGAATCAGGCCTTCCAACACTTCAGCGAGTTCGGAGCTAAAGCCTTGAAAAGTGATCTCGTAAGGCATCACGACCGCCCATTGGTTGGTGGCGCCTTTGACCTCGGAATCCAGATAGTCTTGGTTGCCAGTCATGCCGAAACTGACGAGACCCGAACCGCCGCCTCCGTCCTCCTGGCCCGCCGACGTGCGGCGGACCTTCTCGAGAGAAATGATTTTCGCATCGAAGAGGATGCGACAGAGCGACTGGATATCTTGGAGTTGGGCGGTAAGGGTTCCGAGGATATTGGTGGGAAAAACCGTTAAGGCCTTTTGCGCCGTGAAAGTGAACCAATAGTCTTCCGGCAACTGCACGCCCGCTCGCTCAGCGTTGTTTCGAAGCTCGGCGACTGTGGTGTCCAGCAACGCTCTGAAATCGCGACTCGTCGGCTGGTTGGTGGCGGAACGGGAAAAGTACCGGTGAACTTGGCCCAAGAACGCTTGGAGTCTCTTCTGTTCGGCCTTCGCGGCAGAGATGTTATCGACCTTTTCGGTGCCCGGGTGCGGATCCCGGCTGACGAGTCTCTTAAGGTCATCGGTGGCTTGAGTCAATTGTTCCGTGACCGCCTGATCGTGGGCGAATTTGGTGTAAAGGAAATATCCCGCCAGGCCGAGCAAGCCCAGAGCCACCACTCCACCGATGACCAAAAAGAGGTTCCGCTTGATCCAGGCCATATTAGTCTTTGATCGGCTGTTTGACTTTGAGCGTCATCCCAAAAGTGAACGTCGATGTGTCCGGATCAACGTCGGTCTTTTCCCCGTGGAGCTTCGTTCCCTCTTTATCGAGCAACGAATTCGCCTGAAGCGCCGTTTCAATGGCATAGATGAGATCGCCATTGGCTGACGGACCCGCTCTCGTCAGGTCCACCGCGCGAAAAGTCGCATACACTATGCCAACTTGATTGGTGTCTTTCTTCTCCACAGGCATGCCGGTGACAGGATCGACAGCGTCTTCGGCTGGCGTTTCGGTCGATTCCGTCGATTCAGGAGTCCGGAGCATTCCCGGTCGGATGAGTCCATATCGTTCCAGCAGCTTGGGATCCATCCTGAAGATCGAGTACTGCGGAGCTGCCTCCTCCGTTGTCTGGGTCGAGTTGAGATCTGCACCGGGCGCGTTGGTTGCGAACCTTTCGATCCAGATCCCGACATCCAGCCCAGGACGGCTTAGAGTCCTCTCGGTCGCCATCAACGTATCCCGGACTTCCTTCAACAGATCAGGCCAATAAAAGCGCTGCTGCAAATATCCGCCAAAGGCCTCCAACTCGTCCTTCGTTTTCTTAATGGCTTGTTCTTGGCCAACCAATAGGGTTTCCTTCTGCTTGAGCGGCTCAAGTTCTTGCATAATCTCGGCCAGAGAAGCTTGCTTGACGGCTGCCACCCGGTCGTAGAACCACCCGTAGGCAAAGACGACGAGAACCAAGCTGAAGATTGCGGCGATGAAGTAGGGCTTCTTCTGGTCGAATTGCTGGCGCTTCCGGATGCTCTTAGGCACGAGGTTGAGTTCCACCGGACATTGCGCCGCGTTCCGAAGCCCCAAGCCAACCACTTCGCCAAACGCGTGGGCCACACGCGCCAACTCTTCCAAGTTGATCGCAGGATTGATCTGGATGTTGCGGAACGGATTGAAATACTCGACCGGGACGTTCAACTTTTCCGCGAAGAATTGAGCGGTGTACGGCATGATCGACGCGCCGCCTGCCAGAAACAATCGCAACGGCGCGGAGCCGCCTTGTTGCCCGCGATAAAATTGGATCGTTTGGTTAACCTGGATGTGCAACCGGGTCATCACCTGACGGGCAATCTTGGAAATGGCCGCCTGATGAGGATTCTCCGGTTCTTCATAAGCGCCTCCCAAGCTGACGAACCCTTCCGCGATCTTGACCTTCTCGGCTTCGGGGAACCGCAATTTCGACTCCGCGCCAAATTCCTGGGTGATGGAGTTCGCTCCAATATTGATGCTGCGCGAATAAACTTTCCCTTTTTCAAAAAAGAGCAGGTTGCTCGTCTTGGCTCCGATATCGAGAAGCATCGTGCAGCCTTCCAAGTCGCCATAGTTGTAGCGGAAAGCGTTGCACAATGCCGCGGGGGAGACCTCCACCAGTTGCAGCCGCAACCCGGTGGCTTCAGCGGTCCGGAACAAGCCTTCCACAATGTCGGACTTGATGGCGACCAAGAGGACTTCTAGTTCCCCGGTCGGCGTGCTGCCAAGGATTTGGTAGTCCCAAACGACTTCCTCCAGAGGAAACGGCACGTTCTGCTGCGCTTCGTACTGGATGATCTGGGTGACTTTGGAGGTATCGACGGGCGGGAGTTTGACGAATTTGGAAAAGACGTGGAACCCCGGAGCGCAGACATTGGTCTTCTTGGATCCAAACCCTCGCTCCGAGAATAATTCCTGGATCGCCTTGCGCAAGACATTTTCGCGAGCAGTCTCCTGCGACCCTTCCAAACCCAAAGGTCTAATCCCGTATTGCTTCAGAACGAGGTTTCCCCCTTCGTCCAACTCGAATTCTGCCACCTTGAGGCTGCCCGCCCCGAAATCGACCCCGAGGAATGATTTTGAATTTAGCATTTACTAATACTGACAGCAATTTGCGAAAATCGTTCTACGTCATGCCGGACCAAAGTCGAGCGCAAT
>JACQWK010000544.1 GCA_016209525.1 Verrucomicrobiota bacterium
GGCACGAACCCCAAAACCCAACCGCCGCTTTACCGTGGCGGCTTTTCATTTCATACGGTGGAAGAAACAATAATTTCAAACCGGCGGTTTTCCCCCGTTTTCACGCCGCCGTTCACAATCGGAGAAGCGCTATTCTTGAATTGCGAAATACTGAGTAGTAACGGTCATTTGAAAGAGATGGGGCGCTATTGTCAGATTCGCGTGCATGGCCAGAACCGTGTAGACGGGTCTTGAGAATGGCCACAAGCGTTACTCTTCAGCGCCTTGAAATCGGCTGCGCCCTGATGCTGACTTTGCCTACGGGATTTCGGGTGACGTATTCGAGCAGGGTTTTCGTGGCGAACGGCATCGCTGATCCAACTCGATTGCCATTCCAGGGCCATGAAGGAGGCGGTTTTGTTCAATCGCCTTTGGCGGGGATAGCAGTTGACCTGATCAGGCGTGAGTCGTGACAGTTTTCTTTGGCTCCTGAAACCTGCACCAATGGCCACGACTGACTCCTTTCCGACCCTGCGCTCGACGTCGGATTCCCCCATCGGTCTGCTGAGCGGCACCACTCATTCCTCAAGACGGATGGCCTGACAAAACCTCTAGGTCGTATTCGTTGATGAAATATCAATAACCAAAACGGGCGAGGATTGAAGCGTCAAATTGGCAAGAGTCGTCCACGGTTTTGGCTCGCCCAAAGAGTCAGTGAATCCAATCCGATACTTCAGAACCGTTTTGTGAAGCTCGACGACAGCAAGATTCCGGCAGCAAAGACACCAGCATCAGGCACGGTCCGGCGTCGTACAGGGTCTCGATCAAGCTCGGCGTCGGTTCCACCATCGACGAAGTTGTCAAAACTAGGAACCGTCAAGACATACACCTTCACGCTCCGCGTCGGTGAGCCTCAGCAATCTGTTCACTGGTTAATTGTTCTGCGATCTTGTCGCGCAGTTGCCGGGCGCATTCAAGTCGTCCCACTAGTCTTTTGGCAGGGATTAGATTGAGCCATTTGTACGCTTCCACGTAATCCTGATTCACGCCAAGACCGTCGAAGTAACAGGTCGCCAAGTTGTACTGGGCCTCGGCATATCCTTGAGAGGCGGCCTTTCGGTAATACTCGACTGCTTGACTCATGTTCTGCGGCACGCCATGTCCCCTCAAATAGCACCCGCCCAAATTACACAGTGCTCCAGCAAGTCCCTGTTCGGCTGCCTTGCCAAACCATTTGGCAGCTTCTGCATAATCTTGATCAACACCGGTTCCATCGTGATACGCGCATCCCAAGTTGTACTGGGCCGGTGCGCATCCTTTCTCCGCCGACGCGCGGTACCACTTGATGGCTTCTGCGGAGTCTTTTGGCACTCCCCTACCTTCGGCACAAAAATAGCCGAGGTTGTGCTGTGCGACCGGGTCTCCGTGTTCCGCGGCCTTCCGGTACCAGAGGCCAGCCAGTCTGTCGTTTAACTCTAGACCTTCTCCCGCCGCATAGCAGTCAGCGAGTTCGCGTTCGGCTGCGACATTGCCTGACTCAGCAGCCTTATGGAGCCAATCAATGCCAAGTCCTTGGTGAATGCTCCCGCACCAAGGAATGAAGCGTTTCCATCCAAGTTCCCACTTGCGGATGTAACTTTGAATCACCAACTCGCCGCGGATGGGTGCGTTAATGATCGCCCAGCGAGTATCGGCAGAGGCATGGTCCGCTACGAGATTCGGTGGCCAATGCGAGGGATCACAAAGATCGAGAACAACACCGAGGAACGAAAAAGCTATCTCCGCATCATCTATTGTTATTCCTTTCCAATTTGAGATCCATTCCATTAACTGCCGCTCAACGCATTCCCACAATTCGCTACGTTCTGGGTGCCACTCAGCTTTGCGCTTCTGCAATTCAATCATTGCTGCCAACACCAAAACCCTCCGAGTAAGACGTTCCATCCCGACAGCGTCACACGATTTATCATCTATTATAGCCCGTGCCAAACGTTCCAGGTCGATCCTTCCCGACGACTCTCGATAGAGAGCGAGCACGCAGTCAGCCTTGAGAAAATGTTGGCGCGCACGGCGAATCAGCAGGCTGCGATGCAGTTCATCTAGGCTACTTGGTGCGCGTTCGCAACGCATGGTCAGGTGGTTCACTTGATTCTCCATCCGATGGACCGTTGGCAAAATGGGATGTCCTGACGTTATTGTTTCAAGTCTTGCTTGCCAATCAATATTTCAAGTTAAAACGGTGCGCCAGTCTCGGGTCAGTTCTTGGTATTGGATACAGGCGTTTTGTCAGCAGCGTTTCGACGCCGAGTGTACCGTGAGGCTGACCTTGTCCATGACAAGGTTTCCCTGCCATTATCGGGGCGAGCGCCCTGCGCGCCGATAGATCCAGCGAGACGGTGGGGGCAATGTTCTACAGCATCGTTTCTTTTCCGATGTCTTGCGACCAGGTTGACGACGGTCAGAGCGCGGATTGGTTCACTTGAGCAACGCGGCGAAGCCCGCCTGCTCAAAGTGGTTGTCGCCTGTCAGAGCTTCGCGGAGGCCTTCATCCCGCATCACGACGAAAGAAAGACAGTCCGTCAGGGACCAGTCCTTGTCCGACCGCCGTTCGAAGAAATCCACGCCGCGCTGGAAGAGGCCCGTGTCGGCGGGAATGATCTTGAAGCGCGGATGATTGAGGATCGAGCGGTAGAGTGAAACGAAATCGGCCCGATCTTTTGGATGGCAGTAAGCGTCGCCAAACTCGGCGAGTACCCATTCGGTCTTAACCAGGCGGAATTCAGGGCCGCGGGAAACTTCGGCGGCCTGAAGATGGCGCGGCTCGCGCGAGTCGAGGAGCGCCAGGAAGAAAAACGTGTCCGCAAAGACGGTTCTCATTTCTTCGGCTCGCCGCGAACGTAATGGCCGTCAAGGGGTCAGTCCTTATTATTGACTAGTTCTGGGAGAGCCAACACCGCTTCCCAGCATGGCGCGCAAACTTCGAGTGGAATCTCC
Organism: Verrucomicrobiota bacterium; assembly: GCA_016209525.1. Lineage (GTDB taxonomy): Bacteria > Verrucomicrobiota > Verrucomicrobiia > Limisphaerales > SIBE01 > VHCZ01. Next base: position 2,974 of record JACQWK010000544.1, read on the forward strand.
CTGCGCAATTTATCACCCTCCTTCGCCAAGGGCTACGGCGGGGCAACCGTGATGAACCGGGGTGACCGGCGGGAGCCGATCTTCAATGAGGAGATGGATCGGTATCGGTTTGTAAAGACGCGGGTGACGGCGGCATGGATCGCGGAGCGATTACAGATGGGCAGCGTGGCCAACGTGAACACGCTGCTCAATCAATGGCGGCAGAGCCAAAGCAGCCGGTCATTAGAACCTGCTTGCGGCTATGACTCGCAATCCACGCGCAGTCTCTCCAGTTGGTCCAGGATTTGTGGCTCCTCCTTAAGTTCGACCAGCGGCTTGAGTTGCCTGCGGACATAGGACCAATCGAGTTTCCCGGCTTGACGGACAATGACACCCTCCAAATCCACCCAATCCTTGGCCCGTGCGGCAAACGCCTTCATGACGACGAGATCCTCCGCCGAGCAGGTGCGAAGGGCAACGTCCGGCGGAAAAAGGAACGGGCTGGATCGTTCCACGGCGGTTTCTTCGAACGCCAGACCGGCCAATGCGATATCCAGGCCCACACCAGAACAGGATCGAAGCAGCAACACGCGCCGCAGCAAGGCGAACTCGGCGGGCTTTTCGATCCTCGCTTCGTACCGCCGCAGGAGCGTTTGGATGAAGGGACCCTCCCCGCCAAAGCCCGTGAGCAATGTCAGATCCACGTCAACCGTCTCGCGCGGTTCACCCCAGCGGAGCAGGGCCAAACCGCCGATGAAACAAAACCGCCAGCCCTCCGCTTCACACAAAGCCTGGAGTTCCGCGGCGGCTCGAATGACCTCAGTCACGGCCCGCGGCTTTCTTGAACCAACGTTGCTGCTCGACGAGGCCGGAGGTCGGCTTGGGCGAGCGCGGCGGGAGCGTGTAATCGGCCGGCCCGCACAACAACGCGATAGCCCGTTGTGGATTGAGCTGGCGCAATTCGTCACGCCGCAATCGTTGCATGGCATCGCCCGCTTGCTTCCACGCGTGTACCCAACGCTTGCCTTGCGCAATTTGTGCGGGGGTCCAATCAACCAAACTCGAAGGCGTTGAACTCATGGGTAGCAAGGATACCAGGAAGGTGTTGCACCGCAAGCCGACGTTGAGAACAGCCGACGTTAAGAACTCTTGCGTCCATTTGAACACCGGTCGGCCGACATCGTCGCAGCGGCGCTGCGCGAAGTGAAAATATCTGGTGGCGCCCAGTTCCACGGCCTGGCGCAGGTGCTGGAGAAATTGGCTGAACCAGCGTCGCAGGAGGAAGTGCTGGCCCTGCGGCCTTCTTCGCAACTGGATGCGCGCATCCGCGAACTGCTCCAAAAGAACCGCCAGGGAGGCTTGACCCACGAAGAGGAAGCCGAGTGGAAACGCTACGAGATGGCGGAGCACCTCGTGCGGTTGGCGAAGGGGCGGGCCAGGGCTAAACTGGGCGCCGCTTGATATCGGCCATGAGCCTGACGTAGGTTGGATCACTTCAGATTCGATGGAAGACGCGTTGAACCGCTCACCGCGATTGGCCGGGCCACGGTCCCCCTGCTGGGCTTAAACAGCGAAGTCCGACTGGCCGAGCGTGCGGTCCTGAATGTATCGCGCCAGCCGAACCCGGATGAATCGTAATGCGGAAACCCCGCAACAGCGATGCTGATTTGACACGTCCCACGCCATAGGCTACGACGGACAAAATAAGGAGTATCAATAGTGAGGACTGACACGTTCGCCAAACGCTGCTGGGCGAGGCCGCCAACGGAGTCTAGCCGCAAGCTCGGACTTCGGCCCGGCCCCTCAAGGCCGATTCCGTGATCCGCCATGTGGCAAAACCAAGAACTCACTTGGTTTCTGGCGTCGCCGAGGGAAAGGTTGGAGAGGAGGGAGGGTCGGGAGCAAATGGTGGTATTCGACAAGGTTCCCGACGAAGGCTGCCACAAAGGATTCGCGCGTCAAAGTATCGTGATCGCTAGGGTCGGGAAGACATGTCTGAAGTCGGTTTCGTTGCGGGTCAGGATCCCATCGAACCGAGTGGCGAACGCTCCGATCAAGATGTCAGCGATGGGACGCTTGGGAGCGTTAATGGCCCGCCGGGCAGAAATGCACCGGTGCCAGGCTCGATGAGCTTCTTCGGTGTCCGCCTGTGTCCAAGTTTCGGGCCAGGCGACGCTACGGTTGAAGAGGAATTCATTTTGGGCGTTTCGATCTCCGGCAAAGACGGGGGCGAGTTCAACGTATGTGACGGGGCAAATCGTGAGGCCGTCCGCCCGTTTCGAGTCCAGGAGTCTTGCCGATGCCACGCCAAAGGTTGGGTCGGCTTCGGCGACCTCAATCACCGGGCAGGTATCGACCACCCAGGACATCACTCACGGTCTCCGGCGCGGAGTTCGTCCATCCATTCGGCAGTGGAGCGGGATTCCGGACGAAACCGCCGGGCGAATCCAAGCATCGCCGTAGCGCCGGCCGGCGTGCGATCAGGCGCCTCGGTGGCCTCCAACGCCTGCAACCACGTCAGCAACTGTCGGGCGCGTGCTTCATCCAACCGTCTGACCTTTTCGATGGCCATCTCGATCACGCTCATGGGAGCACAGTATCACGTGCCCGAACTGCGGCAATGGCACATTTTCGGCCGGCGTTCATGAAGGGGCAGTGAAGGGGTCAATAGTAATGGCAACTGTTTGAGTTTTTCTTCCGCACGAGAGGCATCGGCAGGAAAGGGGTCAGAAAGGAAACGAGTCTTATGATTGACTAGTTTGGGAGGGCGAGCTCCGCTTCCCGGCATGGCGCAAACTTCGAGTTGAATATCCCGGCGCTATTTATCACGTGACGAAGCGGGGTGACCGGCGGGAGCCGATTTTCAAAGACGACGCGGATCGGCAGCGGTTTGTGGAGACATTGGAGAAAACAAGCAAAGGCGACCCGTTTGTTTGTTCTATCTGCGGCTGGAGATCGCTCCTGGGGAATGAGGCTCGGATGGGGCGTTGCTTCCTCAACAGGGTGTCGCCACACAATGGTCTATCGCTCCCGCTTTGGCGTTCCGCTGGGGAATCCTAGCGCTGCGTCACCAGAAAAGAGCGGAAGCGCTTTGTTCATCCCAGCCCGAAGTTGTTGTCCACGTTCTCGAGGATTGTGTAGAGGCCAAAATACCGGCGCTCATGTTTCCTTGGAACGGTGACGAACACCCGGGCAAAGGTCGTCCGAGGCGCTGGCACACCCGCATCGCGGAAGAGCCGGAATGTCGGCACTTCGTTCATGAAGCCTGCGTCCGTGGCGTTGTTGTGAAGGTTCAACGTGGACAAACCGGCGAGCTTCTGGCCTTTGACAAATTTGTCTCACGCCGTGACGGGTTCTATGGGCAAGGCTGTGTCCCACCTGCGGGACGAGAGTTTCCCACAAACGGTCACTGGTAAGCGGATACCCATTCGTGGCGACCCGCGAATCGAGGTTTTTCGGCTTCTCTGGAGTTTGGCACACTCGTTGCACCCAAAAGCAGACCGGACTTTATGGGCGCCGTCAAATGGACTCCTGTACTCCCTGTTGAGAAAGGCGCTACCCATTGTCGCTCCCGGCGTGGCCCAGGATCGCCATTTCAACCTGCGATGAGTGACCTTCGCTTCGCCTTCCGCCAACTGCTGAAGAACCCCGGTTTCACTGCCGTGGCCATGCTTACGCTCACGCGCGGCAGCGGGGCGAACACGGCTATCTGGCGTCGGTTCAAAACAGACTTGAGTGCCGGCGTCTGGAAAATTAAATGGAACGCCGGCGTGCCTCGGCCAAATATTGCGCCCGCTGATAGGCCTTGTAGCGATCGCGCAAGACGGAGAGAAGCTCTCGTCGAGTCAAATGGGTTCCGGCGATGGCCTGGTCGAGCAACGCGTGCAACCGATCACGGCAAGCAATCCAGTCTTTGGGTTCAGCATGCTCCAGATCAAACTGCGCGCGCAGAATGGCCTCCAACAACTCATGACGTGACACCGAAGACCTCCTGGAGCACGGCCCGCTGCCGCTCCGGCTTCAGCTCCGTGTGCCACTGTTCGAACGTCATGCGCAGCGACTCAATCTTGGCCGCCAGAGATTCGGAGGTGAGTTGCAGCGGCTCCAATTCCGTCGTGTTCGGGCAACTCAAGGCTAGGCATTCGCCGCTGCCGATCGCGAGCGAGAGAAGAGCCCGGTGCAACTGGAGGTCGGCCGGCGGCGGCTTCTCCGCGAGCAACAATTGCTTTTCCAGCTCCTGGCACAGGCGGCAGAGGTTGAACCAGGTGATGACGCGAACCAGCAGCGGTCGATGGAGGGCTTTGATTTCCTCGTCGAGCACTTCGGCGAAGCGTTCGGCGGTGCGCCAGCGGGCTTTCTCGGCTTCGGGCATCTGTTCAACTTGGTTCATCCGCAAAGAAGCTACTGTTCGACGGACCTCGTGGCAACGAGAAATCCCTCGTGGACCCGTTTAACGACATTTTAACCATTCAACCTACCATGAACGACCTCAAATTCGCCTTCCGCCAACTGCTGAAAAACCCCGGTTTCACCGTCGTGACCGTGGTCATGCTCGCGATCGGCATCGGAGCTAACACGGCCATCTTCAGTGTCATCAACGCGGTCGTGCTGCGACCGTTGCCTTTCCCGGACGCCGACCGGCTCGTCATGATTCAGATGATTCATCAGGGCGAGCGTGGCCGTGAGCGGTGGGAAACCGTGTTCGATCCCGACTTCAAGGAGTGGACTGAACAGAACCGCGTCTTCGTGCACATGGCCGCGTTTGGAAACGGACAAGCCACGCTGCTCAGCGGAGGCGAGCCGGCGCGCATCAGCTCGGCCGAGGTCACAATCGATTTCTTTTCTTTGCTCGGCGTGAGACCGCTCCTGGGCCGAACGTTTTTGCCCGAAGAACATCAGGTCGGAGGTCCTCGCGCCGTGATGCTCAGCGAAAGCCTGTGGCGCGACCGGTTCGGCGCCAATCCATCCGTCGTCGGCCAGAGCATCGCGCTCGACGGCCAGAACGTGATCGTCGCGGGCATCTTGCCGGGGCGTTTCAATTTCCCTCCCGATTGCCGCCTGTGGACCTCGCTGGTGCTCGACCCTCGCCGCAACAATGCGATGCACCGTGCCCTGGCCCGGCTCAAAGCCAACGTGACTCGCGAACAAGCGCAAGCGGAAATGGACACCGTCGCCGGGCGAATTGCCGAAACTCTCCCGGCGTCGGCGCCCGGAAGAGGCGTGAGCCTGGTTTCGCTGCACGAACATATCGTCGGCGGGACGCGGACGTTGTTGTTCGTCTTCCTCGGAGCGGTAGGATTCGTTCTGTTGATCGCGTGCGCCAATGTCACCAATCTGCTCCTGGCCCGGGCGGCGGCGGCATGCGTCTCTATGGCGACTTCGCAGCCGACGGGTTGCCGGCGTCCGAGACGTCGTGGGCGAGCAAAGTCGCAGCAAGCCCAGACTATTTTCCCGCCCTCGGCATTCCGCTTCGAAAAGGGCGCTCCTTCACGGACGCCGACGACGCGGGGGCCCAGGCCGTGGCGATCATCAATGAAAATCTGGCCCGCCGCCTCTGGCCCAACGACGATCCGCTGGGCAAGCGCATCCAGATTGGGATCGGAGGAAAATCACAGCCATGGCTGGAAATCGTCGGCGTGGTGGGCGACGTCCGGCAGGACGACCTGCGCGCGGCGCCTCCGGGCGGGATTTTTGTCCCGTATCAGCAGGTGTCCCACACGTTTTTTCTGGATACAATGACGTTTGTGGTTCGGGCCGCCGAAGAACCGCGCGCGTTGGCTGCGTCCGTTCGGAAAACAATTCAATCCGTCGATCCAACTCTGCCGGTTTTCGACATTCGCACGATGGACGAGTGGGTCGCCCTCAAAGTCGCTCATCCACGGTTCAACACCTGGCTGCTGGCCAGCTTTTCGGTCATTGCCTTGGTGCTGGCGTTGACCGGCATCTACGGCGTTGTGTCGTACGGCGCCACGCAGCGGACGCAGGAGATCGGCATCCGCCTGGCCCTTGGGGCGCGCGGCGCGGACGTCGTCAAGATGGTCGTTCGCCAGGGGATGAAAGCGGTGCTGATCGGCGTGCTCTGCGGCACGGCGGTGGCCGTGGCTTTGACGCGGTTTCTAGCGGCCCAACTCTATTCAGTGACGCCGACCGATCCGTTGACTTTCGTGAGCGTCGTGTTGGTGTTTATCGGCGTTGCTTTGGCGGCGTGTCTGATCCCGGCCATCCGGGCCGCGCGGCTCGATCCGGTGGTGGCGCTCCGGCAGGAGTAGGGGGCGGCGGCCGGGCCTACAGGCTCAATACCAGCCGCAGACCATCCTCGACTGCGGCCATCGGCCTCGCCGGCCGCCGCTCCTTCACCACTCCTCCCGTGGCAAGGACGCCATCTGGAAGCGGCTGAGTATCGGCCTTACCCGGCTCTTGGGCTCGGCCGCGTAGATTTCATCGAGCGCCTCGGTCACCCCCAACTGGCGCTGATCGCGCAGGTACTGCTGCAGGGCTCGCTGGAACAGCTGGCTGCGACTGATGCCGAGGCGCCGGGCCAGTCGCTCGGCAGCCTGGAACATCGCATCCGGAAGAGAAATCTCTGTCTTCATGCTCTGAGCATGCCCCGGTGTGCCGCGAGAGCTTCGCGGGAGCTTCCACGAGCCTCGCCTGGGCCCTCACCACTGGGGGTCCCCGGGAGCGCTGCTAGGCACCTTGCTTGCGGGCAACGCGCAGGTCGGCTGCGACCGGGAGATCGAAAAGCTCGTTGCGCAACAACCGCGTGGAGAAAAAAAGGACCTCGAGATTCTCTATCTCGTTCGTGCCCGGATTGATCCGAGCGATGACTTCGTCCCCAAGCTCCTCTGACTCCTGCGTCGCGTAAGGCGGGCACTTGTCGATATGAAGGATGTCCGCTTCGCGATCATACCGAAACGTCAACCTCGTTTCCATTCGACCTCTCCCTCTGACAGCCTTCTTGCCATGTACGCCGTGATGATCCAGTGACGCTGACTCGGATCGAGCTCGCTGACCACCACGAC
>JACQWK010000545.1 GCA_016209525.1 Verrucomicrobiota bacterium
GGTTTCACAGTGCTCGTAATCCCGCACCAGGCGGCGGTGAGCCATCAGCCATCCGAAGGTGCGTTCGACGACCCAGCGTTTGGGCAAGACTTTGAACCCGCTCACATCGTCGGATCGCTTCACGACCTCCACTTCCAACTTCGGACGGATCGTCCTCACCCGGGCGGCGAACTCCGGACCACTGTAGCCGCCATCGACCCACATCTTGCGCAACCAGGTGAACCAACCCAGAACGCGACCCAGCAAGCCTTGCGCGCCTTCGCGCTCCGGGACATGGGCGGCCGTCACCGCCACGCCCAGCACCAGACCCAGCGTATCCACCAGCCGATGTCGTTTGCGCCCTTTGATCTTCTTGGCCGCGTCATAGCCAACGGTGCCTCCCATGGCCAGCGGATTTGACGCTCTGACTGTCCAGAACGGCGGCGGTGGGGCGACACCGCTTGCCGTGCTGCTCGCGGACCCGGGCGCGCAGGCGGTCGTTGAGATTCTGCCAGGTGAAGTCCCGCGTCCACTTCCGAAAGATCGAGCGCACCGTTTTCCACGGAGGAAAATCGACCGGGAGCAGGCGCCACGGGATACCGCCTTTGACGATGTAGAGAATGGCATCGATCACCCAACGTCGATCGGTCGGAGGACGGCCCCGTTTGGATGGGATGGGGAGCAGAGGTTCAACGAGCGCCCACTGGGCGTCGGTCAGGCTGGTTTGGTAAAGGGCGATTTTCATCGCCCAACAGAGCTGCGCTAAAAATTGGAAAGCTTGGCCTGTCGGCCCAAATCAAGCCTTTTCGCATGTTCGGATCATTTTTTTCACTCATGCCGAATCAAACAATTATCGGTTCATGATTTTTCGGACACGCTCTAAGATGCGTCCTTTCTCATGCACTTCGATGAGGGTCCCAATTGGGAGACAGAACTCGTGCTTCCTCAGCGTTTGCAGATAGTACCGAACCATGTTGCGCCCTGTAAGCTCATCGACATTTAGCAAGCCAAATCCGGTTTTGGCGTCGTCAACTGCCTGCGCCACGATGACTGGAGCCATCCCCTTCATCAAAGCTCCGAAGATGATGTCGCTGCCAAGGAATGGAGTTGCCACGCCTTTTGTCAGACGCACCCATTCGGAGTTGACGCGACATGCGTTGGCCACGCTGGCCAAATCCGACAAGTAAATCCACATGCGTCGCAACCTTTCTGAAGGACGGTCATTAGGTGGAGTGGGCGGCACATCAGTCATTTCTCAATTCCTCCCGACTTCCATCAACAACTTGGCGCAATAAATAATCGAATATCTCTCGGCTTGGCAGCCGGAGTTCGAGCCTCTCGGATCCTCCCAATGCAAAGAGAAGCGCTCCGCACGCAGGGCGCAATGTTCCGGGCATCTCTGGTACCAGGGCGTCTGGGAGTCGAACTCCTTGCAGCTCCCATTTCTCCTTTATCTTCTCATAGACCAAGTCGCAGAATGGACGATTGTGCGTCATGACCCCACCGTAGAAAACCAACGGCCCACAATGAGGTTCAATCTGCCCCAACGAGCAAGCGCATTTATGCTGCTCGACCAAATCGTCCGCTGCGCGGGAAACGATGCCCTTTGCGTTGTCGTCGCCCGCTACGAAAGCTCTCATCAGCGGGGTCGTAAGGCTACGGACAACACAACGGAGCGTCCATATGCCTTCATCTCTGGCAAGGCCATGAGCGAATGAGAATATTGCCGTGCGTAGTTCTCGTTCACCAAGACCCAAGGCGGCAAACTCAAGCAGTTTGTCGTTCCATTTTGACACCCCGTCTTTCAAGGTCATGATCGGAGGTTTTTGAGCCAACGGCGAACTTCGTACCACAGTCGCGAAGGTTCTTCTCTGTTTTCGTATTGCCGCCCAATCTCTCGTAACGTCTCCCTTCCCATCGCATATCCAGACCCCTCATCACCAATAGCAGGACCCCATCCGCCATACCGGAATCGACCTTGATTACCTGTTACGTATGCAGTGGACCCCATATGGCAGATGATTTCGGTGCCGCAGTCCGTACCGGTATGTGACGCAAATACAATTTCGGCGTCACCAGTGCAAACGAGTCTTCGGGTCGTTATCTTTAGGTTCTCGAATTCGTGTGGAAGATCAACGAGTGCGTCGTATGGAAAGGGCACTCCTGTCAATCCAATGCAGATTGTGGACTCATGCAAGTCGTCCAAGCTTAGATCGCACTTGGTCACGAGCCCTTTTACCAAATCGAGCAATCGGCACCGAAGCTCAGGCCGCAGAGTCGTATGGAGTGATATGCCGAAAGGCATGCGAACTGCCGCCAAAATCTTACCAGCCTCATCGGCCATTACTCCAACGGAAATGCTCATCCCCACACCCTCAATGCCTATGAAAAATCTCATGGGCGAAATATAGCACCCAAGAGGTCCTGGCCTGTTCCGTTAAATGATGGAAATTCCTTTCTCCACAACGACCAGTACCATACGGCCTGGGTAAATCGCAGAGCAAGGAAAAACTCGGCACGCATGCAGTTCCCTAGAACATGCCTTTTCACTTTGGGACCCTCCTGGAGACCGAGGACTTAGAGAAAATCAATGCGTGCAGACGTTTAAAAAGGTCCCGGCCGTTGGAGAGCGGTTAAAGACTGCTTCCGGCAGGCGACTTAGTCAAAGCGCGCGCATCTTTCCGATCAGCCGCCGAATGTTTCGGGAGGCGATTAAAGAGAAGATTCGCA
>JACQWK010000549.1 GCA_016209525.1 Verrucomicrobiota bacterium
GCAAACGCGCCCAGTGGGAAGACACCTGGACAAAGCAACGCGCCGAAGACGCCATCACCGCCCGCCTCACCGCCCAAGGCTTGACGGGCGACGCCCTCAAGCAAGCCCTGCACACCGCGATCAAAGCCGAGATCGGCGCCATCCCCGTCCCGCCCAAATACACGAGCGCCGATTTCCTCAAATCTACCTACTGGAAGCTCCGCGGCAAACTCGACGTCCCGAAAGAGCGTTGGGTGAGCTATCCCGGTGCCGAGCGCGCCGTCGACCAAACCCTCGTCCTCGGCTGGGCCGGCTGGGACCAGCTCCAGCAGGCCAAGGCCATCGCCGCGCACTACGAGCGATTGAAATCCGACGGCGCCCCCGAGCCCCAGCTCGCCCGGGTGCTCGCGAGCCTAGATCAGCTAATCCCCTGGCTTCTCCAGTGGCACAACGCCCTCGACCCCGAATTCCAGCTCAAGATGGGCGACTACTTCCGCACCTTCATCGAGGACGAAGCCCCCCGGCTGCATCTCACTGCAGAAGACCTCACGCGCGTCGCGGCAGCGCGGTAAGAACATTCCGAAATTCCATGTGACAAGGCCGGCCCCAAGCATCGCTGAGAGTGGAAAGAGTCTTCAAGCGACGGATGTGTCCACGCCGCTCATGCTGGGAGTGTCACTTCAGCTCTCGAATGAGGAACGAATCGTACACGACTATCTCGCCGAGTGCTGGCCCGGCTTTGAGCGAAGATTTTATGGTGCCCTGCGCACTTTGTCAGATGCGGGAAACACGGAACGATTTTGCCATGCGGCCCACACATTGAGGGAGATCATGGCCGAGATGGAAAACCACTATTCCGGGCCTTATGAAAAATTAGGGGATCGCATGCAAAAGCACGTGGCCAGTATCGAGATCATCAGAAAAGCCGCGCGCAATTTTGTTAGCACAAGCCACATCGAGCATGCTGACGTCAATGCCGCCATCCGCTACATCGAAGCCAACGAGGCTTTTCTCCAGGATTATGAGGGCGAGCGAGATACCCTTAAGAAACGCGTCGAGAATCTCCTGATGGAAATGGATCCCGCGGTGAAGGGTTCGCTCCCCGGGTGGCGAGCGCGCCTTTCCCGTGAATGGCGGAGCATTAAACGAGTTCTGGTCGAAGTCGCCCACGGCAGCCAGATAACCGAGCCGGACTTTCTCAGCGTAACGAATCGATGGGTCGCATTTCTCGTCGCTCGCGCACGACCGCAAACCACGGTCGATCAGGAAAACATTCTAAAAATGATCGCCGAATTGGAGAACCGCCCCAATGCCAACCCGTGAAGACGTGAGAAAACTGAAGGCGCTCTTCAAGCGAGAAGCCGACGAAGATTTTTTCTTCAATAATCTGAAGTCTGCTGCGTGGTTGCAGCCGCTCGCTGACGAGGGATATTTTGGCCTCCCTCCGGCGCCGATTGTTGAAGGCGAATACGTGCGTTTTCCTGCGTGGGCACAATCACGCTGCCTAGCGCGCCTCGCCAACCAGGCTCCCGTGCTGGCCGTCGCAATCGCAGCAACGGTCCCCCAGACCGACAACCCACAGGTAATGCATGACCTGATCGAAGTTGCGTTGGCAGCCCCCCCTGCCGAGGGGGCCAAACTGCGCCAAAAGATTGCGACTGTTGGCCGCTACCGGACCAACTATGAAGACTTACGTCGGTACGCAATGCACCTCGCCAACGGCGGATTGGCCCTCGATGCGCTGAAGGTTCTTGCGCCGTTTATTGGCTTCATGCCCGACCCTAGATTGGAAGAGAAACGAGAGCGTCGTCGGCAACAGGCCCTTGGAAGCGACCTTGAGGCCGCAACACGGATGCCCGAGTGGGACTTTCAGAAAATCGTCAAAGACGTTGTGCCTCGCCTAGTGGAGGCCGATGGACTCCTCACGATCCGTTTTCTGTGCGATGAACTCGACCGGGGAATACGCCACTCTCGCTGGGAGGATGACGACGAGAATATGCATGACGGCTCAGTCTACTGGCGACCATCCGTTTCCGATCATAGGCAAAATCGACTGCCAAGCCCGCGTTCTCATTACGTCGCCGCAATTCGTGACGCCTGCGAAGTGACACTTCGCAAACGCCTCGAGGCGTTTCAAGAGGTTGACGCCATTCTGGCAGCCAAACCGTGGGATATTTTTGCAAGGCTGCGGATCCACCTCGCGACGCTTTTTCCAGACGCGGCTGGCGAAGCGCGGCTCCGCGAGATCGCAATGAACCGGGAGTTCTTCTCCGGACCGTGGTGGACTCGTGAATACACTGTGTTCACGCACGAGCACTTCCGACGGCTGGCTCCGGAGGTCCAAAACACCGTGCTTGGCTGGGTGGACCAAGGACCGGATGAAAAAACGTTGGATCGACTAAAAAGGAGATCCGACGACACTCCATTCGACGAGGATGTGGTGCGAAAGCGAATTGCATCGTGGCATGTGCGGCACCTTCAAGGCTTCAAAGCTAACCTTCCAGCGGAGTGGACGAAGCGATACGAGACCTGGCTCGCCGCCGGCGGGGTTGAGGATCCGCATCTCGGTTTCGTCATCTGGGTGGGCGAGGCAGAGAACGCGCACGGCATAGGCACCAGTCCAATCTCGAAGGAAGACATTGATCGAATGGGAATCGAAGGCCTCATCGCCTTCCTCAAGGCATGGGAGCCGCCCAAGAGTTTTCTCGGCCCCGAGCGCAGCACCGTGGGGTCAGTCATGGAGAAGCATATCAAGGAAGCGCCGGCCGCCTATGCGGATACAGCGAACAACTTTGCCGAATTAAGTCCGGAATATGTTGCCGTGGTCATCCGGACACTGGCCGAAGCGTTTGCGCAAAAAACAATCTCGAATGTCGAGCCGGTTCTGCGGCTGCTGAGTTGGGTGACCGCAGTCCATGGACGGGGTCGGGAGGCCCCCGATGTGGATGACGGCTGGGACTACACACGTCTGGAAACCGCACGCTTTCTGGAAAAAATCCTGCCGCTGCGTCCCGTCCTCATGGCGCCGGAATACCGTGGGAGGATCTGGTCGATTTTGAGTGTGCTCGCCAGGGACCCCAACCCGTCGGCGGAAAATGAACGCCTGCACGAGCAGACCGATTTCGATGCATATACAGCTTCCCTCAATCGAACTCGCGGCACCGCACTGCACGCCGTGTTTCGCTACGCTGGGTGGGTCAAGAGCTTCTCTGTGCACAATGGTCATGGGTTCCGAGTGGATACAGAACTTCCAGAGGTGGTTGAACTTCTCCTTGAGCGTAGCGACCCAAAACGAGAAACCACGCGCATGGTTTGCGCGGTCTTCGGACAAGCATTTCCCATCCTCCACGAACTGGACACAGAATTCGCCGCCGAGCTGAAGCCCATAATCTTTCCCGCCGGCGGAGCCATAGAACGATGGGAGCTTGCCTGGACCACCTACGTTGTGAGTTGGACCGTGGGAGCCGATATGCTGCGAGCACTGTCGGATGAGTATGCCCGCGCCGTCGAAGGGCTTGCGGAGGCTAAATCGACCAGTCGAAGTCACTGGGACCCGCAGCAAGCTCTCGCCAACCATCTGACCTCCTTTTACTGGCGAGGGCTGGTCGCCTGGGATTCGCCGCTGTTTCAGCGTTTTCTGCTGCTAGTTCCGTCAAACGTGATGACGTCGACGCTGGAGGAAATCGGTCGACTCCTCAAAAACACGGATGGTACGGTGAGCGTCGATATCCTTGGACGTTTGCAGCGGCTCTGGGAAAGCCGAGTTGACGGCTGGAAACAGGACAAGGCAAAGGGCGTGGTCGAGGCTTCCGCGTTTCCCTGGTGGTTCTCGTCGGGCAAGTTTGAACGTCAATGGGCGACACGGCAGATGCTCGCCGCCTTGGGCTACTGCGGCACTACCTCGGTGGACTACATGGTGCTTGAGACTTTTGCAGAGCAGGTTTCCGCGACGCCTTTGGAGGCGCTTCAAGCGATCCAGATTATGGCGGTCAGCGCGCTTGAAACTGGTCGATTTTTTTACACCGACAAGAGCGCAAGGGCCATTCTTTATGCGGCGGGTCAGTCGGACTCCGAGAAAGTGAGGGGCGAAGCGTGCGGGGTGCGTGATCGCCTGCTTTCCCTCAAGTATGACAGCTTCCGGGATGTGCTGGAACGGCCACCGGGCGACAACGATTGATCGTCACGGCGCATGCACCGCGTGCCCACACGCCCCGGGCAGATTGACGACACTGACGCCGGGCATCGAACCGGGAAAAGTCTGCGGACTTACGACGCTTACACGGGCACGCAGCCAATGGAGCTTGGCCTTCAGCTCGTTCATCAGGGTGCTGAGCCGCTGTTTCCATTTCCGCACGTCGGCCACGGCATCGTCCTCCAGTGCAAGCACGACCACGACCTGGCCTTGAGGCTGACCAACCACCGCTCTCGCGCGTCTCGCGACGAAGCATCCGGAATGAATCATGCTTAGTCTTGCACCTTCCTGACTGGCTGCATTGGCTAAAGAGCCATGCCTTTTCACCGATTTGCCTTTTTTTCAGGCAGGATTTTGTAGGCGGCTACCGGTACCTTGATCGGTGCGGGGAGTTTCTGCTCACTACAAACCGACGACACGTCCTTCCGCCCACAAAGGGAACCGGGGCGAAACACCGATGAAGGTGAAGCGCCGGCTCCAGGCGTTTTTCGTGCAGGAAGAGGGTGAAGAAGCGCGGGTTGCCTTCGTCGCTGGTGGAAAACTCATTCACTATTATTTGCCGATCAAATTGCTGCACGATGCTGGGGTGCGCGTCGAGAATCAACCGTTTGAACTCGATGAGCTTGAGGCGACCGTGGCAGGAGTGCCGATGACGGGCTACAAGGTGCGGGCGAGCGCACCGGCGCAAGACGCCCGCACGGCCCCGCTGGGTCTCGATCAGGACAGGCAGCAAAAACTGGCGTATATTTTGGGTCGAAAATGGGATGCTGGCCGTTGATTTCTACGAATCTGGCAAAGGTGAAACGATCATCCTGACGTTTCCCGACGGTGGGCTGGGAATCGTGGATGCACATCCGTCTGCATCGAAGGGTCGGCCTAAGATCGAAGACTTGGTGAGCGGAAAGCAGGTTCACTTTATCTGTTTGACGCATCCCCACGCCGACCACGGGTTGGATTTGATGGCTGCCTTCAAAGCGGCCACACACGTGGGAAGTTACTGGCATACCGTCACCGACGTGCAGGCGATTATGTACGCGGTGACCCAGCAGGACACGTTTCCAAGCCGGTATAACCCCGTGCTCGAGGTCTTAAGGAAAGACTGGGCTAATTTCTTGATCGATCTCTACGTTGAGGTCGGCACCCGAGATGACACTTTCCCCGGCTTCATCCGACGGATCAGCGCTGACCGTCGATCTGAGAAAGTAGGCGAGGTGGATGTGCATTTCTTCGGTCCGCTCGAGGCGGATCAGAATAAATACACCGCGGTGTATCGAGATCGGCTGCTGGGGAAACATCGGAAAAAGCCGGATGAAAATTCACTATCGGCAGTTCTCGCTTTCCAGTATGGCCCGAATGTCATCTGGCTGGGTTCCGACGCCCTATCCGCAAACTGGATCGTAGCCGTAGAACGCTGCCGAAAGGAGCATTTTCCGAAAGCGGCGATCTTGAAGGTGCCGCATCACCGTGGTCTCGATGCACGAGGCGGCGGGAAAAAGTATAATTACCTGGCGCTCTGCAAACCGAATTCAGAAACGCAAAGCGTACTGTTTGCGGGCGATGTCAAACACCCTCACGAAGCAGTATTCAACGACCTGACGTCACGAACATCGCTGATGTGTCTGGCCAATGGGCGAAAAGGTGGCAGGGCAGCCGAACAAAATATCTTGAATCTGGCCATTCCCGGTGCCTACACGGTCGCTGACGCCCAGATCTGCAATACGCACATTGGGTTCAAGCTATTTGGGGATGGGAAGATTGAGCGAACTAACGGCGCGCAGTGCGATTTCTGCGTGGGCAAATCCCGAACATGAAATCCATGGCCGACAAACACAGACTCCGACGCCGTTACACTTCATGGCCCTTTGTTCTAAAACTGTCTTTCGTTCGAATCCAGGTTGAGCGTCACGGCGTGTGCGCCGCGTACCCGCACGCTCCGGGCAGATTGGTCACAACGACGCCGGGCATCGAGCCAGGAAAAGTCTGCGGGCTCACCACGCTCACACGGGCACGCAGCCAATGGAGCTTGGCCTTCAGCTCGTTGGTCAGTGTGCTGAGTCGCTGTTTCCATCTCCGTCCGTCGGCCGCGGTATCGTCTTCCAGTGCAAGCACGATCACGACCTGGCCTTGAGGCTGCCCAAGACGATGGATGAGCATCTCGGTCCACGGGCGCTCGGTATCACTGCGACGAACGCCTGAAACAATTCCGGCCAGCGTATCGCGGACCTTTTGGGCCACCTCGACCGCCAGTTCACCGTCCGCCATCCGCGCCTTGGTCTGAATGCGATAGCCGCGGAAGTCCTTCACTTCGATCAAATACCCGGTAGCACTGCGGACCCCGGCGAAATCGCAGGCCCTCGAGCCCGGCACACCATCCCGAACGCCGAAATATCCCGATTCCGCGCAGTCGTAGCGGAAGACAGTCCACGTGTCGTCGAACGTAAACCGTTGGAACTGCTCCTCCAGAATCATCGGCATGGCAGCACGCGAATTTCAGCCAGCGGTTGTCGACTGCTCACGATTGAGCAGCGCTTGCTCGCGGTCGTAGTGCGCCGCGAATTCCTCGAGGATCGGATTGTCCTGCAGCGCCGCGACCGTGCCGCCGCTCTGCACCGTGACGCCCTCGGTCTCGGTACGGCTGAGCGCGAAGAAATTGATCGGGCAGCGCAACCGTTCTTCCTGTTGATCGGGGTATTCAGCAGCGAGCGAGAGTTCCTGCGTGAGCAGGTAGTCGTGGGTGGCGATAAACACCTGCACCCCGGCAGCCGCGAGCGCCCGCAGGGCCTCCGCCACCTTGGTCACGAGGCGGGGATTCAAATTGGCCTCGGGTTCATCCCAGAAGAGCAGGTCGTTGCTCGTGAGCGAACCGTTGACCATCAACCGCACCAGGCTGGCTATCTTGCGCTGCCCCTCCGAAAGAAGGTGTGCCTCGATGAGGCCGTCGTCGTTGTAGACGTAGAATTTCCCTCCCTCCAAACGGACGGTTCCCTGCAGGATCTCTTTCTCGAACGGTCCGGCCAGGGCGGCAATCTCCGCCGAGCGGGGTCCTCTCAATGCAGAAGAACTCAGAGCGACACAGAGATCGCGGAAGGTCTCGTCCAACGAGAGTTCGCGTTTGTCGTAGGCGGCAATCAGCCCCTCGTAGAGCGCCAGGGATTCGCGAGAAGGGATGAAGATCGCGCCCGGAGTCTTCTCCAGCGTGTTTCGCACCAGTTTGAAGTTCCCCGGCGTGGTGAGCTGGAACGACAGGTTGCCCTGGTCAGTGTGAAGCTTAACTTCCGCGCTTGATCGTCCAACCCCGCGAAAAACCAAGCGTCCGAGGCCATCTTGGTCGGGTTTGAAAACGCCGATGAGCTTCTGCGGCAGGAGGGTCTCCAAGCCGGTGAGTTTGCTCAGGCTCTCCGGGCTGGAGCGCTCGTTGGCCTTGAGCGAGGCATAGAGCACCTTCAGGAGATGGGACTTGCCAGTACCATTCGCGCCGATGAAGACGTTTATCCCGGTTGAAAACGAAAACTCCGCCTCCTTGAACGCGCAGAATTTCTTCAAGTGCAGGGTCTCGATTTTCATTAGTGCCGGCGAAGTGAATCGGGCGAACTCAGCTTGGTGACAACCGTGCGGGTGCGTCAACGCCGCAGGTTCCGCATGTGCCGGCCCTCCTCAGCGGTGGTGGCCCCGAAATTGAACAGCCGGTCAATCAAGCCTGGTTGAAATCCATCAACCGTCGGTCTCTCGGCTGGCGCCTTTATCGCGACCTTCGCGGTTTCGCGTGAGATTCGCCTGAATTCCGTCGCGGCGATCATGGCTCACGCGAAGCCGGAAAAACGCGAACTCACCTGCATCGTGTTGCATCCGAAGCTTGGAGCGGACATCAATTTCATCTCAACTCGCGGGGCGAACCTTTCAGACTGTTCCGCCGCAACGCCTCCACTTTCCTGTCCATGCCGACCTACCTCCGCGACCTGATCGACCTCCCAACGCACGTCCGGCAGGGGGACTTCGTGCTCCGCTTGAGCGAGGGGGTCACCAAGCCGGAGGAAACGCTGCGCGATTACGTCGTCACACCGCAGTTGGCGACGTGCTTCAACGAGGCCCTGCGCCTGATCCAATCTGCGGTTCAGAGCAACAGCAGCAAGGGCGCCTACCTCCACGGCAGCTTCGGCAGCGGCAAAAGCCACTTCATGGCGGTACTGCTGCTTCTCTTGGAAGGGCGGCCCGAGGCGCGGCGGATCCCCGAACTGGCCGCGGTCGTCGCCGAGCTTAGCGCATGGGCGACCGGAAAGAAATTTCTGCTTGTGCCCTACCACATGATCGGCGCCAAGGACATCACGTCCGCGGTGCTCGGCGGCTATGTGGACCACATCCTGCGGCACCACCCCTCGGCACCCGTGCCAGGCGTATTTCGCGCCGACGGGATTTTCGCCAACGCACGCGACCTTCGAGCCGATATGGGCGACAGGACCTTTTTCGCCCGTTTGAATTCACACGCCAGGGCGAGAGACGCCGCAAACGACGAGTGGGGCGCGCTCGGCGACCGATGGGACGCCGCAACTTTTGACGCTGTCGTTGCCGCTGGCCCCAAAGATGAGCGCCGGGCCCGGCTCGTAGGCTCCCTGGTCGGGACCCTGCTGCCGGCGATGCGCGGCACGACGGATTACGTCGATATCGACCGCGGCCTCGCGATCATCAGCAGCCATGCCAAGCAACTCGGTTACGACGCCCTCATCCTCTTCTTGGACGAGTTGATCCTTTGGCTGGCCAGCCACGCGGCGAACGTCGATTTCGTCAGTCAGGAGGGCCAGAAACTCGCCAAGCTCGTGGAGGCGCAAGATGCGAACCGGCCGGTGCCGGTGGTGAGTTTCATCGCGCGGCAGCGGGATCTCCGGGAGCTGGTTGGCAACAACATGATGGGGGTGCAGCAGGTAAGTTTCTCCGACTCCCTGAGGCACTGGGATCAGCGGTTCGCGGTCGTGCGGCTTGACGACCGCAATCTGCCTGTGATCGCGGAAAGACGCGTACTGCGCCCGAAATCCGAGGCGGCAAAGCAGCAGATGGATCAAGCCTTCCGCGAAACCGAAAAAATGCGGAAAGAGGTCATGGAC
This sequence comes from Verrucomicrobiota bacterium, assembly GCA_016209525.1. GTDB lineage: Bacteria > Verrucomicrobiota > Verrucomicrobiia > Limisphaerales > SIBE01 > VHCZ01. The sequence continues at coordinate 9,268 of JACQWK010000549.1, forward strand.
GTACTCCTGACGAGCCATGGGACGAGGGTCGATTTTCGCTCGGTTTACCCCTTCAGCCCGGCGCTGATGGAAACGCTCATCGCGTTATCCTCGCTTCTCCAGCGGGAGCGGACAGCGCTCAAGCTGATGTTCCAGATTCTGGTCGAGCAGCGGGACACGTTGCAGCTCGGCGAAATTGTTCCGGTCGGCGATCTCTTCGATGTGATCATGCGCGGCGATGAGCCGTTCAGCGAGGTGTTGAAGGCGCCAGCGGAGAATGCGAAGAAACTCTACCAGCAAAGGCTGCTGCCGATTATCGAACATGACCACGGCCTGACCCGGGACGAAGCGGCGACGCGGCCTCCCTCCGATCCACAGGCGTCAGCGTTTCGGCGTGACGACCGACTCGCCAAGACGCTGCTCCTCTCCGCGCTGGCCCCGGAAGTGGAGTCGTTCAAGGCGATGACCGTGAACAAGCTCGCGGCGCTGAACCACGGCACGATCCGAACGCCGGTTCCGGGCCGGGAGGGAGCGATTGTTCTGGAGCGGATCAGAAAATGGGCGGCCGAAGTCGGCCAGATCCGGCTCGGTGATGAGACCGTCAATCCCAGCGTATCGGTGCAGTTGGTCGGCGTGGATACCGATGGAATAGTTGCCCAGGCCGCCTCGGAAGACAATCACGGCAATCGAATCCGTAAGATAAAGCAGCTCGTATTTGAGCGGTTGGCTATCGCTGCGGAGGACGAGTTCATCGTCGAGCACACGTTCGACTGGCGCGCCACGAAACGCGTGTGCGACGTGCTGTTCGCCAACGTCCGCGAGTTGAACGACGAATCCCTGAAGAACACCCTTGCGCGGTGGCGTCTCATCATCGATTACCCGTTTGATCAGGATTCAAATCACACCCCGCGGTCGGACTTGGCGGTCCTCGAAAAATTCCGACAAACCAATCCAACCGGAGCGCGCACATTGGTTTGGCTACCGTCGTTCTTCAGCCAGCTCGCACAAAAGGATCTCGGACGACTGGTCGTGCTGGATCATGTTCTCGCGGGTAACCGTTTTGACGGCTATGCCTCGCGTTTGTCGGCGGTGGATCGTGCCCAAGCGCGCCAGATTCTCTCAAACCAACAAAGTGTGCTCAAGGTTCGCGTGGGAGAATACCTCGAACTGGCCTACGGTGTCCGGCCGTCAACGGGTGGAATCCTCGATACGACCCATCAACTAGACCTCGAAGAGCACGTCCAATCGCTGCAGCCGGACGTCCCATTGCGACCACCGGCCGCGGCTAATCTGAAGCAGGCGCTTGACGCCCTCCTCGACCAAGCACTGGCCGGCCAGTACCCGGGGCATCCCACCTTCGACCCAGACACGCGCCTCGGTCGCGCCACGCTGATTCGGATTTGGGGTGAACTGCAAAAGGGTCTCAGCGCGCCGGACGGCCGCACCATGGTCGATCCCGGAATTCGCCGGGAAGTGAAGGCGGTCGTGACCGCTCTGAAATTGGCGCAGATGACCGAAGCGCACTTGGTCATCGACGACTTCTGGCGCGTGCATTTCGAACGAAAGCTGGCGCAACACGGCAGTGGCGCGGTGTCCGTGTCCAAGCTTCGGACGTGGATCAACGAGCCGAAGGCCATGGGCCTGCCTGAGGATCTTGAGAACCTGATTCTGCTCGCCTATGCCGCGAGGACAAACCGCGCATGGTTCATGTTCGGCACTCCTGTCGAGGGCAGCATCGACGATCTTCGCGATGAGGCTGAATTACGCGAACAGCAGCTTCCCGGCGAGACGGAGTGGGACGAAGCCGTGAAGCGGGCGAATGGAATCTTCGGCCTAATCCCGTCGAAGCTCCGCAGCGCGGCAAACGCGGCAAAACTCACGGTGGACATCAAGGCGCAGACCGACGAGCTGCTCGAGCCTACGAGGGAACTGGTGAAGGAGCTTAGGTTTCGTTTGCCCCACGTCGGGGTCGCCCTCGAATCTGCGGACCGCGTTAAGACCGCCCAGAGTGGCCTCTCTTTGCTAGAGGCTCTGCGCTGTGCGCCGGAGCGCGACCGGCTATCTGTCTTTGCCACGACAAAACTCGAAGGCACCGACGTCGCCATCGGCACCACCATCAGGCAGGCCCGCAATGTGACCCGCACACTTCGCGAGGCGCAATGGATTCTGATCGAATCCGTGGCAAAGCTCGCCGATGCCCGAAAGACGGCGGGACTGGCGTTGGTTGAACGTGCCCGCGGTGTGCTGAAGAATGACGAATTTGCCCAAGAGCTGGCGCCGAACTTACGCCGCGTGCTGGACGATGCCGTACGGTTGCTCGCGGATGTGCCAGCGGCGCCGGCGACACCGCAAGCCACGGTGGCGATTGTGCCCGCTGCTGCTGCAGGCACGGCACCCACCCCGGGCGTCGTCGCTGCTGGAACGTTGAGCAGCCCAACTGTCAGCGCCACTCCTGGTTTGGTCGCCGCATGGCCTGGCAGTGACGAGGCCGAGGTTCGGGCCTTTTATGCCCGGCAGCCCGAAAAGTTAGAACGCAATCGCCGGCTCGTTCGCGAACTCAAGGATCTCTATCGAGGAAGCCAGGTTCAGGGTGACGTCTTGCCGCCTGGTTTGCCGGCTGAACGATTCGCCGACGTCTTGGAGGTGCATCATATTATTCCCTTGGGGAAGGGGGGCGCCGACGAACGCTCGAACATGCTCGTCGTCTCACCGACGCTGCACGCACTTATCCACTCCAATCCTGCCTGCACCATTGACCTGGCCGCGGGGAAAATCGTCCTTTTCGAGTGCACATTGACCCTGAAGGTGGCGCCGGACCACTTGGGCTAAAGTCCGTGAGGCTCGAAACTCGTTGTGAACAGGTCAACTTTCTCAATGCCCCCTCAACCACGGATTAACCCGAATGCGAATTGCTCTGCCGCTCCAGGTTCCCCCGTCCGCGCAGCGGACACTAAGCGAGGCGCGCATTACGGCGATCATACGGCGCAGATGGATACAATGGGGCTGAGGTCGCGCCTCGCTAAGCGATGCTGACGCTGAAACAAGTTCGAGCGCAGGTGGAGGCAATTCGCCGAAGATCCCCGGATTCCTTCGCCATCGGCCTGGTTTCCGCCGTTCGATGGACTGGCGAAAACGAACTGAAAGTAGACGGCGAACGCTATGACCTCCGCGCAGCCGAGACGGAACTAGAGATGCGCACGGTGCTCGTCGAAGCGAAACGAAAGAACTCCCGTGTCGTGGTGCTCACCAATCTGGACCCCTCAGCCATCGGGAAAGACCTCCTCGCTCGTTTTGCCCGGCGACGCTTCTTTTCGATTTCAGCGACCGAAATACTCGGTGAGCTTTTTCAGGCCCGCGAAGTCGATCCGCGGTTACAGCAGCATCGATGGATGGCGACCGCTCTCGCTGACGCACGGCCCGCGGAGGGGTTTGCCCCAGTACCTCAGGGGGCACTCGATCAGGAGACAGCCTGGCGGGCATTTTTCGAACACGTCCTGCGCCTACCAAGTGCGAGGCCCGATCTGGTCGAACTCCTCGAATGGGCGCGCGACAGCAATCGCGTCAGCGGATGGCGGGCATCGAGCGCTGAGGCCCAAACCGCCATCAAATCGTGGACGGAGCAGTCAGCAGGTTCGCCTGCTGCTCTCATCTGGGCAGCGGTCGCCGCCGGCACCTCTGATTCCATGATTTCATTGGGCTTGGTGGCCGACATCCTATTCAGGCCGGGCCCAGTGCCGGCGGATGTGGCCGTCGCGCGCGGACGGTTCGAGCGATTTTTTGGGGATCAGCACATCTCGCCCGAGGCCGGCACCAAGTTAGCTGCCGCCGCATTGCACTGGGTCGAACTCCGAGCCCCCTCTGCAGATGTGTTGAGAGCCGAGCTTGAGCGAGCAGATGCGATCCTGCGCGAGCTACGCATCGAAGAACATGCCAACCAAAGCACCGTTTCTCCCTCTGGGTTCGGGCAGCGGCTGGGGGCGTTTGGGCATGCGGTGAAAGCATTCCTAAGGGAACCCTCGGCCGAGGGCCTGAGCACAGTGTCACGCGCGCGGGATTTTGCTGCTAAACACCGAAATCATCGAATCGAGCAGGAGCGGAGCGAGCGGGTGGAAATGGCACTGCGACTTTGTCGCTGGCTGCTTGCGCGCGAGGTCTCAGCGCGACCTACGGATTCATTTGGCATTCTCGCTCGGCGATATGCCGAGGAGGGCAGTTTCGTCGATTGGGCACGCCAATCACTCTACCACGGTGACAGCCAACCCGAGCTCAACCAGGCGTATCTTGAGTTGGCCAGCGCCGCCAGCGAGCGGCAGGAGATGTTCAACCGCATCTTTGCACGCGCGCTTGCCGCATGGTGCCCAACGGCCGAAAGCACACCAGATTTGCTGCTAGTTGAAGATGTGCTCGCGCAGCGTCTCGCGCCGTTGGCGGCACGGACTCCAGTCGTTCTCGTGGTGTTGGACGGTATGAGCTATCCCGTTTACCGGCAAATAATCGCCGCGCTCGTAGAGGACAATTGGGCAGAGGCGGTTCCCGCAGGCGCGCCTGCATCGATTCCGGCAGTTGCCGGATTGCCCACTATTACCGAATGGTCGCGACGCTTGTTGCTGGCGGGGCGGACAAACGTAGCGGCGGGCGAAGATGAGGCCGCAGCCTTCCGTGATGCGCCAGCGCTCGCGGGAATCGTGAAACCAAGCCACCCGCCGATCCTATTTCGGAAGGGTGACGTGATGGAAGCAGGCTCGCGCGGCCTGTCGGAAGACGTTCGCAAGGAGATAAGATCCTCTCAGCGGCAAGTGGTGGCGGTGGTCATCAACGCCGTCGACGACCACCTGATGAAGGACGACCAACTGCAAATTCAGTGGACGCCCGAACGAATACCTCTCCTGCAGCAGGTACTGGATATTGCCCAGGAAGCGCGGCGCTGCGTCCTGCTGGCGACCGACCACGGGCACGTCATCACGAACAACGCTCGGCTCCTGCGGACTGCACCCTCGGATCGATTTCGGGCTAACGAGGGAACTCTCGCCGACGAGGAGATCGTTTTGGCTGGCGGGCGGGCGTCCAGTCACTTGAGCGGAGGGTTCGTGGCGCCTTGGAGTGAGCGAATCTACTACACCAGCCGTAGGAATGGTTTTCATGGGGGAGTTTCCGCGCAGGAAGTTGTCATTCCCGCCACGGTTCTGGTTCCGGCCGGCGATGCTCCCGAAGGATGGCAGTTGATCGCGCAAACAACCCCCCGGTGGTGGTGGGACGCAGCGGCACCGGTCGTCGTGGAGCTAAGTCAACTGACCACACCCGCCCGAAAATCAAAGAAGGCCGCCACGCAGGACGTGCAAACATTGCCGTTGTTCGCGACCACGACACCAGCGGCGAACGATTGGATCGACCAGTTGTTGAGCAACACGCTCTTCATCGAGCAATCGCGCAAGGCAGGCCGGACCACACCATCTCCGGAAACACTGAAACGTGTGTTGTCGGCGCTCGATGAACGAGGCGGAGTCCTTTTGAAGACCGCACTCGCCCAACGCACGGGAGAACCGGAATTCCGTCTCAACGGGCTCCTCGCGATACTCCGGCGGATTCTCAACGTCGAAGGATACGCGGTCTTGAGTGTCGACGAAGCCGGAACCGTTCGGCTCGACCGGGGACTCCTTCGAACGCAGTTTGATGTTTGATCATGGTAAGCCCGCAAAAACGCATCGACATCCTGAACGCGTTGCGCCGCGGCACCGTTCCGCAGGCAGGATTGGACGCACTCGCGGTGGGCATTGAGCGCTTCAGCGCGACCGTTGCCGATGAGCTGGCGCAGGTGGCCAGGGGAGGTGCGATGTTCAAGGCCATCCGCGGTGATTATGGCTGCGGGAAGACGTTCTTTGTGCGGTGGCTTCAAGAGCAGGCGCTCGCGCAGGGGTTCGTCACCGCCGAGATTCAGATCTCGGAAAGCGAAACGCCCTTGCATCGATTGGAAACGGTTTATCGTCGGCTCATCGAGCGCCTGCGCAGTAGCGAGTGCGATCAGGGGGCGTTTCGGAGCATCATCGACGCATGGTTTTTCGCGCTCGAAGAGGATGTGTTGTCCGGCGTCTCGGGAAAAACCACGAGCCCGGCCGAACTGCTCACGCAGACGACTGAACTGTTAGAAAAACGGCTGGCTCCTGTCAGTCGCGTCGCACCGGCGTTCGCCCTGGCGCTGCGCGGCTACCGGGCGGCGGTGGCTGAAAACAACTCCACTCTCGCAGACGGGTTGCTGGCGTGGATCGCTGGACAGCCGAATGTCGCAGCAGACGTCAAGCGGAACGCGGGCATCAAGGGCGAGGTGGACCACTTCGCGGCGCTCGGATTCCTCCAAGGGCTGCTGAACGTGCTGCGCGACTCTGGGCGACCTGGGCTCGTGGTCGTCCTGGACGAGGTGGAAACACTCCAGCGGGTGCGTGGCGACGTCCGCGAAAAAGCATTGAATGCGTTGCGTCAGCTGATCGATGAGATCGATGCCGGCCGGTTCCCGGGCCTGTATTTGATCATCACTGGAACGCCTGCGTTTTTCGATGGCGCCCAAGGCGTGCAACGGTTGCCTCCGCTAGCGCAGCGCCTGCACGTCGATTTTGCCACCGACCCTCGATTCGACAATCCACGGGCGGCGCAAATACGGCTGCGGGGGTTCGACAGTGCATCCCTGAAGGAGGTCGGAGGGAAGGTACGGAGCATCTTCATCGAGGGCTCGGCAGCGAAGGAGCGTGTGCTCGCGCGAGCCGACGACAAGACCCTCGAACGACTGGCAGACGGGCTCACAGGGCAGCTCGGAGGAAAGGTCGGTGTCGCACCGCGTCTCTTTCTGAAGAAGTTGGTGAGCGACGTGCTGGATCGTATTGATCAGTATCCGAATTTTTATCCGGAGAAAGACTACGCGCTTACTCTGATGCCGAGCGAAATGACGAGCGTGGAGCGCGCCGCCGCCGGCTTCTCATCGGTCGACGACATCCCGCTCAACGTGTGAGCGCATTCGACCGTTTACATCCCACGATTCAGCATCACGTCGTGAACACGATGGGCTGGCGTGAGCTGCGGCCGCTGCAGGACGCGAGCATCGATCCTGTGCTCGATGGAGCCCACACACTGCTGATCGCCCCCACGGCCGGCGGCAAGACCGAAGCCGCGTTCCTGCCGTTGTTGTCGCGGATGGCGAGTGAAGATTGGAAGGGGCTGAGTGTAATCTACCTCTGTCCACTGAAAGCGCTGCTCAACAACCTGCACATTCGGCTGCATCGGTATTGTCAGTGGGTGGGTCGAAGTTGTGCCGTGTGGCACGGGGACGTTCTCGAGAGCGGACGTAAGGCAATTCTACGAGAGCTTCCAGATTGTTTGCTGACCACACCGGAATCGCTTGAGGCAATTCTGGTCTCGACGCGAATCGACCACCGGAAACTATTCCGAACCGTCAGGGCCGTCGTGGTCGATGAAGTTCATGCTTTTGCCGGTGATGATCGCGGCTGGCATACGCTTTCGGTGTTGGAGCGGGTTACCAAGCTCGCCGGCCGCGAACTCCAGCGCGTCGGACTTTCTGCCACGGTCGGCAACCCGGACGAGTTGCTGGCCTGGCTCGCGGGGCATTGCGAAGGTCAGCGGAAGCTCATTCGCATTGTGGCGGCAGCAAGTCAGCCTGAGCCGGAGATCGGAATCGACTACGTCGGCAGCCTGGAAAACGCGGCTGTCGTTCTCGCCGGGCTCTATCGTGGAGAAAAGCGGTTGGTTTTCTGCGACTCACGATCACGAGTTGAGCAACTGGGTCTGCTTCTACGGGAGGCAGGGGTCGAAACCTACGTCTCCCACAGCTCGCTGAGTGCGGACGAACGACGTTCTGCCGAGCAGGCATTCTCGGAGGGCGGCAACTGTGTCATCGTCGCGACAAGCACTCTCGAACTCGGCATCGACGTCGGCGATCTTGACCGGGTCATCCAAATCGATGCCCCGTCAGCGGTTGCTTCGTTCCTCCAACGAATCGGCCGCACCGGACGGCGGATGGGGTCGAATCGGAATTGCCTATTCCTCGCCACCACCCCGGAAGCGCTGATGCAGGCCACCGCATTGGTGACGCTGTGGCGAACTGGCTTCGTTGAGCCGATTCGACCGCCGGCTTGGCCTGTGCATCTGTTGGGGCAGCAGTTGGTGGCATTACTGCTTCAGGAAAAAAGCCTCCCGAATGGCGACTGGGAACGATGGCTTCTCCGCCTGCCCTGCTTCGCGGAAATTTCACGCGAGGACCGAGGCCGGCTGGTAGCGCACCTCCTCGAAAACGGATTCGTGCACGACGACCAGGGCTTGTGGATGATCGGAGCAGAAACCGAGAGTGAATTTGGGTTCCGGCACTTCGCTGAATTCACGTCGGTGTTCACGTCGCCACCGGTGTTCGAAGTCTGGCACGGACGACAGCACGTTGGGACGGTGGACCAATCTAATTTTTTCGGCGCACCCGAAAACCGGGGTGCGTTGGGACTCGGTGGTCGCTCGTGGAAGATCTGCGAAATTAACTGGGGCAAGCGAACCGTTGAGGTGGTTCCCGTCACGGGGCCTTCCCGGACTCGATGGAGTGGAGGGGGCAAAAGCCTTGGCTTCGAACTTTGCCAAGCGATACAGAATCTCCTTTGCGGCGATCAATTGCCTGCGAGCCTATCACAGAGGGGGCGAGAATGCCTGCACGGCGAACGCGAAGAATTCGCTTGGTTGCGCGCGTCGCGCACCGGGACGGTTACTCGCAACGATGGAATCGTCGAATGGTGGACGTTTGCCGGGCGCCAGCTCAATCGCCATTTGAGCGACATCGTTGCGGAGGTAACCGGAGACCGTCCATCATTCGACAATCTCCGACTGTTGGTGCGCGCCGGAGAGGTGTCGTTCGTCAACAGAGCCATCGAATTGCTCTCGGTGAGCGCCGGACCAGGGGGGTCGGTGGACACCAACGCCATGCCGAAATTTTCCGAATTGTTGCCACCAGAGTTTCGCGTTCGCCTGGTTCGTTTGCGCGCAGAGCAAGGCCTCGCAATAGAAGCTTTTCGTTCGAGCGTTCCGCCGCGCTGAGGTAGAACAAATTCTCAGGAGAATGCCGGAAATGGTCACGTCGCGGAAATTGACACCAGACATAGCAATTGGCGGTCGTGAGTGACGTGCGCCGGGTGCCGCACCTCTCACGGCAGCGGGGAATCAAACGGGAGCCCGAAATACTCAAAAATTGCTTTCGTCCGCGCGTAGATTAGGTTTTCGAACATCCCGCCACGTTCGCACATGGCGTTCAACGGTCCGAAATTTGCGCGCAGAAATTCCAGCAGCTCCAGCCGGTCGAATTCCACCTTCACGGTTGGTGACGAAGGGCGGAAGACGGAGAAGGGACCACGGATTACGGACCACAGGTTGGCTGAAATCCCCGCGAATAGCCGGTCGAACCTCGGTCCGCGGAGGACACTTTCAGCGGTGGCTCTACAAACAACGGTGAGGGGCCGTCCCCGAATCGGTGTTCGGAACTGCGCATGGGTCCGGAAACCGAAGAGGCATCGTTGATGCCGTTCCAACCGCGCCAGTGCTTGGCCGGCTTCCCGTGGCTTGCGCTGGCATCCCCAGGCAATTATCGATCATCCCCGAAATGAAGACCTTCCTTTTCGTTGGCAGGAATCCCGAGAATTACTGCGGGATGAGCTGGAGAATTTGGAAGATCGAACGCGTCGGCCGCACGGTCGAAACGTGCTGGGGAGCGGGGACCAAGGAAAAGC
>JACQWK010000043.1 GCA_016209525.1 Verrucomicrobiota bacterium
ATTGTCGTCTTGCCACGCGGAGGATACCGAAAAAGCAGGAGCGAAATTCTCGGAATCCCAGAAAATTCAACCCCGGCGAAATCAGGGCGACAACATCGACCACCTTCCGAAATTACCGGTGCATGACCAGTAAGGTTGACTCATCGGGGTCTTCGCGGTAGTCGTCGAAATAAAACCGTCGGATCAGAGCTTTTAGCTGCTGCTTGAGCGCCCTTGTGTGGAACGTAACGCCGATCTTCCATTCAGGTCGCTCTCCATGCAAATAGGCAGCCTTCAATGCCAACACGATTGTCTTGCCCGAGCCTGCAAGTCCACGAATTCTTTGAGGACCGTCGGGCGTTTCGATTGCCGCCGCTTTTTGCCATGAATCCAAGTTGGCAATCTGATTCTCGATCTGCTTGAGGATGCTCCCTTTGCTGGCCGGAGTCTGAGCAATGGACCGTTTCGACTTCGGTCGGATATTTGCCACTCGTTCGATTGCGGCGTTCAACGCTGGGAGGTATTTCGGCAGAAACGGCGCGCAGTTCGCTAGAGCTTCCGCGAGGTTGTTAGCGTCAACGATGCGCGTCAGAATTAGCTTGGCATCGTGATCTGTTCCCAAAGCGTAAGTGACGATGTTGACCTTGAATGCGAGGTCTTCGTCGGCAGCGAGATCGGGGTGTTGGAGAAGCTTCGCCTTCAGCGCCAGAACAATCGCTCGCTGTTTCTGTTTGAGTTCTGGGATTTCGCCACCTTTCGCCGAGGGAACAACGTCGAAGCAAACGAGGCCAAACTTTTCCGAAATCAAAAGGGCTGGAACTGTAATCGGTGCGTCAACTGTCGCTGCCACCGGATAGCCGACATAAAACACGGCGTCCGCATCCGCGATACCTTCGAGGGCATCAATCAACGAATCTATCGCCTCGTCATTGACCTTTTGGCCGATGATGGGTTGTTTCATAGCTCAATGCCCGGCATGGCGAGCAGTTTGCAGCAAGCCGGCGTTACCGACAAGCACGCCGTTTTTCGACTCCTCAGGCCGGCCCTCTCCTCGTTCGAGAAAGAGAGGGAGAACTATTTTGTGGGACGTTGACTCAGGGTAACTCTTACGTTGTGCGAGCAACCCTGGGCTAATTTGCGTAGCGCCTTCAGCGCAGTTGAATTGGCGGCAGTCCGAAACACCAAACTTTGGCGCGATCCGGGTGGCGATGTAGTCGAGCGCAGCTTCGTCGGCAGCCAGCCAGTCGGAGTAGCCGGCAGCTTGCGCCGATTGGATCGCGGCCTGAAAGGTTTCGCGCAACGGTTCGGGCGGCACGAGCAGTCGTCCGGCCAATTCGTAGGCCTGCCATTCGACCCAGCCGTATTCGACTTCGGGAATGGCGGAGATGTAATCGAACCATATAGGGCGACGGTGGCGTGTTGCAGGCCAGCGTAGATGTCGCGGTGCAGGACGAGATGGCCGATTTCGTGGCGACGGAGAGAGCAGGCGGTATTCGAGGCGCGGGCTCCTGAAGGCGCGTTTGTCCACGAGGATGGATTTCAAATCGCCCATGAGCAGCGCGTCAATGTCCAGTTGCTCGCGCAGGCTGTTCACGGGGATGAGGTCGAGATGGAGATCGAATTCGGCGAAGTCGAGCACTTTCACCGGCAGCTCCCGGCCAGCCGGATGCGCGCCTCGCGACTTGTCGGCTTCCTGCCAGATACGCTCCTTGTAGGGCGCTTTGAATTTGCGCGGGTCGTTCAAGGTCGGATGGCGCTTCGAATGAGTTCGACCAGTTTTTCCAAGTCTTCGCGCGATGGTTTCTGGCCTGAGAGCGTGCGGAAAAAGACCGGCAGTTGCGCCACCAGCTTTTCGTCTTTGAGAACGTAATCGGGGATGCGCCCGGAATCCTCGCTGCCGGCGAAATTCTCGATCTTGATTGATTGTCCGCGCTGCGACTGGTGCAGCGCACACAGTCGCGCTCCAACGGCTCGGGGATGCGCACGGTTTCTTGTTGCGGCGTCTTCGGGCTAGCGGAGCCAATCACAGGCTGATAATTTCCCGGTGTGCCACGCAAGATTCGCGAGTTGGTTTCGGACTTGGAGCAGGCGGCCTTTTTCCTGGTTCCTGGTTCCTGGCGGAAAGGGTTCGCATCGCAAGGTCCGGCACTCGAAGTTTCCCGGCTCGCTGGTTCTCAGCGGCCAGGACGGCGACGACGCGCACCATTATCAGGAAAAACAAGTTCGCAACGCCATCTGCGAGGCCAAAAAATGAAAGCCGAAGACAAATATCTGAAATTCGTCCGTTGGGAAGAGGAGGACCACCTGTACGTGGGTTACTGTCCAGACCTCTTCCCGTGGGGCGGAGTTTGCCATGCTCCCACGGAGGAGGAAGCGTACCGGCAACTGTGCACTTTGGTGCATGAAGAGGTGGAGCAACTGCGCGAGTCAGGCAAAGAATTGCCTGCGGCCAGCACGCGACCGATGCGTGAGGCCGTCCCGGCTTAACCGTTGAGCGGTTACCGACAAACGCGCCACTCGGCCGCGCAGACCCGAACAAAGCATCGGGCGCATCTCTGAATGAGGACAGACCGCGCCAAGCTCGTAGCGCAGAGTTGCACTCTGCACGTATCGCCTGAAATCGTCGCAGCTCGCGCAAATTCTCCTAATCGTAATCCTAATCCTAATCCCCTGTCCGACTTTTGGTTGCGGCTTCGCCGCGCTGCGCCGTATCGCCGATTTGTAATCGGCCACGCTCCGGGTAGTTCCACCGCAATGGACTTTGTCGAAGCCTTGCGGAATGCAACACCGCTTCGCGCGTGCTCGCGCCTGAGCGGAGTTCCGCGATACGGCAGATTGCAAATCTGCGCTACGCCGGAGTGCGGTCCCTTGTAGCCCCTCATTCGGAGAGGCGCCACAAAGCATCGGCAAACTACTTGCTATGAGGGCAAGACTGATTGCTCAAATTGCCGTTCTTATTTTGGGGCTAGCCGGAGTTGCGGCAGCCGAAGTTCTCTTTTCCGGAGAAAGGAAGCTGAGCAATCTCGTTTCGGAACTGCTGGAAGTAACTTCGATTTCGACAGTTGGCCAATCATTTGCCTTCACCCGTTCGAGCGACGGTTGGATTTTCGTTTCCGCAATCTGCAAAGGGAAAGGCACGGTTCGGGTCGTTCTCGACAAGGAATCGGATGCGGTGATGGTTCATAATGCTCAGAGCGGGCCGCTCCAGGAAGCGATGCGTTTTGTGGCCAAGGGAGAGCACGCCATCCAAGTGGAATGTCAGGGCGGGATCAGAGTCGAAAAGTTGGTGGTGAAGGCCATCCCGGAACTCATCCATTGCGGGCTGGGATTCAATCCGGAGATCAAATCTTACGGCCTTTATGACATGGACTTTCTCAAGGCGGATATTTTGCCGAATGTCACGACGCTGATTGTTCCCAAC
>JACQWK010000540.1 GCA_016209525.1 Verrucomicrobiota bacterium
GCCCGAAGGGTTGCGCTGAAAATGGCCTGTGGCTTCGTTGCGCGTCGGTCACAGCCCCATGGGGGGATGCTCCCTCCGCGCGCCTCGCCACAGGCCATTTTGAGCGCAACGAATGTATAGCTAATTCGGAGACACCACACTAGCTGTCAGCGGCCAGGGCGAACCTGGCGGAGCCGTGTTCACGGAAAAAATCGGCGCGCTTTACGGCGCAGCCTTCACGATCAAAATGACCCGCAAGTTCGCCGGAGAGCAGGACTACGCGGTCTGCAAATTGGAAGGTCAATGGTGGTGCGGCGATACGGAAGAGGATTTTTCGACTGTTCCGAAACGCCAGTGGTGTTGGAAGCTGCTGATCAGAACCCCAAACTTCGTTCGTCAGCAAGAACTCGACAGCGCCGTGGCCGTGCTGCAGAAGAAGGGCAAAACACCGGCGGTCCGGGAGGTCCGGCTGGAAACCTTCACCGAAGGCCGGTGTGTGCAAATGCTTCATTTCAGACTTGCTGAAATACACGGTTGTTCCGACCGGCGAGGCGCCGGTCGGGACACGCGAGGGCGCGTGTGCTCCCCGACCTCGATTGCATACCTACGGCTGGGGCTGCTTGAACCGCCGCCGCAATTGATCCAGGATTTGTGTGATCATGTGCGAGCGATGAATTTCTCCGGCTTCTCGAACCGTGATCTGAACGGTTTCAAGACGTTCCCCCGGAAACTTGAAGGCCACCCAGACCGCGTTCCCGCCGGTCGGTCCCAGTTCCGATGGGCCAACCGCGATGGCCCATTGACTGCGGTTCAACCTTGCTGCCGCAGCGGCCATTGTCTTCACCCGCTCGGACGCGGGTTGCTGCAGTTCCTCGACCGGCATCCGCAGAAGTTGCCTCATGGCTGGCTCCGTTGGCGCCGCGTAAGCGCCGGCCAGCAAACGGGAAATCCCGTCGGTTCCGCTCAAGGCGGCGGCGAGGTGTCCGCCACTGCCCACCTCCACCAATGCCAGTGATCCGCCGCGCTCCAGAAGAGCCTTCACGATCACTTGCTCCAGGCTTGAGCCGTCGTCCGCGTAGAGGTATTCGCCCAAGTGCTGCCGAATCTCTTCCTCCAAGCGTTTGAGGCGGTCCCAATCACCACGGGTTCGCCCGGGAACCGAAAAGGTGAAATCGACCCGGCTGCTCTCGAAAAGCGAGGTGATCGTCGTGTCGGGCGCAATCGCGAGGTGATCCTTGATGGTTTGATCGATCAGTGACTGACCGACGCCGACGAAGCGCAAGGTTAGGGACGAACCAAACGACCGGACGCCAAAACGCCGTTGCAGATAAGGCGCCAGCTCATTCTTGACCATTGGCTGCAATTCCTTGGGCGGACCGGGCAACGCGACAATGGACGATTTGCCCAATTCAAAGATGAGGCCAACCGCCGTGCCGTTCGCATTCTTGAGGTAACCGCCCCGCGTCGGAACCAGCGTTTGCCGGCGCAGATTGGCGCGAAGCTGGGCTCTCGGTTGATTGAAACGGCGTTCGAACTCGACGAGCACGTCCGGATGCTCCCGAAGGGGAATGCCGGTCAATTCAGAAAGAGTCTCCCGCGTGATGTCGTTCGGCGTGGGGCCAAGGCCTCCCGTGACGATCACCAAGGAAACCCTGTTGGTAGCGGTCTGCACCGCGTGCTGCATGGCTTCGCGTTCGTCATCGACAATGATCGAGCCGACGCACCGGCAACCCAGCGGGCGGAGCGTGCGGGTCACAAAGTGCGTGTGCGCGTCCGGATACGCGCCTTCGAGCAATTCGCCGCCGGTGATGACGAGCACGTAATCGAGGGGCTTCGTATCAGCAAAGCGCGACTCCGGCTCCGCATTCGCATTCGTATCTTGTAGGAGGCTCACCCAGAGGGTCAAAAGCGGCAGGAGAACTTTCTTCATGTCAATCTCGCTGACAAATTGCGCATCCTGGAAGCCCAGAGTCAATGTTTCTTGGTCCTACTGCGTCGAGAGGAAGGCCGAGATTCAATGGACAGGAAGGAAGATCCTGCGATACCTTCGCGCTCCGGGTTTCAGTCCTGGACCTCATTCAACTGGCTGGGTGGCTGTGGACGTTATCATCACAGAGTCTCTGACGCGGCGTTACGGCAAGCGCATTGGAATTGAGGAGGTAAGCTTTGCCGTGCCAGAGGGATCTTTGTTCGGCTTTCTCGGTCCCAATGGCGCAGGCAAGACAACCACTATCCGAGTGCTGCTGGGTTTCATGCCGCCCACTCGCGGCCACGCCAAAGTCATGGGGTCGGATTGTTGGATTCAGTCGGAGCGCCTCAAAGCGGAAGTGGGCTATCTGCCGGGCGATTTGCGGCTCTACCCCTGGATGAGCGGGATGGAGGCCTTGAAGATTTTCGGTTCGGTGCGGAGGCGCGACTTGATGCGCGAAGGGATCGAACTGGCAGGGCGGTTCGCGCTCGATCTCAGCGTCAAAGTGCGGATGATGTCGCGCGGTACCCGCCAAAAACTCGGGCTGGTCTTGGCGATGGCCCATCGTCCGCGGTTGCTTGTCCTGGATGAGCCGACCGCTTCACTGGACCCTTTGATGCAGGAGGAACTCCGTCGGCACCTCCGGGCTTTGTCGAAAAGCGGACACACCGTCTTTTTTTCCAGCCACACCTTGAGCGAAGTGGATGACCTCTGCGACACGGTCGCCATCCTGCGTGAGGGGCGGTTGGTGGCCCACGCAGCCCTCGAGGAACTGCGCAACCGGTCCCAGCGCGAAGTGATCATTCGATGGAGGAACGCCTTAGAGATGCCGCAAGCGGTGCCTCCTTATCTCGAAATCCAACGGCGCGATGGAAACATTTGGATTTGCCAGCTCGCCGGTTCGTCGCGCGAACTGGTTCGGTGGGCTGCATCGCAGGGCGTCGAGGACCTCAGCCTCGGACGACCGGACCTCGAGTCGCTCTTCCGCCGTTACTATGAAGGAGAACCACCGTGAACCGCGGCTTGTTAGCAAAAGCTTGGCGTGAATCCTGGCTGTTGACGCTGCTTTTCGGATTGGGCCTGGCCTTGGTCGAAGGGCTGCTCTCGTATGCCATCCCAAGATTCCAAGAGCAGCTCTCGGCGCTCTGGTCGCGGCTCACCTTTATCCAATCCATCATGCAGGCTTTGGTTGGCACTGAGCGCGCCGGCCCGTTAGGTCCCGAGATGATCGGCGCAATCGTCTGGGTGCATCCTGCGGTCCTGGCTTTGGTTTGGGGGCATGCGATCACTTTCTGCACGCGGGTCCCGGTGGGCGAGATCGATCGAGGGACAATCGACGTGCTTCTGAGCTTGCCGGTTTCCAGATGGCAACTTTATGGGACGGAGACCGTGGTCTGGCTTGCTTCCGGCATTGCGGTCGTCCTGTTCGGCGCGATGGGAACCGTCGGCGGCCGGTTGACCCTGGCTGGCACAATGCCCATCGAGATTCCCAAGCTCGCAATCCTGACTTTCAATTTGTTCGCGCTCTACTTGGCGGTCGGAGGCCTGGCTTGGTGCGCCTCAGCCTCAGGCGACCGCCGCGGACGAGTCATCGCTGTCGTTTTCGCTTTCCTGATCGGGTCGTTGCTTTTGAACTACCTCGCAAATTTTTGGCGTCTGGCGGAGCACCTGTCTTTTCTAGGAGTTCTCCATTATTACCGGCCAATTCCGATCCTTCGGGACGGAGTCTGGCCCATGCGCGACATCGCGGTCCTACTGGCAAGCGGCACAGCGCTGTGGGGTCTTGGAGGAATGATTTTCTCGCGCCGGGATCTGAGGACGGTTTGACAGAAGAAGGGCCGGAGCAAACGACTGAATGGTCCCAATGCACGCCTTTTGGGCTTGGAAGCTTTGCTTAGACCGTTCAACGTGGAATAGAAGCATGAAACCGTGGTTGTTTGTTTTCTTCCTCCTGGCTGCTGGGAACGATGCTATCGCGCGACTCTACTCGCCACGCGTTCTTTCACCGCACACCGCCGATACCTACAGCCTGAAAACTTTTGCTCAATTCCACGCGTGGCGTGATTTGAACGGCGACGCCAAGGTTTACGAAATCTTCAAGTATCTCATCGATCGGAAGACAGGAATCTATCCCATGGGCGTGCCGGCCTGGGAAGGCAGCGAGGAAATGTCCGAATACGGCGCTGTGCGCGATCCCATCAAGATGCTCAACATCTATCCCATCGGGCACTGCGGGACCCTTGGCCCAACCATGGCCGGCATCATGCAGGGAATCGGCATGGGGCCGGCGCGCACGCTGATCATCCCGGCTTGGAATCACGTCGCGTCGGAAGCGTTTTACGATGGCCGGTGGCATTACCTGGACTTGGACGTGCGAGCCGTTTTTCGCCGGGCGGACGGCTCGCTGGCTTCGATGGCAGAAGCGCGGCAAGACGATTCACTTTGGCAGCGCTCAAATGGCCCGGACTTTTTCCCACTCGATCCCCTTCCGGCCGTCCGGGAGGTTTACGCGAAGACGACCGTCCGCCATTACTACGACTATTTCAGCGGGGGACACACGATGGACTACGTGCTCCGGCAGGGTGAAACTTTCACGCGTTGGTGGACGCCGCAGGGTGGTCGATGGAATCATCATTCGAGCTACGGAACCAAGCCGTTTCCCAGGAACCTGATCGAACAGGATCCACGCGGTCCCAAGTGCAAGCATCCGAGTTTCACGGTCCACACGCATGGCAACGGGCAACTCGTTTATCAGCCGAATCTGACCTCGAAGTCCACCGACTTCCAGGACGGCGTTTACGACGCCGCGAACGTCCGTCCGAGCCTGGCAGGATTGACGCTGGAACGCGCCGGGGCTGGGCATGTCATCTTCGAAATCCGCTCTCCATACGTGATTGTCCCGCTTGTGGGGGATCTGGACACCACCGCAGACGACTGGGAAGCGTCGGTTGCTACGATCGACGCCGAGGGCGCGACACTTTGGTTGTCACGTGACAATGGCCTGATCTGGAAAGATCTCGGTCCCGCGAATGGAACTCAGGACCTCACCCCGCATGTCAGCGGGACTTACGGCTTCCTGCTCAAGATGAAACTCACGGGCGAACCTGAGAAGGCTATTGTCCGATCAATGCGGCTGAGCACCTGGGTTCAAGTGCATCCGGCTTCTCTGCCCGCGTTGCGCCGAGGGAAGAATGAAATGCGCTTCGTCACAGGAGACGATTATGGCCTCCCCACGCGCTCGATTGAGATCCGACCCTTGGCACACAGCCGCGAGGACTTGCTCAAACATCTCGCAGCACCGCCCGGTGAGTACGACCCAGCGCGGCGAACAGGCCGAATCCGTGGTTCCGTCGTGGCCAAAGTTCAAGCTCCGCCCGGGGCCAGAATCGCGTGGTTTTCTGCCGGTGCGAGTTTCGCGACGCACCAAGGGCAAGCCGCCAAGAATACGCGGAATACCATCGGCTATGCTCTGAACGTCCATGGTGACTTTCGCGAGATTTATCGCTCGGAGATTCCAACAGACCAGGACCACTGGCATTACAACGTCGATCGACCGGTAAAGCTCGATGAAGCCACCCGCACGCTCTACGTCCGGTACGTCGGTGACCCGGCGCTCAACAACATTCGTATTTACGCCCATTGCCTCGATGACCGCCCGCCCGCGAGCCGCCCAGTACAAATTACACATGTTTGGAGCGAAAACGGAGCCCGCAAAAGCAAGACGGTGACGTGCGCCGGCCCTAGCGCCTATGAGCTCGACGTCGAGGGAGAACCCGTGGACGAATCGATCACTCTCGCCGTGGCCAGCGATCTGCAGCCTTGATCCTCGCCCCACTCGATCCTCGCGGGGGGAGGACGAAGAGCTTGATGCGGCCCTGGGCGCCCTCGCCGAACACACTCCGGCGCTTGTCAGGAGTAACCAATTCCAGGCAATTTACCAGCCGCCCTATGCGTGCCGTGGACATCATCCGCAAAAAGCGCGACGGCCAGACACTCGGCTCGGAAGAAATCGATGCCTTCGTGTCGGCAGCGACTTCCGGAACTTGGCCCGACTACCAGCTCTCTGCTCTGCTCATGGCAATCGTGCTGCGAGGTCTGTCGTCGGAAGAAACCGCGCAACTGACAGCCGCCATGGTTCATTCCGGCCGGCGACTGGACTTGTCCGACTTGCCCGGGACGAAGGTGGATAAGCACAGCACGGGTGGTGTCGGAGACAAAACCTCACTGATTCTGGTTCCTCTCGTGGCCGCCTGCGGAGCCGTGGTTCCCATGGTCTCAGGCCACGGTCTCGCGCACACCGGCGGCACATTGGACAGATTGGAGTCCATCCCAGGTTTCCGCGTTGATTTATCGCCGAGTGAATTTCGCCAAGCGCTCGCCAAAGTGGGCTGCGCCATTTCCGGGCAGACGTCGGAAATCGCGCCGGCGGACAAGAAGCTCTACGCGCTTCGAGATGTCACCTCGACGGTCGATAGCATTCCACTCATCTGCGCGTCCATCATGAGCAAAAAGATCGCCGAAGGCATCGGTGGTCTCGTCATGGATGTAAAGTGCGGCCGTGGCGCCTTCATGAAAAATCGAGCCGAAGCACTCACGCTCGCCGAGTTGATCGTGGCTACTGGCCGAGCCAATGGAGTGCGCACCGAGGCCTTGCTGACAGCCATGAACACGCCGCTCGGCCAATCGGTTGGCAATGCCCTGGAAGTCATCGAAGCCTTGGAGACGCTGAAAGGCCGCGGCCCGGCCGATGTGGAAACACTCTCGGTAACCTTGGCCGCTCGGATGCTCCGCCTGAGCGGCCAAGCAAGCACCCACGAGGAAGCCGAGAAATTGATCCGTGCGGCCATTTCGTCCGGACGGGGACTGGAAAAGTTAGGCCGGATGATCGAAGAACAGGGCGGTGACCGGCGTGTTGTGGACGATTACAGCCGGCTGCCATCGGCCCCGTCTCGAACCATCTTCCCCGCGGAACGGTCCGGTTACGTGAGCCTGCTGGACGCTAAATTGGCCGGCCTGGCCTCAACTGCGCTTGGCGCCGGACGCAGCCGCATGGAAGAGGCGATTGATCCCTCGGTGGGCATCGTTGTGAGAGCGAAGCTCGGCGCCTTCGTGCGAGCCGGCGAAGCGATCCTCGAACTGCATTATCGTGATTCCTCGCGGCTTGACACTGCCGTTGCCTTGCTCCGCAATGCCTGCCGGATCGATGACGCTGCGCCACCGCAAGAGACTCTAATCTTGGAAACGCTCGGTTGATGTGACTCATGAATACTGCAAGTTCTCGATTGCTGGATGCCGCCCGGTCGGCGCGTCTCAACGCGTACGCGCCGTTTTCAAAGTTCCTCGTCGGCGCCGCCCTCGAAACCGCCAACGGCACGATCTTCACCGGATGCAACGTGGAGAATGCAAGTTTCGGTTTGACGGTTTGCGCGGAACGCGTGGCAGTCCTGAAAGCGGTCTCCGAAGGGCATCGGCATTTTGTCCAGATCGCTGTCGTCGCAGACACCGAAACTCCGACGCCGCCTTGTGGAGCATGCCGCCAGATGTTGTGGGAGTTTGGCGGCGATTTGGAGATTGTTCTAGGCAACCTGCACTCGGAGACGGCCCGGCATCGACTCAATGAACTACTCCCCCACCCCTTCGATGGACGCTCCATTGAAGCCAAGAACAACGAAACGTTCAGAGCGGTTTGATCCTGTCAATTCCCGGCCGCGAATCCTTCACGGATGTTTCCTTGATGGTCAATCAGCGGCCGCGCATTCGTCACCCTGCCTGGCGGACGGCAGCCCGGTCCGAGTTGCGTTTGGCCAAGGTCAGCGTCCATCTTGGCAACGAACTCTTGCAGCGTTTTCACCACGTCGGGATTTTGAGCGGCGACATCGGTGGTCTCGCCGAGGTCGTTGTTGAGGTTGTAGAGCTTGGGCGGCTGCAAGGCCGTGTTCGCCGGTTGTGCTGGCCGGCCAGGCGTGAGCAACTGCAGTTTCCACGAACCTGAACGAACAGCGTCGAGCCGGTTGCCGTTGAAGTAGTAGAACGCCTCGTAGGTCGAGGTTTTGCTCTGGCCAGACAGCACAGGCCAGAGGTCGTGGCCATCGATTTTCAGGTCGGCCGGCATCTCGCCTCCAGCCAATTTCACCAGGGTGGGCAGAATGTCCATCATGCTCGCGACGGCATCGGAGCTCGCCCCCGCGGGAATTTTCCCCGGCCACCAGGCAATCGCCGGCACGCGCATTCCGCCTTCCCACGTGCTCGCTTTGTTCCCGCGCAAGGGAGAGTTCACGGCGCGCGGCGTCCCGCCGTTGTCAGAGACAAAGCACACGAACGTTTTGTCGCTGAGTTGCAACTCGCGCACAGTTTGAAGAATTTGGCCGACGCTCCAGTCCACTTCTTCGACCCAGTCGCCATAAAGGCCATTCCGGGATTTTCCTTGGAAGGCTTTGCCCGGATAGAGCGGAAAGTGGACGGCGGTGTGCGGCAAGTAGAGAAAGAACGGTTTGTCCTGGTTCGTGCGAAGGAACTTCACTGCCTCTTCTGTGTAACGGGCGGCGAGCGTGGTCTGGTCGTTAGCCAGGACGCGCTGGAGCACGGCCTCATTGCGCAGCAAAGGCAGCGGAGGTTGGCCCGGGCTCTTGCCTGGCTTCGGAAGCGGGTCGCCCAAGTTGCTCTTCACGCCGTCGGCTGCGGGGCCCATGTCGTTTGAGTAGGGCAAGCCGAAATAGGAGTCGAAACCGTGCCGTGTCGGCAGGAATTCCGGTTGATCCCCCAGATGCCATTTACCGATGCAGGCGGTCGCATAGCCGCGCGCCTTGAGCAATTCAGCAACGGTGTGCTCACGGGCGTTGAGTCCTGTCGCGTTGCCTGGAAACAGCACCGCCGGGATTCCAACCCGCTTGGGGTAGCAGCCCGTCATAAGCGACGCGCGTGAAGGCGAGCAAACGGGCGCGGCGTAGAAGCTCGTCAGTTTCATTCCCTCGGCCGCCATCCGGCTCAGATTCGGCGTCCGGTGCAGCTTCGAGCCGAACGGCTCAATGTCGGCATAACCCAGGTCGTCAATGTTGATGAGGATGAAGTTGGGCTTGGACTGCACCGCTGTCCCGCGATAATCGCGGTCTTTTTCAACGAGCGCGCGATCATAAACGACTCCAGGCTGCACGGGCGCGTGAGCGGTCTTTGCGAACGCCTTCATTTCCTCGACAACGTCCGGGCGCTGGGATGCGACATCCTGCGTCTCGGAGACGTCCTTGGACAAATCGTAGAGTTCCCAAGGCTTGTTCTCGCCACCTACTCGAATTCCTTTCCAGGAGGCCGCGCGCACGGCGACGTCCTGCCGGAACTCCCAGTAAAGATAGTCATGTTGCGGTTGCTTCCGCCCGGCTGCCTTCTCGCCGAACAGCTCTGGAACAATGGAAATGCCGTCGGTGTCTTTGGGCGGCTTGACGCCGGCGAGTTCAGCGAGTGTCGGCATGACATCGGGGAAAAAGCAGAGATGGTCGCTCACACGGCCACTGGCAATTTTGCCGGGCCAATGGACGATGAATGGAATTCGCAAACCGCCCTCGTACAGTTGGCCTTTGAAGCCGCGGAACTTCACGCCGGTCCGCGGGTTGATATTCGGACTGAAAATGCCTTCAGGATGCTGGCTGTCCGGAAAATAGCGATTTGCTCCGTTGTCGCCGGAAAAGAAGAGGATGGTTTTCTCGGCAACGCCGAGTTCTTTGAGCAAATCGCGGACTTCGCGAACTTGGCGGTCCACCATGTTGATCATGGCGGCGTAAATCTTGGCGTCTTCTTTCCAAGGCTTGTCCCTGTAAAGCGCCCAGGACGGGTCGTCTTTGGGAATGCCCCATTGGCCGTGAGGCGGCGTCCAGCAGAGATAGGCGAAGAACGGCTGGTCTTTGTTCGCGCGGATGAAGTTCTTGGCCGCCTCGACGATAACGTACTGGCTGAAGGTTTTGCCTTCCTTGGTGTCACCGGTGTTGCCCGGAAGCGGCACTTCCTGGCTGTTGCGCACCAGATACCTTGGGAAAAACGTGTGCGCGTGGACTTGGTCGTAGTAGCCGAAGAATTCGTCAAAGCCATGTGTTTCGGGCACGCCGGAAGTCCCGCGTCCTCCATTGCCCCATTTGCCGAAGCCGCCGGTCGCGTAGCCCGCCCGCTTCAGCATCGAACCGAGCGTTTCCTCGCCTTCGCGCAGCGGGTCAAATCCACCGTTGGCGCGCACGGTCATGTGGCCGGCGTGTTTTCCGGTGAGCAGGGCGCAACGAGTGGGCGCGCACACCGGCCCGCCCGCCAGACATTGAGTGAAGCGCACGCCTTCGGCGGCCAAGCGGTCAACGTTCGGCGTGCGCATTTCAGGATGGCCCATGTGCGAAAGCTCGTAGTAGCCGAGTTCATCGATGATGAAGTACACGATGTTGGGGCGGGTTGTTTGCTCGGCGGCCTCCGACTGCGGGCTGCCTAAGACGACGCCAAGCAACAGGGAGAATATCGATGTGATGTGGTGAAGCTTCATATCTGGATCGCTGGTTTATCGCAGTTTGTGGCGTTTGATTCCAGCCCCAATTGCGGCATCCCGAACGGAGTTGCCGCCGAGGAAACTGCTTGATCCCCTGACAACCAAACGCGTTCAATCCGGCATGAACCTTACCGCTTCGACGCGACGTTTGTCCCCAACCATTGCGGCCTTGGCCGTCTGTTTCAGGCTCTGCTGTGCAATCGATCTTCCGAACTCACTTGGGGCTTCGACTGACGTGCGGGCTTTCGGTGCCGCTGGGGATGGGAAAACTGACGACACCGCCGCCATCCAACGCGCCGTAAATGCAGGCGTTGGCGGAGTGCACTTCTCGAAAGGCATTTACCGTCTCACTCAACCTGTGGTTATCAACCTCGACAAGGTCGGATTCACTTCACTGGTTGGCGACGGTACTGGGCGGATCGTGATGGCCGGAGCCGGGCCAGCCTTCCAACTCCTCGGCACGCACCAGGGTTCCGCCGACCCGGATCAATTCAAGCCAAACGTTTGGGATCGCCAGCGGACCCCGATGGTGGACGCCGTGGAAATCGTCGGTGATCACCGCGAAGCGGATGGAATCGAGGCGACAGGCACCATGCAGTTGACGATCACGCGGGTGGTTCTCCGCAAACTGCGGCATGGGATCCGCCTCACCGTGCGGAACCGCAATGTGCTCATCGCTGATTCCCACATTTACGACAATCGGGGGATCGGGGTGTTCTACGACAATGTCAATCTCCATCAGTCCAGCATTACCGGTTGCCACATCAGCTATTGCTCCGGCGGCGGGGTCGTGTCGCGCGGAGGCAACGTGCGCAATGTGCAGATTGGGAATTGCGACATCGAAAGCAACATGAGCCCGAACACGCCGCCAACCGCGAATGTCTTGCTGGATTCGACCGGTGGCTCCATTGGAGAGGTCGCCATCACCGGCTGCACGATTCAACACCATAGCCCTTCACCCGACTCTGCCAACATTCGCATCCTTGGCCAAGGCCGCGAGCCTGCCTTGGAAAAGCGCGCCGGGACAGCCACGACCCAGGAGGGCCACGTCACCCTCACCGGCAATGTGCTGAGCGATGTGCAGATCAACGTTCACATCCGCCACGCGCGCGGCGTCACGCTCACGGGGAACACATTCTGGATGGGCTACCAGCACGACCTGCTGGTGGAGGAAAGCAGCAATATTGTGATTGGCCCGAACAATTTCGACCGCAACCCGCGTTACAACTATGGCACGAGCCTTGACGCCAACGGCGGACTCGTGTTTCGCAATTCTAAGGATTGCCTTTTGACCGGGCTGCACGTCAACGGTGTCTG
The DNA here is from genome assembly GCA_016209525.1 of Verrucomicrobiota bacterium. Taxonomy (GTDB): domain Bacteria; phylum Verrucomicrobiota; class Verrucomicrobiia; order Limisphaerales; family SIBE01; genus VHCZ01. The sequence continues at coordinate 11,778 of JACQWK010000540.1, forward strand.
GCGCAAGCCGGCGGCGTTGCTCATCGAAGCTTGTGACCGCTTCAACGTCTCGAATTGCTCCATCCTCGACTCGGACAATGTCGGGTTGTTGATGAAAGACTCCACGAACACGCGCGTGTCTGGCTGCGTGATACGCGATGGGCGGAAGGAAAAGAAAGGAACCGAGTCGCTGAAAGCTGTCGGCGGGCATGGCAATTGGATCGTTCAGAACATGCTGGGCGATTCGCACGATGTTCCGGAAGGCGTGGCGCGCGCGGAAGGCAACTACGGCGCCAAATAGCCAAGCGACCAGGGTCAGGGTCAGCCCTTATTGACGAGCCCGTTGGATGAACGACAGGTCGGCGTTTGTAGTCCCGGCTTTAGCCCGTTCGGGCCGCCTAAAGGCGGGACTACAAACCTTCCGCGTGTAGTCCATCCCAAGGTCTCCTCTGTAAGCATCCAATCTTGTTTGTTCCAGGCTGTGGAGGCAAAGGACGCTCCGCAGGATTTAAGATTTGAGGGCTGACCCTTCGAACCAGTCACCACCATCTCCAACCGCGATCCCATTTCGGGTTTTCACCCCAGCGGATCATTTCGGGTGGGAATTGGTAAAACTCTACGTGGCCATCTCCGAACAGGAGGTTGTAACGGGCCTTGCCTTTGTAGAAATGCCAGATGCTATCGGCCCTGCTGAGATCGCGGTTGCCGTGCCAGTTCCAGTCTCCCTGGATGATCTTGTTGGCCGAGCTCAGGGCAACTTCGCTGCCTCGGATGGGCGTGGCGCTGTAACTCCCGCTCGGAAAGGCCGGATCACCGCAGACCATTTTCGTGCGGAAGGAATCGTGGCGGTACTGCGGATGGTAGCTGTTGCCGTATTCTTCAAAACAATTCTTGGCGCCGTAAAGCGTGTCTCCCTTGTCAGCCGGACAGTGAAACACTTCGACAGCATCCAAGTACCGATTCAACGGGCGGTTGGTCTCCGCCACGCTTGCTCCAAACGAGGCGAGCACCCCAGCATCCACGCGGGTTTTGCCGCCCTTCTTCCCGCCGCCCGCGCCCCAGCCCAACTGGGTCGGGTAACTATCGTTGTGGTCCTCCACATAAAGAAAGTAGGCCAAGCCAATCTGCTTCTCGTTGCTGAGGCATTGGGTCTGTTTCGCTTTGGCTTTTGCTCTCGCCAAGGCCGGCATGAGCATTCCGGCCAAAATTGCGATGATCGCGATGACGACCAGAAGCTCGATGAGGGTGAAGGCCAACGGGCAAGAATCGAGCGCTTTTCGAACGAGAGGTTGGGCAGAGTGATTTCGCTTCATGGCTACAAAGTGTGTTTTCATTCTCTATCCCACAGTGCCGCAGGATGGCCCCTGGCGTGCTGGTAACCAATGCCACTGTTCTTCATGGTTTCTACATGCCCATCCAGATGGGTGACGTTGACCCGCTTGTTGTGACGCGGCAGCGATCGCGAGTCGCCTTCGACAAAGCTTGGATCACTCGGCACTCGGAAGTAGCTGCAGCCAAACCCAGCGACTGTTAGAGCCTGATCGAGTGCCTTATCCTCAAGCCATTCGTCGGGCGGCCGGTTTCTGGTGGCGGCGGTCACACCCCCGGCGTCGGCAAAGACAATGGCCGCGCTCGGTTTAACCACTTCACTCTCGCGGAAGGGTTTTCGATCCGGCACTGAGACAGCGAGTGTGTTGCCAAATTCGCGGTGGTTCATTCCGATGCCAAGGGTATTATTCGTGCTCCGCGACCCCCCGCCGGCTCTCGTCGCCAGCCACTTGAGCGACGGGCAGTCAAAGACCTTGCGTGCCGGGGCATACCCCGCCAACCGCAACTCATCCTGCCACCAAAGGAGATTCGGATTCTGAACGGCGAAAGATGCCGCGTCATAAGTCCAGGGCGGCCATCCCGGAAAGCCTCGCTCCCGCCAAAGGGGTGTCAGAGAGCCCGAGTGGTCCTCCATATACATTCGCTCGGCGAGAGCGATTTGTTTCATATTGCTAACACAGTTGGCGGCTTTGGCTTTTTCTTTGGCTTTGCTCAGCGCGGGCAACAACAGGCTCGCCAAGATCGCGATGATGGAGATGACGACAAGGAGTTCGATCAGAGTGAACGCCGGGCGAGGAAGGCGAGCAACGGACCGCCCCAGAGACTGGCCCATGTGAAGTCCGTTCATGATTCTCGGCGACCACTCCCCAGACGCTGGTTAATCTTCCACGTACCAAAACGAATGCACCACCTTCTTCGCCGCATCGATCTGCCACAGCTTCTTAAAAGCCACCCGCTCGACGTGCCCGTCGAGCAAGGTGAGATTCGATCCATTGCCATGCACCGTCGGACGGCCGGAGTTGAAAGGCGTATCGGGGTATTGCGGCATGGTGTCCACAGCGCCATCACGATCCATATCCAGCGTAAAGCGGTAGTTCGCTTCCACCGGCGAATAAACGTAGTGCGTGATGGTATCCATGAAAATCATGGCATCGGCCGCCTTCGCGATGCGCGAGACGCTTAAAGGCCGGACGCGGTCGCCGTAGTAGAACGGACCGCTGAGCGGTTCGCCGTAAGCCCCGAAATTGGCTCCGATCCAACAATTCCACGATTTCGAGGAGGAAGCCGGCGGCCGCGAAAACGGGACCGGCCCGAAATTGCCGCCGGGGCATTTGCGGAGCTCATAACTGTAAACCTCCGTTTCAGTGAAAAGTTTGCCGGCCTGTAATTGCTTCGCCACGTAAGGAGCAAGCTTCGCGTGCCAGAAAGCTCGGGTGTAATCCGTGGACAGGTCACCAAAGAGAGGGAGACGATCCTCAAAATCGCCCAGATACATGACCGTGGCGATTCCCCATTGCTTCATATTGGAGGCGCACTTGGCCGTTTGGGCTTGCGCCTTCGCTTTGCTTAAGGCCGGCAACAACATCGACGCCAGGATCGCAATGATGGCGATCACGACCAACAATTCGATGAGCGTGAAGCCCGCCGCAGAGCGACGCCTCGGCGGCCGTGTTGGGGAATTGGAAGGCAGGTCTTTCATAAGCGCGCAAGGCGGTGTCCAACCTGTTCAACTTTGCGGCCTTGGCAGACCCGAGTCAAGCGCCCTGAAACGGCCAACTTGTGACCTTGTGACCTCCGCGCCGCATCGAACAGTCTGAAGAAGATGAACCGCAGCGAGCCTGCACATTACAATCTTTTTAAGGACTTGCAGTGGCAAGACGACCCGGTCCTGGCGCATCATTTCTCCAAGAAAGTCAACAACAACAAATGGAATTGAACTATGGACAATACTTCCAACCAAAAGCCTCAAGACGGCGCGGGCAATGACGTTCACAAGGAAATCGCCGGTGCTAAAGAAAACATCGGAGCTCAGGCTCGCAAGTGCGTTCTTGAAAGTGTCTGCGACGCGATAGACAAGGGTGCCGAAGACGCAAGACGGGCGGCCGAAAAGGCACTCCCGAAATTGAAAAGAGCATTGTCTGGCGCAGTTTACTGGGTCGGTTACGGAGTCGGATTTGCCGCGGTGTTCCAATGGACGCTGGCAAAGAACCTTGCCCCGGAGCGAATGAAATCGGGTTGCCGTGACGGCGTTGTGGCTGGGAGAGAAGCGGCCGAGAAGTGCGTTGACAAGCTGAGGCAGCGCGACCAGACCGCATCTGACTCTTCTCCTGCCGAGGCGCCTCTGTCCTCGACAGAAACTCAGCCTGGAGTGGCATAGGTGAGCGCGATCAGGTTGGATTCCAATCCAATTTCTAAAAAACAAATGCGCGGCGAAGGTCTAAGGAGATCGGCGCTCCCGCAAGCGGGATGACTTGCCATAGGCAACTTCTGACGCCCCGGCACAAAGATCTCAAAACCGGTACTTGAAGCGAGACTCTTTCGTCGCGCGAGTCATTTTTGCACCAAGTCCAGCGCGCCGAGCAAGTCCATCTTTTCACAATTCGGGCGAGCCACCCACCGCTGGTTTCCATCGCCAACCACACCGCAACCGCGGCGTTTCCGGATGTTATCGCGTGCTCTCCTGCGAATCTGCGGGGGCGCATCTTGACACGGCCACCGAAGGGTAGGGACGCCGGGCTTCCGGCGTCCCCGCCCGCGTGCAGCGGGCGGAACTCAAATCCTGCAGCCAACTTAGGCCTTCCAGTTGCGCCGCTGTACGCGGCGCGGACAGCGCAGGCGCGCTGTCCCTGGCAATCACGGAGGCAGTGTCAAGCGGCGCCCAATCTGCGGCGGTGCATCCCGAAGTTGTCGGTCGTCGTAGCGCAGCCGTCCTCGGCTGCGAGTTCGAGCGGCGTCTCGCCGCCGGGCCGCGTCCGAGCGGGACGCTCGGCGAACTCGCAGGCGAGAC
>JACQWK010000537.1 GCA_016209525.1 Verrucomicrobiota bacterium
ACACCCCTCACCCGGCCTTCGGCCACCCTCTCCCCATCCGATGGGGAGAGGGATGGGGTGAGGGGCATTCTGCATGTCAACTAACTGATGAACTGATTTATATGAATCACTGCAGAAGCTAACGCGCCCTTCACTCCCACCCTCTTCCCACGCCTGTGAACTTGAAAACCGGTGAAAAGCCGCGGGGAGAGGGGCGAAGGGTGAGGGGCCGTCGTTCAATTCTGTGAGAAAACTAATGCGACCTTTCTTATGTCCAGCATAGGCAAACTCATGAAACAAGCCGCGCGGATCCAGCGGCAAATGGAAGAAGTACAAGCCCAGCTTGCGTCCAAGACCGTGGAAGCGACCAGCGGCGGCGGCGCCGTCAAGGTCGTGGCAAAGTGCGACGGCACCATCGCCTCGGTTAAGATCGACCCACAGGCCATCAATCCAGCAGATCCCCAAATGCTGGAGGATTTGGTTCTGACGGCGGCCAACAGCGCGCTCACGCAAGCCAAAGAACTGTCCTCCGCCGAGATGGGAAAAGTGACCGCCGGCATGAACATTCCGGGGCTCGTGTAGAGAGGATGGCTTCCCTCCCTGAGCCTGTCACCCAACTGATCGCGGCCTTGAGCCGGTTGCCGGGAATAGGTCCGCGGTCTGCCGAACGGATCGCACTCCACCTCGTGCAGACGGACGCGGCGGCCGTCAAAGAACTTTCCCGCATTCTGATTGCCGCTCGTGAGCGGATCGCCACGTGCTCCATCTGCGGCGCCTTGACCGAACGCCAGCCTTGCTTCATTTGCGAGGATCCGCGCCGGGATGGTTCGGTCATTTGCGTTGTTGAACGTCCGGTTGATGTCCTCATCATCGAAAAGCCGGCGACCTACCGCGGCAAGTATCATGTGCTGGGCGGCAGGATTTCTCCCTTGAACGGCATCGGCCCGGAAGATTTGCGGATCTCGAGCTTGGAAGATCGTTTGGCCAAAGAAGCGATCCAGGAAATCATCCTGGCCCTCCCGTCCGACGTGGAAGGTGACGCGACCAGTTTTTATCTGGCGAAAGTGCTGAAGCCAAAAGGGACAAAGGTGACGCGGCTTGCGCACGGCCTGCCGGTGGGCAGTGGATTGGAGTTTGCGGACGAACTGACGCTGAGCAAAGCGATTGAAGGCCGGCGGCCATTGGAGTGACGTTTCTACGCATGGTCAAGCCGAAGGCAGTTGTGTTTGATCTGGGCAAAGTATTGCTTCACTTCGATTTTGCGATCGCCGCCTCGAACTTGGCAGCTCGATGCAACCGGTCGGCGAGGGACCTTCAGGAGTTGCTCGATCAATCTCCGCTCCTCCACCGGTACGAGACCGGCCTCATCACGACCGAACGATTCTTCGCCGAATGTCAGCGGCTCTCAGGATTTCGAGGCGATTTGACGGAATTCGGGGCCATCTTCGCGGACATCTTCACCCCGATCGATCCCATCATTCACTTGCATTCCGATCTGAGGTCGCGAGGAGTGCCCACCTACATCTTTTCCAATACGAATCCCCTGGCGGTCGGACACATTCGGCGCCGATTCGAGTTCTTCGAACACTTCGACGGCTATATCTTTTCCTTTGAACACGGCGCGATGAAGCCGGAACCTCGTCTTTGCGAAGCCGTCGAACATCTGTCTGGCTGCCGGGGCGACGGATTGCTGTATATCGATGACCGGTCGGAAAACGTCGCCGCCGGCCGCCTGAGAGGGTGGCAGACAATTCTCCACATGCGCCCACCGGAGACAATCGAAGCCGTTCGAAAGACCGGGCTGCTTGCATAGACGTCGCTGTGACGCCTGCTCAACCTCCTTCCTTGGTGGGGCGAGACTCCCGTCGAGCCCTGGAATCCTTGCGGGCAAAGAAGTCAGGGCGCGACTGGAGTCTTGTGTCCCACCTTGAGGTTCTCGGAGAGAGTTGTTACGCCGCTTCGAGTGATTATTGCGCCTGCAGCAGCTTATCGAAAGGCAATTCGACGTCACCCAGCGAGCAGAGCCTCTGGGCGACGTCATTCAATGCCAGACGCGTGGCCTGGAATCGTTCGGCTAACGTCGCCAAGATCGGCGCCAACGCATATCGTTCGGCGAGCCGATGATCGCTGGCGACCCGGAAGTTCGCTTGGCCGAGCGCTTCATAGTACCGCATGCCAGGGGAGCCTCGGTATTCCGCACGGTACCGGATGTGATCGGGAAAAACACCCGACCAAAACAAGGAATGATTGCCGATGTGGGTCCGGATATAGAAGCTGGTTCTTTCGTCGGCGGATTCCAGAGCTTCCAGCATTTCAAAGAGATAATCGGCGGGTTCTTTGCGCCCGGGAACCAGGCAGCGGGTGCGTTCAGTGCGCGAGAACTCACACAGAACTTCCGCGACATAGTCAGCGACGGACCGGGTTTGGATGCCAGCCCGCCGCAAAACGCAGCGGACGACGACGTAAAAGTAGAGATGATCGGACACGCGCAGACAACCAGGATACTCCAGGACGGCGCGCAAGAGCGATTCATCATCCAGGATGGTGTCCCGTGTTTCTTCATCACTTAGAAGCGCCATGAGGCACTGGGCATCGGCAGCCTTTTTTCCCAGCGTGGAGACGATGAAATCAATGTCTTCCGGTGTGAACTGAATTCTGCAGTTTGCCTGAATTACTTTCATAATTCATTTTGGTCACGCCGCGCTCGCAGGACTAACCGCGTTCCTTTGCGCCATCTTATTACCAAGACATTCGTCTCACCGTCAAATCAAAGCAAATCAAGTTCCATTCTCTTGAGTGCAGTCTGCAAATTGTCGGTAGCGGCGGGCCTCCCGCCTGACGTCGAAGACGGCGGCATCTTGCCGCCCGGAGGTGGAGGCGATCCTCCCAGGGGCGCTCGAATTTCTAAGTGCGTGTTTTTAAGATAGGTGGAACGGGCTCCGAGCCCGTTTTCGGCGGCAACCTGCGGCCGAAAATGGCGGCAGGCTGGTAGCCTGCCACAACAGGCCGGTGGCCTGTTCCACCCAAAAGGTATTTTCAAGACACGCTCCAAGCCAGTTCCGCCGGGCGAGACGCCACGGCTCTACGGCAGGCGACACGCCTGCTGCTACTCTTTCCTTCATCTCGGAGAATACGAATGGACGCGCTTGGCTGGACAATCAGGAGCTGTTGTTCGACCCTAAAGCATGCGTTCGGCGGACGACGAAACCGGGCCATGCGCGATCCGTGCCAGGTCAGAACGGCAGGCCATGGACTGGAGTTTGGTGTTGGCCAGCCAGGACATTGCCGCCAGCATTGAGCGCGGGGGTGATCGCCAGTGGTTTCTCATCGTGTCTGCGGGCGATCACGAGCGAGCGCTGCAATCGATCCGACAATACCGTCTGGAGAACCGTGGTTGGCGATGGCGCCAGGCGTTTTTTGGACAGGACTTGACCTGGCATTGGTGTGGAGCGGTCTGGTGCATCGTTTTGGCCGAGATGTTCATTCTTAGCACCGGGGAGTTCTCGGAGATTCATCAGGCGTGGATTCTCCACAGCGCTGCGGCGCGTTCCGGAGAATGGTGGCGGATCTTCACGGCCTTGATTCTCCATGCCGACCTGGTTCATTTGTTGGCCAACCTGACGACCGGAGGTCTGCTATTTGGGCTGGCGATGGGCCGTTACGGTTCTGGGTGCGGTTCGCTCGCTTGCTATTTGGCGGGCGCGCTCGGAAATGTTTTGGGCCTGATCATTCACTCGAAACCATACGACGGCTTGGGAGCTTCGGGGATGGTGATGGCTGCTTTGGGTTTGATCGCGGCGCCTGGATTCTCCATTTGGAAGGCGCCCCTAGGGGCGTATCGGCAGGCCGGGAAGAGCGTGTTGGCAGCGACACTGCTGTTTGTCTTGTTGGGGTTGAATCCTGCAAGTGACGTGGTGGCGCATTTCGGTGGCTTTGCCGCCGGAATCGTTTTTGGGCTCCTCTTGAATGCATTGCCAAACGGCGTGCTATCTCAGCCAGTGGTGGGCGTCGGAAGCTGGATAGCACTCGCTCTGCTTATGCTTTGGACCGGATGGCTCGGCTTCTGGCAAAAATGAGTGCTCTCTTCCGCGCCATTGGAGCACGATATTTACGCCGCTTCAGGGTGCGCATGTGTTGGAGCTTCCACCTCGGAAATCACGGCGATTCGACTTTGGGAATTGAAGCGGCCCGAAGGGGCCGCTCGCCGAGCGTGTCGTTGTCGTACTGAAACCCAAATCCAGTTCCCCAGGTCGTCGGTTAGGGTTCTCCGCACCGAATTTGGTAACCGGCAGACTGGGCGCACAGTCTTGGAGAATACCTGGGTGCAGAGCATTTGTCGCACTATTCAGAGACGGCCAACTGCCGACCGCTGGGATTGCTGCGGACCAGGAATACTGAATCATTGATACGGAACTGTTGCGCCGCACGGTCAATTAGGCTAGATGTCTTCATGCTCTCCTTTGTGAGAATGGCACGGACCCAGAGCGCGCGACGAAAATTGAGCCGCTGGTTTTCCGGCTTGCGCTTCATTTTCTCAGGCATCCTTTGGCTGGTGGCGGCCGATCTTCGCTTATTGGCCGATGAGTTCGGCGACTGTCAGAAGCTTTTTCTAAAGGGCGATTATTCGGAATGCATCCGCCTGGCGACCGAGGCCACGCGCGAACGGTTTGCCAGGGAAGATTGGTCGATCCTCATGACACAATGCCACGTTGAGCTGGGGCATTACGAGGAGGCTCAGACGGTGATTTCGAATGCACTAAGCCGCCATTCCCGCAGTCTCCCAGTGCGTCTGCTGGCGCGCGAGGTGTTCCTGCAGAACGGGCAGACCAACCGAGCCAAAGAATTGCTCCAGGAAATTAACGACCTCGCCAGCGCCCGACGATGGGGCTATCCGGACGCACCCAATTATGTCGCGTTGGGCAAGGCTGCTTTGTTGCTCGGCGCCGACGCGCGGCTGGTCCTGGAGAATTTTTTCAACCAAGCCAAGAAGGCCGACCCCGATTACCGGGAGACCTACCTCGCGATCGGGCAATTGGCGCTCGATAAGAACGATCATGGCCTTGCCGCCAAGAGTTTCCAGGAAGGACTCAAACGGTTCGCTTCGGACGCGGACATGTTTTATGGCTTGGCCAAAGCATTCTCGTCAGATGATCGCGCCAAGATGGTCGAGAACCTGGACAAGGCGCTGGAGCACAATCGCCGCCATGTTCCAAGCTTGCTGCTCATCAGCGACCATCTCATCGATGCCGAGGATTATGGCGAGGCCGATAAGACTCTCGACAAGGCTCTGGCCGTCAACTCAGCGTACGCGGAGGCTTGGGCGTATCGGGCAGTTCTGGCGCATTTGCGCAATGATCCAGCCGGAGAGGCGAAAGCACTCGAGACGGCACTCAAGAGGTGGAAAACCAATCCCCGGGTTGTTTCTCTGATCGGCCAGAAACTCTCGCAAAAGTACAGATTCGCGGAAGGCTCGACCTACCAGAGACAGGCGGTGCAATGGGATCCGGCTTTTCTGCCAGCCAAGATTCAGCTCGCCCAGGATTTGCTCCGCCTGGGCTTGGATGAGGAAGGATGGAATTTCGCGGAGGAAGTTCACCAAAAGGACGGATATGACGTGGTCGCGTACAACCTCGTGACCTTGCGCGAAACCCTGGCAAAGTTCCAGTCCTTGACCAACCAGGATTTCGCCCTTCGCATGCATGCCGTGGAAGCGCCGATTTACGGCAGCGACGTGCTCGAATTGCTCAATCGCGCCAAGGCCACGCTTTGCCCGAAGTACCAATACGCTCCCGGTCGGCCGACGGTCGTGGAGGTATTCCCCGAACAAAAGGATTTCGCGGTGCGGACCTTCATGATGCCGGGCGGCGAAGGCTATCTGGGCGTTTGCTTTGGCAACGTGATTACGGCCAACAGCCCGGCCGCTCAGACCGGCAATCCATCCAACTGGAAGGCCATGCTCTGGCACGAGTTCTGTCACGTCGTCACGCTGGGCCTGACAAAAAACAAAATGCCCCGCTGGCTGAGCGAAGGCATATCCGTGTACGAAGAAAGACGGGCGGATCCGACGTGGGGCCAAGCGATGACGCCTCGTTACCGGGAAACGATCCTCAAAGGCGAGCTCACGCCGGTCCGGGATTTAAGCGGCGCGTTTCTCGCTCCGAAGACTCCGTTTCACTTGCAGTTCGCCTATTATGAATCTTCCCTCGTCGTGCAGTTCCTCGTCGAACGATTCGGGTTCGACGCGCTCGTGCGGATTCTGAACGACCTGGGTGAAGGCAAGGCCATCAACGACGCGATCGAAGCTCGAACGGCGCCGCTCTCGAAGATTGAGAAGGAGTTCGAGGAATTCGCCAGAGAACGAGCGGAACAAGTCGGACCCGGTCTGGAGTGGAAAAAGCCGGAACAGCTCGCTGCGGGCGGCTCCGCCAATGAACTCAAACGCCGCTTCGGCCTCGGTGCGGCCGAGGACGACAAGTGGATGGACAAACATCCCAAGAACTATTGGGTTCTTCAGGAGAAGGCCCGCAGACTGCTCGAACAAAAGAAATGGGAAGAAGCAAAGGCCCCATTGAAAACCTTGATCGAACACTACCCCGACCCGACAGGGCCGGACAGCGCCTATCTCATGCTCGCGTCTGCGCATCGAGGCCTTGATGAAACCGAGCTCGAACACCTTGCTTTGGCGAAGGCGGCAAGCCTGGATTCAGAGGTGACAGATGCCTTTTTGCGACTCATGGAACTTGGGGCCTCGTCCGGCCGGTGGTCTGAAGTGGCGGCGAACGCATCACGGTATTTGGCCGTTAACCCGCTGGTTCCGGCTCCGCATCGGTTTCTGGCTCGAGCGCAGGAAGAACTGGGCCACGCCAAAGAGGCGATCCAGTCATACCAGACTTTATTGAAGCTCGATCCTCCGGACCCAGCCGAAGTTCACTTTCGTCTGGCCAAGCTGCTTCATGCCGGAGGCGACGCTTCGGCCAAACGGCACGTGTTGGTTGCGTTGGAAGAAGCCCCCAGATTTCTTGACGCGTACAAGCTGCTCCTGGCGATCACTCAGAAATACGGCACCACAGAAAGCAGCGCCCACGAAACACCCACGGCTCCGTCACCGAAATGAGTTCCAAGAATGATTCCGGGCCGAACGCGGCGCGCGCTGCCACCATGAACTCTGCCCCGTACCTTTCCCAGGGGGGGGAGCCACGCACTGGGCAGCCAATGAAAGTTCCCCTCCTGGGAGGGGCGCAGGGGTGGGTCGCTTCGCGAGCGAGAATCCGATGGTTTCTGGCCGCCGCTTCGATCCTTGGACTTTGTGCCGCGACGGCAGTCTTCGGCCAATTCCGCTCCCGACGCCAGCAGGTGTTCGATCGCGGGGACGTTCCACGATGGGAGGTCGATCCTCAGTTTTCCAGAGACGTGTTTACGTTCGTCCGGATAAGGTACAACTCCAGCCGGGGGTGGGGCCGATGGGAGAAATGGACGATTGATTACCCGGACAGCGATCTGAACTTCTCGTTCCGGCTCCAGCAACTGACTTCGCTCAAGGTTGATCCCGACGGCAAGATCTTTGGGCTGACAGACAAGGAACTGTTCGACTATCCGTTTATCTACATTGTGGAACCGGGAGATATGGTGCTAGAGAATGACGAAGTGACCTCGCTCCGGCGTTACTTGCTCAACGGCGGGTTCTTGATGGTGGACGATTTCTGGGGGGAGCGCGAGTGGGACAATTTTTACCGGGAAATTAAGCGCGTTTTTCCCGATCGCGAACCGATCAATCTTCCGATGGATCATCCCGTCTTCCATTGCGTGTTCCCGCTGAAGATGGAAAAGAACAAGCTTCAGGTGCCGAACTTCCAACTCGGCGAGGAAAGTCAATATCACGGAGTGACCTGGGAACGCTCCGATGCGCAGGAAGTCCATTTTCGCGCGATCTTCGATGACAAAGGCCGGATGATGGTCATGATTTGCCACAACACCGACAACGGAGACGGGTGGGAACGCGAAGGCGTGTATCAATATTACTTCCGCGAGTTTTCGGAAAAGAAGGCCTACCCCCTCGGGATCAATATCGTTTTCTACGCCATGACGCACTGATTCCAATTCGCTTTCAACCCAAGTGGTCAGTAGTCAGTGATCAGCGACAATTGAAGGATAAAGAACGTGATTGATTCATACACAACAGATAAACAAACGGTTGAACAAATCATCGCGAGCCGGACGAAGATTGACTCGGAACTGTCGAAAGTCATCGTCGGCCAAAAAGAGGTCGTGGAGCAGTTGCTCATCGCCCTATTCGCGGGCGGACACTGTCTGATCACCGGGGCTCCTGGTTTGGCGAAGACGCTCTTGATCAAATCCATGGCTCAGATTTTTCACCTCAAGTTTCAACGCATTCAGTTCACACCAGATTTGATGCCGGCGGACATCACGGGGACGGAAATTCTGCAAGAAACCGGTGAAGGCCGAAGGATGGTTTTCGTGAACGGTCCGGTTTTCGCCAACATGATTTTGGCGGACGAGATCAACCGCACTCCTCCGAAAACACAGGCGGCGCTTCTGGAAGCAATGCAAGAACACCAAGTGACCGCGGCCGGAGTTCGCCACGCGTTGCCGGAGCCGTTCTTCGTGCTGGCGACGCAAAACCCTATCGAAATGGAGGGCACTTATCCATTGCCCGAAGCACAGTTGGACCGGTTCATGTTCAACGTGGTGATCGATTATTTGCCCGAGGATCAGGAAGTGGCTGTGGTTCTCCAAACCACGGCACGGCACGCCGACCCCATTTCCGCTTTGTTCAGCGCGGAGGATGTGCTGCGTTTTCATGAGATCGTGCGCAAAGTGCCGATTGCTGAGGAGGTCGTCCGCTACGCGGTCCGCCTGGCCGCCGCTTCGCGTCCGCACCAGCAAGCCACTCCTGATTACGTGAACGAATGGGTGAGCTGGGGCGCGGGGTTGCGCGCGGCTCAATTTCTAGTGTTGGGAGCCAAGGCGCGCGCCTTGCTGCTGGGCCGCTCCCACGCCAGGTTTGAGGACATTCAAGCGCTCGCCCACGCGACGTTGCGACACCGAATATTGATCAATTACCGAGCGGAGGCGGAAGGAGTCACGGTCAAAAGCGTCATCGACCGGTTGCTGGAGACCGTCAAAGAAGCGGAGTCATTTGCCAGGGCCGGTTAGGCGAGACGGAGCATCGGAAGGCGATACTCGTCCGCAAGCGCGGACGGACGCACGGCTGGATCCCGGATTTATCAACCTCAAAAAAGCAGCAAGAACCACCCAACACACCAACGACACGAAGAGGGATGGGATTGAGGAATTGGTCAGTAGGGTTCGGCGATAGGTCGTTGAAATCAATCGCCAATAACCAATCCTTAATGACCGATGCCGAACTGTGCGGCGTGTGCAAGCGGGTGGAATGAAGCAATTCTCATTTTGGCCGTAACGCGGACACTCCTGTCCGTAAAACCTCCGAAAATGTGCGGACAGGAGTGTCCGCCTTACAGTCACGAGCCGCGCCCGTTGCCAATATGAGAATTGCTGGGTGGAATGAAGGAGAGAACGGCCCGGCGAAGGCCAGCAGACGCGGCCGGAGAATCACAGGGAGGCCAGTCGTGCTTGACTTTCCCCCGTCTTGCCAAGAGTCTCACTTTCCAAAAGCTACATATGTCGAGTGTATCAGTTTCGATGGATCGGCCGGTGGGTAAGATCTTGGTCGTGGACGATGACCCGATGATCCTTTCCGTGCTGAAAGAACAGCTCCAGCCGGAAGGTTTGGAGGCCACTTTCGTTGACAGCGCAAGCAAGGCCTTGGACGCCTTGAAACGGGAGAACTTTTCGATCGTCGTGGCCGACCACGAAATGCCCGGAATGACTGGTTTGGAATTGCTGGCCAAAGTTAAGGAGACCCATCCCGAACTGGTTCGTCTGATGATCAGCGGCAAACTTGCCGTGAAAGACCTTCTCGACGCGGTGCACTCCGGCTTAATTCACAGATACATCACCAAGCCCTGGCTTCGCGAGGAACTGATTGTGGTGCTGAGGAACTCCGTGGCGCGCAAGGTCTCGGAGTTGGACCTCACGGTGACCGACGGCACGACGGAGCCCCTCCAGGAGGCCGGTGAAGCTCCTGGCGCGGCGGAACCTGCCGCCGGCTTCTCGGGCGCGGTCGGCACGCCAGAACAGGCCAAGGTCGCTGTGGAAGTATTTGTGAAGATGCTCACGGCCTTTCACCCAAACTTGGGGAACACGGCGCTCCGCACGATGGCCTTGTGCAAGACTGTGGCCTCCGTGATCGATCTTCCTCCCGACGCGGCGCAAAGCTTGATCTGGGCTGGGGGATTGCACGACATTTCAATGGTTGGCATCGAGCGAGCTGCCGTGCGCCGATGGCTGCGCTCCTCCGAGAAGTGCACCGAGGAAGAATTGAGCGCGATTAAGAAACATCCGCAGAAAACGGAAGAAATGCTCCAGGCCTATCCCATTTTTCAGGAAGCTAGCGAGATCATCCGGTCGCATCACGAGAATTGGGATGGAACCGGCTACCCGGACCGGTTGCAGGGAGAAACGATTCCTTGGCTATCACGCCTGTTGGCGGTCTCGATCTATTTCTGCAGCCGGCACCAAGCTCCGGCGCAGGTTATGAACGACGCGCAGTCCCAAGTGAACAAGATGTTTGATCCGCAGGCATTCGAGGTGGTCGCGAAGGCCGTGCCGGCGACGGAGCTGCCTCGTGGAGAGCGGGAAATCCTCCTGATCGAGTTGCAGCCGGGGATGGTTCTGGCCGGCGATATTTACAACACGAGCGGCGTCTTGATCATTGCGAAGGGCAAAGAACTCACCACGGCCTGGATCAACAAAATTCAGAATATCAACAGCGCCACTCCGCTCAATCCGCACGTGCTGGTTTACTGCTGAGAGCCCGCCCGGCAATCGACCTTCTTTCGTCCGGACTGGAAAGCACCGCCGGAGGGCATAGGGCAGGCTTTAGTTGATCCTGACCCCGCACTCCTGCAATGCGGGGAGCTGGGTCTTTTTGGCGACGGTGCTCAGAGGATTGCGTTGAAGATAGACCTTGAGGAACGGCGCGAATCGTTTTTCTCCTTCCGAATCCTTCTTCGCCATCTTCACGAGCGGCGTCAGATCTCGAATCTCGTTGCCTTCGAGGAAAAGGTAGTAGAGCCCGGTGAGACCCTGAAGCGGGGACAAATCTGAAACGGAGTTGTTGTTCAACGAAAGCGTCATCACGCCTTTCAAACCGCCGATGTCGTCAATGGTCTCAATCCGGTTGTTGTCCAGGTAAAGCGAAGAAAGCTTGTGCAGGTTGGCCAATGGGTAAACGTCTTCGATCAGGTTATTTCCCAGATAGAGTGAGGCCAGATTGGTCAGGGAACTTAGCGGTCGCAGGTTCTTAACCCGGTTGTGCGAAAGTTCGATGTACTGGAGCGCTTTGATTTCGGCGAGCGGACGGATGTCGGAAATCCGGTTGTCCGCCAGATTCAGGTATTGAATCCTCGACAGCGTCTTGAGAGGCGTGAGATCGGAAATGAGGTTCTCCGCCAGGTCCAGGGAAGCAAGGCTCTGGCACTTCTCCAGTCCGCTCAGATCTGTGATGCCCTTCCCATTCGCTTGAATCGTGGAGAGATTGACGAGGTCGGCTTCTGTCAATGGCTTGTCGTTGTCGCGCTTCTCGAGCACGAATTTGCGGACGGCTGCCTCGAGGTTGTTGTCTTTGAAAATCGGCGCTTCCGGTTTGGCGGATTCTGGTTTGGTTTCTTGAGCGAAGGCGGAGGCTGAAGCGAACAGGGCGACGAGGCAGAGGTGTTGTAGGCAGTTGACGTAGTTCATAAAGGTCATTCTGGTCGGTGACAGGTCGATTATGGAGAAAGGATCGCGCATTTCAAGCGGGAGATCACTTCCTGAGTTCCGGCATCGCCTTTACTTCGACTCGCTTCCCTTCGCGAAGCACCACGATGCTAACTGGCTGGCCGATCTTCACGGCGTCCAATGCGTAAGTGTAATCGTAGATGTTCGCGATCTTTTGCCCGGCGAACTCGACAATCACGTCGCCTCCTCTCAGACCGGCCTTGTCGGCGGGGCTGGCGCCGCGCACGCCGGAAAGCTTCACTCCCGCCACCTCGGTGGCGTAATCGGGGATCGTTCCCAAATAAGCGCGTAGATTCTCTCTGCTGCCTCCCGCTCGGTCGCTTTGCGCCACCTTGGCGTAGTCCGGACGGTCCGCCGACTTCACAAGATCGACCACGACGCCTGAGGCAAACTTCGTGATACGTTCCAGGCCTTCGTAATTCAGCGTCTGAGGGTCGTCGGTCGGCCGGTGGTAATCCTCGTGGCTTCCGGTGAAAAAGTTGAGGACTGGAACGCCCTTCGGGTAGAGCGCCGTTACGTCCGTCGGCAGGTAGGGATCATCCTGCAGAGACAGGTTAAATCCCGCCGCGACGTTTCGTTTCTCGATCAAGCGCCGCCACAGGGAGGAACTTCCCACGCCCTGCAAGATCAACTTGTTCTCGCGCAAACGGCCAACCATGTCGAAATTCAGATACGCAATCACGTTGGACAACGCCACCGGCGGATGATCGGCAAAATGTGCTGACCCCTTGAGGCCAAGCTCCTCGCCCGACCAGAAGGCGAAAATAAGCCCGCGTTGAAAGTCGCCGGGCTTTTGCGTTCTCGCGTCGGCCAGCGCGGCCGCCAGTTCGAGCACCGCCGAAACACCGGACGCGTTGTCGTCGGCGCCATTGTGAACCTGGCCTTCCTCTCCCTTCCGAGCGAGGGTGTTCATTTCGCCGCGGCCCAGATGGTCGTAGTGCGCGCCTACGAGCAGGTATCCGTCGGAATTCTCGTTTCCGCCGGCGGGCAGCAGGGCGACCACGTTTCGATCCGTCTTCCTGATGCGCTCCACCGCCGCCGTGATTTTGAGTTTCACATTTGGGATGAGGAATCCTCCTTCGGCGTGCGGATTCTCACTATCCAGCGCGGTTTGAAGCGATTGTAATGTCTTGCCTGAACCGGCCAGCACGGCTTCCGCAACTTTCGCGCTGATCGACACCCCCAAAATCCCTGCCCCGGAGATGCTGGGGTCTGACGAAAGACCCGTGAGCGCCCCCGGATTCGGCGAGTTGGGACCGGACACGAGGAGAAGCGCTCGGGCGCCGTGGTTGCGGGCGATGGCCGCTTTGTAATGAGGCGCCGCGTAACGGTTGAGCTCTTGCCGGCGTTTCGGTTCCACATTCTCAGGCACGTATCGTAAGACGAGCACGATCCGGTTTGAAACATCGAGACCCGCGTATGAATCGTAACCCTCGCCTGGTTTTCCGGGAACAGACAATCCATAACCGGCAAAGACCACTTCCCCTTCGACCTCGCCGTTATCCGTGAATGAAAGGGGACGGAAATCCGTTTCGGCCTGGAAGCGGACGGTCTCGTCCAACGATCCGCCGGTTCGCTGCAGCAACAGGCGGTTCTGATTCGTCAAAACCGAGACCCCGGCGATGAACTCAAACTGCTGAAAGAAAGAGCCGTGGTCGCCGAATGGCTTCAGTCCCGCTGCTTCCAGGCGCTCGGCCAAATACCGGGCTGCCCGCTCGCCGCCTTGCGTTCCGGTCATGCGGCCCTCCAGTTCATCGCCGGCGAGTCGATCCACATGGCTTCGGAGGTCTCCCACTGTGATCGCGCTGGCAAAAGATCCGCCTGATTCCACCTTCTGGGAGGACTTGCTTGCGCGGCGAGGGGATGCTTCGAGTGCAACCACCGCCGCGGGATGGTTCCAGTCGGCCAAGAACAGTTGCGCCTTGCTGTCTCCTGTCCGGTTGGAGGTCCAGCAAAGCTTCCGGCCGCCGGGTGAAAAAACAGGCAGACCGTCGAAGCCATCGGTGAATGTGACGCGGACCGGTTCCCGTTCTCCGGCCGCGTCCACGACAAAGAGTTCGAAATTCGAGAAGCCAAACTTGTTCGCTGTGAAGATGACATACTGGCCCGAGGGATGGCAGTAAGGCGCCCAAGCCATGCAGCCGAAGTCCGTCAACTGCCGCACGTCCGTCCCGTCCGGTTTCATGGTGTAAATGTCCGCGAGCGTCCCGTCCGCGTTAAACCGCCGCCAGATGATGCGTTGCCCATCCGGCGAGAAGAATGGTCCTCCATCGTATCCAGGAGCGAAGGTGAGACGGCGTTGGCCAGAGCCGTCCGATTTCATCGTGTAGATTTCCGCAAAATACGACGGATCATTTTTGAGGCGTTGCTGGTCTTCCGGGGAGAATTTCTCCGAAGCGTAGGCATCCCGAATCGACGTGAAGACGATGGTTTGCCCATCCGGCGAGTAGGAACCCTCCGCATCGTAGCCGAAGGCCTCGGTCAGCCGCCGGAGCTGGCTGCCATCGCGCCGGGTTGAATAAATGTCCATCTGCTCATCGTAATCCCAAGCGTAGCGGCGCTGCTTCCCCGAAGCGCGAAACTCGAGCTCCGCCTTTTGTTTAGCCGCAGCTTCGGGATCGTGGTGCGTCGAAGCGAAAAGGATTTCGTCCGTGTGAGGCCGAAAGAAGGCGCAGGTCGTTTTGCCGAGCCCGGGCGAGACCCGGTGGCTGTCCCCGGTTTGGAGGTCCAGGACGTAAATCTGGTAGAACGGGTTGCCGGGCTCGCGTTCGCTTTGGAAGATCAAGGATTGTCCGTCCGGCGAAAAATAACCCTCTCCACTTCGGCGGCCTTCGAAAATCAATTGCCGGGTGTTTGCCAAAAACTGCGCTTCGTTTTCAGGTTTCGCGTTCGCCACTGAAAGTTGCGTTGCCAGGCTCAGGCACCCGAGGAAAAGCGCTTTGGCAAGGATTCGTAAGCATCGACTCATACACTCCGATTTAGCCACACGCGCCGGGGCAAAGCAAAGCCCGGAATCTCTCTCCGTAATCCTTTCGTAATGCCGAGAAACCGAGACTTGCCGCGCTTGGTCGTGAACCAGGCACAAAGACCGACGAACTGAGAACGTGTTTTGAAAATGGCTTTTGGGTGGAACAGGCCACTGGCCTGTTGCGGCAGGCCACCAGCCTGCCGCTGTTTTCGGCGGCAGGTTGCCGCCGAAGACGGGCTGGTAGCCCGTTCCACCCATTTTCAAAACACGCTCTGAAATTACAATCGTTAATGAACAGAAAAAACTCTGAAAACACGAACTCAACAAATGGTTCCAGTCAAACGGAAGCCGGGTTGAATCTTATTCTGAACGGACCGCTTTTTTCGGTGGGAATACGAGTTTCAGATGAAGGCCTTTGACGCACGTAATCGTTCCGCGGCGCGCTTCCTCCTCTCGCTTCTGAGCTCATTGCCGCCCCATCGCGCGCAGGCCGAAGACAGGCTCGATTTCAGATACGAGCAGTACCAGGAAGAGCGCGGTCGAATCGAAATCGGAACAACCGCGGCGCGTCTGGAAAAGTCGCTGACAGCATCCCTTACATTGAAGGGAGCGTTGCTCTATGACAGCATTTCTGGCGCGACGCCCACCGGTGGTCCTCCGCTTCCCGGCAGCAACCAGGTTCCGATGCAGGAGATTCGGGACATTCGCCGCGCTGGCACGGTCGAACTGGCTCAGCGCTGGGGTCCGCACACCGTGGCACCTCAGTTTGCGTACGGCATTGAGAACGACTACGAGTCCTACGGTCTCGGGCTTAGGCACAGTATCGACTTCAACAACAAGAACACGACCCTGACCCTGGGGGTGTCGCACAATTTTGACCGCCTCTTGCCGGCCAATTCCTTTCTTTACGACGTGGAAGACAAGGACACGACGGACGGAATGATTGGCGTGACTCAGCTTTTGAGCCCCACAACAATTCTAACCGTCAATCTCATCTTGAGTTACGCGGCAGGTTATCTGGCGGATCCGTACAAAGGGGTGCGTTTCGACAGTTTCCCCGATGTGGAGGGCGTCTATCTTTTCCCGGAGAGCCGGCCGCACCACAAGAATCGCCAGATGGGTTATGTCGAGGTCTTGCAGTCCATCAAGCGGTTGAACGCGAGCGTGGAGGCGGCGTACCGCATCCACCGCGATTCATTCGGAATCTGGGCCCACACAGGCTCGCTGGGCTGGAATCAGAATATCAGCCAGCACTTAATTGTGCAGCCGAGTCTCCGAATTTACGACCAGACTGCAGCCCCCTTTTACACCGTGCGCGTGCCCGCACAACTCGGCGATCCGCAAATCCCGTTGGAGGGCTTTCCGGAGTTTTACTCAGCCGACTACCGCGTCTCCAGCTTCAGGACATGGACATACGGTTTGAAGGCCACCATGAAGCTGCATGAGCATTTCTGGCTCGAGGCCGCCTACAAACGGTACGAGATGTCCGGTCATGACAATCTCACCTTCGCGAGCGCTTACCCGAAAGCCAACGTGCTCACCCTCGGCATCGTGATATGGTTTTGAGGCAAAAAAGTATTTTCGATCGTATCACGTGCTCGGCCCAAGAAATCTTCCGGGCTGGCGCGTTCCAGCTCACATTCGGAGCGATGGGCACCCTCTGTCGAATCACCTATGCCGCTTCGTCGCGCGGCGCGCGGGAGTTCCGGGAGGCCGCCCTGCGATGGGTCGCAGATTTTGAAGCGCGCTATTCGCGTTTTCTGCCCGACAGTCTCATCTGCCGGATCAACCAAAGCGCCGGCCGGGAATCGGTCAAGATTGATCCTGAGACCGAGCGGATTTTCGCGCTTTGCCATGAGGCGCATTTTTTGACGCACGGTGTTTTTGATCCCACGGCTCTTCCGTTGATCGAACTCTGGGATTGGAGAGCAAATCTGCCAGCCGTTCCAACTGAGGCGGAGATTGAAGCGGCCAGAGCCAAAGTCGGCTGGGCAAAGGTCCAGCGTGGGAAAGGCCGCATTTTCTTGCCCCAGGAAGGAATGGGCCTCGATCTCGGTGGCATCGGCAAGGAGTACGCCGTGGACCGCGTCGTGCAACTGGCCCTGCAGCATGGGATCGCGAGTGTCCTGGTGGATTTTGGACAGGATGTCTTCGCGTATGGAGAGCCGGCCGATGGGCGAAAAACATGGCACATCGGGTTGGAAGATCCGAAACAGCCGGGCAAGTGTTGGGCGGGTCTTGCCGTCACGAACCAGGCCGTGGCCACTTCCGGAGACTATTTCCGCCGGTTCGAACTGAATGGCCGCCGTTACGGGCACATCCTGGACGTTCGCACCGGCAAACCGGTGGCCAACGGTTGCCGCTCGGTGAGTGTGATTGCGCCCACCTGCACCGCCGCGGGAATTCTTTCAACAGCGATTTTCGTTCTCGGTCCGGCGGAGGGCCTGAGATTGGTGGATGCCTACTACCAGGCGGAGGGCTGTATCATCACTGAAAACTCAAAAATCCCAAGCCGGAGGTTCTATGAGCACGTCGCTTCTTAATCGCGAGTTCAAAAATAGACCAGCACCCCTCTCCCGGTCTTCGACCACCCTCTCCCCTCATCGGATGAGGGGAGAGGGCAGGGAGAGGGGTGTTCCCTCTCGGAGTATTTATGGATTGTTTGGCAAAACGCATGCGCTCGTGCTTTGCCTTCTGGCAATCAATCTGACTGCTCCTGCGACGCGCACTTCAGCCGACGGCCTGAAGGTCAATGATCCTTTTCCCGACCTGACGCAATTCAAACTGGAAGGCAAATTGCCCGATCTCACCAAAGGGCATGTGCTTTTGGTGGACTTTTGGGCGACCTGGTGCAGCCCCTGCAAAGCCTCTTTCCCCGCATTGGATCGTCTGCATAGCCAATACTCCGAACGCGGGCTGCTCATCGTGGCCATCAGTGTGGACGAAAAGCAGCAGGACGTGGAACGATTCTTAAGAAAAATTCCTATCCACTTCACCGTGATCCGCGATGTGGAACAAGAGCTCGTTGCGACGGCGAAGGTCACAACCATGCCCACTTCGTTCCTGATCGACAGAGAAGGCCGGGTTCGCTTCATCCACAATGGCTACCGTGGGGGTGAAAGCGACCGACAATACGCGCGTGAAATCGAGCAACTTCTCGCCGCACCGGGCAAGTCGCCATGAAACGAAAATCCCTTCTGTATCTCGCGCTTGCCGGCACGTTACTCACCAGCGGCTGCGCCAATGTCAAACCCTGGCAGCGCGGCGCGTTGTCCGACTATATCATGCGACCCGATCGCGATCCGCTCGGCAGCGCGCTCGCCGAACACATGTGGTTTTCCCGTGAAGCCGCCTTTGGCGGTCGCGCTGTCGGAGGTGGCGGTTGCGGGTGCAACTAGTCAAGATATGAACATTCTCCACGAATTGAAACTCACTCCATTGTTGCTCGCGGCGCTTCTCCAACTCGCCCCAATCGGCAAGGTCGTTCAACTCAGCCCAGCTCTGGTCGCTTCGCCGGCGGCCATCGTCCTCAAGTGGTTTGTGGCCGTCGCGGCGGTCGCGGGGAGTTATCACGCCGTTTCCGGGGCGACCACCACCGCAATTACCAGCGCTCGAACTGCGACCGGCACCAACGGCATGGCCTTCACTTACCGTGTGACGACCAGCTCAAAGAAAAAGGACAAAGGCGTCTTTTTTACGGCCGATCCTCTGCCGGCCGGGCTCTCGGTCAAAACCTACGAACCGGCGAATGTCAGTTCCTATGCGCTCATTTCGGGAACGCCCGCGGAATCTGGCGCTTGGGTAGTCCACTTGGTCGCTGGGTTCAAAAAAGAATCAGCGGAATTGGACCTCGCGCTGACGATTCTCCCCAAAGGCGGGTTGTCTCCCCCGCTGATCACCTCCCAGCCCGTCAGCCAATACATCTCTCAAGGGCAGACCGCAACGTTTGTGGTTGCCGCCACTGGCACAGGGACATTGACCTATCAATGGCAGTTAGACGGCACCGATCTTCCCGGCCAGACGAACGCGATTTTGGCCCTGAGGAATGCGCAAACCGGCCAGAGCGGAGAATACTCGGTTGTCGTCAGGAATACCGCCGGATTGGTCACGAGCGATCCGGCTTATCTCTTCGTCGAAATCCCGGTGCAGGTCCCCTTGCGTCTAGGCTTGCCGACCACGGAGAACCGGGTCGTCAGGTTTCAAGTGACCGGCCCCAAGTACGCCCGATATGTTCTCTGGTTTTCGCCTGATCTCGCAGGTTGGATTCCAGTTCAAACCAATCTCGCCGCAGACGGTGTCCTAGAATTCAATGACTCAACCATCTCCAGCGAAGCCTGCCGATTTTATCGGGCGACGATTGAGCCATATTAATCAGTTCATAAGTTAGATGACATGGCGAATGCACCTCACCCCATAGTGGGTAAGGGAGTGGCCAACGGCCACTCCCTCCCCGTTGTCGCGCTGAGGTCCATTCCTCAGATTGACCGGCGTGCGGCTTTCCCGCTCCGGGCGACCCCTGAC
>JACQWK010000543.1 GCA_016209525.1 Verrucomicrobiota bacterium
ACAGGAGTCTCGCCCCACCAGGATGTTCATGGGAAGCCCCCAAGCCAAAATTGGCACGCATTGCGACCATGAACCTGGTAGGGCTGACCTGCAGGTCAGCCCTACCAGGTTCATGGAGAGGGGTGTATGAACTTTTCCAATCAGGGCTGCGAATCGACGCGAATTGGAATCGTCCTCTCCGGTTGTGGAAAAATTCGACAGGTTCCATTCGCGTGAATTAGCGTTCATTCGCGGTTGACCCCAATGGTTTCCATCGTTCACTCTCCCCCGGCTTCGGCCAGCACGATCCGAAACCCCAAATAGCTGATTCGGGTCGTCGGCGGGAAATGCACGCGTATGGCCGAACGGCAAAAGGCCGGGGTGCTGTCCCAATAGCCTCCGCGAATGTTGCGATCGGTGACGGTGTCCGGGCCCGGCGGATCCGTCACCGAACCTCCCGGCAACGGCCCAAACCAGTCTGAACACCACTCGAATACATTGCCGTGGACGTCATAAAGACCCCATGGGTTCGGGGATTTTTGGCCGACGGGATGAGGCCGAAGACCGCTGTTGCCGCCGTACCATGCGTAATCGCGCAATCGTTCGTAGCCGGGATCGTCCCCGTAACTGAAGCGCGTCGTCGTGCGGGCCCGCGCGGCATATTCCCATTCGGCCTCGGTCGGGAGCCGATACTCGAACGCCTCCGGCAGGCGCCCGGCCTGGCGTTCACGCTCCGTCAATTTCTCGCAGAATTCTCTGGCGTGAAACCAGGAGACGTTCTCGACCGGCCGCCGAGGCTCCCCCTGGAACAAACTCGGATTGAATCCCATCACCGTTTTGAATTCCGCCTGAGTCACCTCAAACCGGCTGATCCAGAATCCGCGTGTCAGCTCGACGTACGTTTGCGGTTCTTCCTTGTCCAGGAACCGCCCCACTTCATCCGGCGGACTGCCCATCACGAATTCTCCAGGCTCGATCCACGCCATCTGCTCCAACGGACGGAGAGGGATGATTTCCAAACGGAAGTATGCGCTGGCGGCTCCGTCGGCGAGGATGGGGAAGCGCAGCACTTCCGTGGAGGCAACGCCGGTTCGCCAGAGTCTCCAATTGGGCAACTGCCGGCTTTCGTAGAGACGGAAGATCACTCCCGGAGAAACCGCGAAGTTGACTTCCACTGCCCCTGAGGATTCTGCGAATCGCTCGATTTCCAAGCGGATCGGCGCGTCGCCCGCAAGGCCCAGTGCGTCTAGCAGCAGGGTGAGAAGAACCACTGCGCACCGGATCGCGACAGGTCCACGGTTGGAGCGTGAGCGAACAGTAAGAGCATTTTTGAAAGACCGATGTTGGGCAGCACAAACCACGAGCCTAAGGCCTCCCGAGGCCCTGGAAATAGGCCGGGCCTGCGGGCGCAGTCCAGCGTTTCCTTTCCCCTCACGCTGACCCTCTCCCCAGGGAGAGGGAATCGCTCTTGCCGCGCTCGGAAAATCGGCGGCGACCAGTGCTTGCCGAGGGCTGCGGACGGTTCTCCCTCTCCCCTGGGGTGTGGGCCGGGGTGTGGGGAACGGGGGCCTCGCAAACTCAATAGACTCCGAAGTTTTGCCAACGGAACCTGAAGTGTTGAGCCGCATATTCAGAAATAGCCCGGGATGATGTCGCGCTCGTACAACGCGTGGACTCCCAGATCCTCAAGCTGCTTTCGCGCGTTGCTCGCCGCGTGTCCGTCCATGAAAAAGCCATTGGCTCGTCCCTGGTGCCGGGCATGCACTTCGTTCTCGCTCTCCACGCGAAAGTAAAAATACTGTTCGGACTTGATCCCGCTGCGTCCTCGGCTGGTCGTGTCGGCCAGGTGCAGGTAAGTCACCGGACTTCGAATGCGGGACACGTGGAGGACCTCATCGAACTCACCGCTCGTGTATTCGGTCGGAGGATCGAGGCGGACGCCGTAGATGCGCCGCCAATCCTTGAATGCCCTGGGCGGGTGACTTGGACAGACAAAGAGATCAAAGGCCTTGAGACATTGATTCGTGCTCAACTCGCTGCCCCACGTTTTCAGAGGCTCTCCCGGAAACTGGAGCGCTACTTGGCCTTGGTTGTCCTCCGCGTACATCAGCGCGGCTAAACCGAGCTGCCTCAGATGATTCAAACACTGCATGCTCTTCGCCTTTTCCTTGGCACTGCCCAGCGCCGGCAGAAGGAGGCCGGCCAGAATGCCGATCACCGCGATCACGACGAGCAGCTCCACCAGTGTGAAACCATAGCGGAAAGCGCTCCCTCTCCTCCATGCGAATGGAGGAGAGGGCCGGGGAGGGGAGGAACGATGGTGTTGCTCTTGGTGGCCGCCTCGCCTCGGATGAGATGCCAGTCCGTGCGGAGCTTTCATGGCCCTTCAAGCCTACGCCCAATCCAAGGGCCAACAATCCACTGTTTTCGCGGCGACCGTGGCAAGAAAGGTTCAACAAGTATTCCGAGGAACTTGTCGTTGCCACCAGCGCGCGGCGGAGGTAAGAGTGGCTTGATGAACGCAACGGCGCTCAAAGAGGTGGCGGAACGGAAGCCTTTCCGGCCTTTTGCGGTCCGGCTCAACAACGGAGTGCAATACACGTTCAGCGAGCCGAGGAACTTCGGCGCGCCCAAGGATTATCGCGAGATTTTCTACTTCGGCGAATCCGAGTGGGTGTTGATCGATCTCGACAGCATTGCGGAGATCATCCGGCAATAACGCCCCGTCCGGTGGCCGCACGGTTGTGCTTTTACAGGCCTGGACCGCTAAGCATGGATTACACGATGAGAGTATGTTGTCCCGGCTTTAGCCGGCCAGCGCGAGAAAACCGGCTAAAGCCGGGACTACGAGCACCGCGCTGTAGTCTATCCCACCGTCTCCGCAGTAATGGGGCTTCATCGGTGTCCGTTTTCTGTTCAATGTCCGACGACGCGATAAAACTCAGCCGTTCGCTGGCGGAGGAAAATCAGCGGCGGAACGGCGTTGGTCAGAAATTCCGTCCAGCCGCCGGTTGCCAGATCAGCGATCCCCTGCACGGTGTAAGGAGGTCCGCCGCCAGTCCAATTCAGAATTTCGTCTGAGCCCTGCAAAACCAGCGTCGCACGGATTGGCGAACAGGCGACGGTCAGTGTGTCATTGAAAGTTGTGTTGCCGCCAAACGCCGGCGTCCAACTCGTGGCGGTTCCGGCCACGACGACGACGTTGGTTCTATTGGCAACCAACGGGATGGCCATTGCACTCCAAAAGTTGGCGCCGGAGGAACGACCCATAGCCGGGCCGGATCGCTCGTGACTGCGCCATCGGCGTTGCTCACACGCACGCTGTACTCGCCTTCATCGTCGCGTCGCGCGGTGGCAATGGTCAGCGTCATGCTTGTCTGGCCGGGCAAGTCGCGGCCATCGCGCTGCCACTGATACGACAACGGTCCATCGCCGACAGCCGTGACCGAGAAGGAAACGCTTTTGCCGATGTCCACCGCGTTGTTCTGAAGCGATGCGGTGGGCGTGATTAACGGAGGCGTACCGCTCGCGGGAGGTGCGCTCTTTGATGCCGACAGGCCGGCTTTTTGCGTCCAGGAACCCGGTGCGCCCATCGACCGTGGTAGCAGAAAAAGGCTGAAGGCAGCCACAATCACGACGGTCACGGGCGCGCTGATGGTCTTGTGTCCGCGGATAGGAACTGCGTCCTGGTTGGCAGGGAAAGATTCCGCCTCATCCGATTTTTCTCCTCCGGGCGGCCAATTTGGAGCAAGAGGACGAGAAGGAGACAATTTGCGCGGCGAGCGGCGGTTGCGGACCATACCGACACGAGACGACCGGAAGGAAGAATCCCTAAGGTCAAGCACTGTTTTCATGGGACGAATGGTTGGAACCTTGAGTTTACGCCGCAGAATTGGAATCCAACTCACCCGGAGCTTCCAGCCCGGATGGAATCCTACGCTCCTTTTCTCGGCCAACAATCCACCGTTTCCGCAACAGGCCCTGCAAGAAAGGATAAGCGGAAAGCGCCATTGATCGCGGCAATCGCGACTGAATTCCCGCACGCTCCCGTTCCATGAATGGTTATTGATGAGTTCAGAAGTTGATAGACACCCCTCACCCGTCCTACGGACACCCTCTCCCCATCGGATGGGGTGAGGGGCATTCTTCATGTCAACTTGCTTACGGACTGATTGATAATTCGTAGCAGTCGAGGCAACGAGGCGGACACGGGAGTTAAAACCGACCTTAAGAAAGTCCCCTCACTTCTTGATGGCGAGAGGGTGCCGAAGGACGAGTGACGAATAGTTCAGAAGCGCCACACACGTTTCAAGTTCGCGGAGTTCCCACACTCAGTTGATCCGAATCAATTTCGAGCGACGGCGTGTTCGTCATGCTGCCCCGCGCACGCCGAGCTTCATCCAAAGGCGAAGCGTCCGATGTATCACGATGAATTCACCCTTGCGCCCAGCCGCTGTCATTGCCCTCACAGCCGCGGCGTATTTCCTCGTCAACGGAATGCGCGCCCAGGCTGCCACCCCAGCGAGTTTCGAGGGAAAGTTTTTCAGCGGCCGAGGCGACGTCGAATATCTGCGGCTCCTGGACATTGCCCGGCGCATGTTCGATCCCGATCCGGAGTTTCAGAACCTCTCGATGCTTTACACGACGAACTGGAACGGCTTGGTCGAAGGCCCGACTTGGGATGCGTGGTGGATTCAGAACAGTTACGGCACGACCTACGCCGCGTTGCCTTTTGTGCAGGAACCGTTCGTCACGTTCCTTCAGAATTCGCAAGACCTGTGGTTCGACCAGATGGGCGACGGCAAACGCGTCGGCGCGCCACCGCCGATGAACTGGGTCGCGCCCGACGGCGCCTTGTGCGACGCCGCGCGGCCCGGATGGATTGTCTATAAACAGGGCGACGGGCGCATCGGCATCCATGATTGGGGCATGGAATTCACCGCCGCGGGAATCGTGATGCAGGCCGAGTGGCTCCTGATCAGCCGGGACCGCGAGGCCATCGCGAAATATCTTCCCAGGCTGGAACGCAGCGCCAACTTCATCGAGACGCGCCGGGACCCGACGAATAATCTTTTCCTCGCCGGTCCCGCCGGGAATTTGCTGGCGCCAAGCTACGCCGGTTGGAAGAAGCCTGATGGGACTTACGGACCGGCGTATCTCGCCGGCCTCTCGGTGACCTACATCGCGGCGCTCGACCGGTTGATTGAACTGGCGAAACTCGCCGGCGACTCGCAGAAGGCGAAGCTCTACAAACAGCGGCGCGACGATGCAAAGAAAGGCCTGGCGCTAGTGACCACGGACGAAGGCTATTTCATTCGCTCGCTTGATCCGGACGGCGTGAGGCACGGGGTCTTCGGCGCCGCTCACCACGGCTATTTCGAAGCTTCGCCGAACCACGATGCCATTGCCTTCCGCGTAGTGGCCGACGCGCAAGCCGAGAGAATTTTCCAGAAGATCGCCTCGATTCCGGGACTGCGCCCGCATCATTTCGTCCTCCCGAACTATCCGTCCTACGACGACATGTACGAAAAGCCGGAAGGCTTGTGGGCCTTTGGCACCTGGGTCAATGGCGGCCACTGGTCCACTTGCGAAGCGCGCATGATGCTCGGCTATTATCGCCTGGGCCGATTCGAGGATGCCCGGCACTCCATGCGCCAGTTGCTCACGTTTGCGGAAAAATTCCGTATGGACAACCCGCTGGTGAAATGCGGAAGCGATGTGTATCAGCCGAAACAGCCGATCAATCTCACCTACGATGCGTTCGGCCCGCCCGCCGCGTTCATTCGCGGCTTGTTCGAATACCTTTACCACGCGGACGGCCTCACCCTGATTCCGCACATCCCAGAGACGATTACCGAATTGGAGCAAAATTTCCAAATCCGCTTCGGCAAAAAGCAGCTCTTCCTTTCGACCGTGGGCCGAGGCTCAATTACCGGCGTCCGGGTGAATGGCCGCGCCTGGAACAAGCACGATGCGACATCGGTCTTCCTTCCTTACGACGAAACCCCGAACACGGCGCGAATCGAAATCCTCCTCGGTGGCGTCAAACCGCAAATAACCCCGAGCGCCAAAGCCGCTACCAAACTTGCTGGGGCGAGACTCCTGTCGAGCCCTGGAATCTCTCCCGACAGCAAAGTCAGGGCTCGACGGGAGTCTCGCCCCACCGGAAGTTCTGTTCGCCCGGGTCGAGTTCTTACGACCGCAGGACCACTGGCGAGGTATCGCCAGTCGGCGGCAGCCCCAAGCACGACGGGGGCACCAGATTCCGTCAGCCTCGAACAGCGCGCCGCCAAACTGCGCGCATTTCTCGATCGGATGAAGGCCGCAGGCTTAGGCGCCGGCTATGAAGCCGCACACGCACAGCTCGCGCTCGACGCCATCGCGACCATTCCTGTACGTCGCCGACTTCTCGCTGAGGGAAAACTCAAGCCTTTGCCTGAGCTGTCCCAAGCTGCGGCCGACAAATCTTACGTGGACGCAGCGACGAAACTGCGTGACGGCCTGGAGAACATCTTCAGAGCTTACGAAGATTCAGATCAGCCGCAGCGCCGCCGGATGCATCAACTCTGGATGGCCAGTCAAAGCGACTGATTTGCGTTTGAGACCTCACCTCAACAATTTCGCGCCAGCCACCGGCTCACCAGACTCCGCCGAAGAACGCCGTCCTCAATTCAGCCCGGAAAAAGCAGTTCAACCGCAGAGAAAAGGCTAGCCCACGAAACACACGAAAGGCACGCAATGAGAAAGATGAGCGGATTGGACTTCGTTCGTGTGTTTCGTGTGTTTCGTGGGCCAAACTCCGGTTGCGGCTTCGCCGCGCTGTGATCTTTGCGGTTAATGAATTGCCGTTTTAAGGTTCAATTCGTCTGGCTTCTTGAAATTTGGAAATCAATTTCCTGTGTCCAAGACGTGATTGAACGGACCTTCGTGCGACGGCAGCGCCAAGAGGTGGCCAATTTAGCCGACCACCGGCAAGCGAAAGCCTGAAGCGAGCCCAGAAGTTGCGTTCGGCTTGTTCAAAGCGTTGATGACCGGGCGCGCCGCCAACCCGCGCGCCGCCGCAAATTCTGTCGCCCTTCTGCGTTTGGGCCCGCACTTGCGGCCAGGCCTGAATCTGAAATCGGCAATCTTCCATCTCCGATCAAGCGCAACGCGCTGCCGCGGCAGAGTCTGGCGCTCATAGCCGGCGAACAACGCCTCGTAGTCCGCCGGCGTCCGCACCTCCTGTCGTTGCTCGGATGCGATGCCCAACTCCGGCAGATGCTCGTAACGCAGGCCCACTCCCTCGCAGGCTCGGCTCAGTGTGTTCTTGGAAAAACCGTATTTCCGACTCAAAGGATTCCGCCGTACGTCGCACAACAATGTCACCCCGTCCTGCAGTAGTGCGTTCAGGTAGCCTTCGAGACTGCGGCCCTCGTAGCCGATGGTCGCCAACCCCGCCGGCTGCCGCCTCGGCCTCGCCGCGGCGATGCGGGCCAGTGCCTCCGGCTCAAGCGGCAGCGCGGCCAGGATTTCGCTACGCACCGCGTAGTAGGGATCGCGGCGATACTGCTCCAAGATGAGTGCGTTGCCGCGCAAGCGGGCATGGCGGCGGCAGAACGCCGCCACGCGCAAAGGTTTCGACCGCCTGCCGCCCCGCCGCCGCCCGGCCCGCGTCGGTCAGGGACCAGCTCAGGTCATCGTCAGCCAGCAACCTGTCGGCAATCAGCTTGCGCTTATCCGCGTAGGACGTGAAGGAGAACGCGCCGAACTTGTAGGGCACAAACTCGTAGCTGGGCGTGGCCTGGCACTCCCGCGTGTAGAGGAACAGCAGTTTCTGGAAATCCGTGTGCCCCACCGGCCCGCCCACCGCGTCCAGCAGGGTCAACAACAACCGTTGCCGCGTCGTCAGCACGGCTCAAGGTAGCTTCAATTGGTTCAAGCGAGAAGATCGCAATGCACTCGTTTGCCGCTTCTGCCCCACGCCGAAGTCGCCGGCATCGAGCTCCCCCTGAAACACCCGGAAATCCGCCCGCCGAAGCGCGGCCATAATGCGCTGGAATCGGTGGCTATGCTCGGCCCATCGCAACCCCGCGACGTTCTCGAACACAAAGAAGTCTAACTGGAACGCTTCGTTCAGCGCCTGGACGAGGCGCGCAAAATCCAGACCCAATCGGGCGCGCGGATCATGCCGCTTGTTCTGGCGGTTGCCCGGCGAGAAACTCTGGCACGGCGGTCCGCCAATGACGCCGCGTGGAGATATGCATGTCGGCATGAAGTCTCGAGGATGGGACGCGGCTTTGGTCTTCGTCGGCACAATCTTGCCGTCGTTGGCGGCAGCGGTGTCGGCTGGAGAACTTGCCGATGCGCGTCGATGGGCTGCGGCGAGGTTCGAAGGCGTTCAACCGGTCGAAAAGGTTGAGCCTGGCCAAGCGTTGAAAGAACGATGAATGGATCAGCGAACGAGTCAGTGCCAGCTATTGGATCGCGCTCCTGATTCTCTACAACAGCCAGTACCCCTTGCGGCGTCTCCTATCGAGCGCAGCTCGTCTTGGCATTGAACGTTTTCATGGGAGTGCTGCGAGTTGGCAGCAATTCCCATTTTGGCAACGGGCGCGGTTCGTGACCGTAAGGCGGACACTCCTGTCCGCGCGTTTTCGATGCCCTAACGGACAAGAATGTCCGCGCCACAGCCAACGTGAGAATTACCGCCAAAACCAAAACGCCATGAAACGAATAATGATGCTCACCCTCGCCGCCGCCTTCGCGACGGTGACAACGATGGCCCAAGACTGGGCCAAAGCCCGGCTCGAAAAATCCCCCCGCCATCTGGAGTGGATCAAAGTCAAAAACGGTCAACGCGAAGTGAATTCATTTATCGCGTTTCCCGAAGTGAAAGAGAAGGCCACTGCCGTCGTGGTGATCCACGAAATCTTCGGCCTCACGGACTGGGTGCGCGGCGTGGCTGATCAACTCGCGGAAGCCGGCTACATAGCCATTGCGCCAGACTTGCTTTCCGGGGCTGCGCCAGGTGGCGGCGGCACCGCCGAACTCGGCAGCGGAGACGGCGTGCGCAAGGCTATTTCCTCCTTGCCGCCGGACCAAATCACCGCGGACCTGAGCGCCGTTGTCGATTACGTTTCCAAATTGCCGGCCTGCAATGGCAGAGTCGCGGTCGGTGGATTCTGCTGGGGCGGCGCGCAAACGTTTCGCTTTGCCACGAACAACAAGAACGTCAAGGCAGGGTTTGCGTTCTACGGCACCGGGCCGGAAGGGGCGAATGACATCGCACGCATCAATTGCCCGATTTACGGTTTTTATGGCGGAAACGACGCTCGCGTGAACGCGACCATTCCGAAATCCACCGAACTCATGAAGGGTGCTGGCAAAATCTATGAACCCGTGACCTACGAAGGCGCCGGACACGGATTCATGCGCGCCGGCGAAGCCCCGGACACCAACGCGGCGAATAAGAAAGCGCGGGAAGAAGCGTGG
>JACQWK010000045.1 GCA_016209525.1 Verrucomicrobiota bacterium
CCGCTCGCCCGGTAGAACTTCGTGCCAGACGGCGTTACCGACAACGGGCTGGCCGCGTTGGCGACATCCGTCCACGGCCCCGTCACGGAGTCAGCCGCTTGCAGTTTGCCGGCGCTCCAAGTGATCGACACCTTGCCCGCGCTGAGGGCGATCGCAAGCGTCGGTTTCGTCGTCACCGGCGCTGGCACATCGTAAAACGCGATGTTGTCCACGGCGAAGAACCAACTGTCGGTGCCCAATTGGGCGAAACGGAGACGGACGTCCGCCTTTTTGCTGGCCGCGGGCAGACGGAACATTTCGACGCGCTTGCCTTCCACCTGGTCGTCGTTGACGCGCGGCACGATGTAAGGACCGAGATCCGCCGTGATCGCCGCGCCGATGCCATCGCCGTACTTGTCGCCCTTAACCACGTCATTGACTTTCCAATTGGCGGTATCGGTATTCGCGTCGTTGAACGTCCGGAGCGCGTCCACTGTCCCATCGCCGTTCAGCTTGATATCCGGGCCGTCGAGGAAATAGACGATGGGGAGCCAGGTTTTGCCTTGATCGACCGAATACTCGACCGCGCCCAGGCTGTCCTGATTCTGCGTGTAAATGCTGCTGAAGGTCAGGACAACGTCGTTGATTTGCGAGCAGTCGAACGGCTTGCTGACAATGAACTGGGCCTGGCCTTCGTACCCGCGGTCCAACGCGTCCGTGTTGCTGCGGCCGTCCGACTCCGCGTAGAGAACGTTGCCGGACATGAGCCACTCCGGGAACGTGCCGCCGACCGGATCGCTGTTTTTGATTTCCTTGCCGTTGTAGGTCAGGCCCGGGGCGATGTGGAAAGGGTCTCCGCCATCGATCGCGCCAAGATTCTCGGTCTTCACGAGGACCCAGTTCTCGTAACTCTCCGAGTTTTGATTCGTGATGTCGCGTCCGTCAACGCCGCGGGAACTGAAATTCGTCGCCACCCAGCCGGTCGGCTGCGAATCTTCAGGGTAGGTGTCAAAGGTTTCGAGAATCTTCGGCGCGGGCAGGACAAGGTTCTTCAGCCCATAGAACGTCCAGGACTGATTCCGCGTCAAGGCCCCCGTTGTATCCTTGAACGTCAAGTCCGCGGTGTGCTTGTCCTGGGGAAACTGCAAGCCACTCGGCGTGTAGGTCACGGTTACGGTGCCTCCTTGGCGCGACACCGTCGGTGTGACTGCGGCTCCGTCCACTTTGAGAACGATCGATTTGTCGTCCACCTTTTTGGTGTCGCCGTCCGACAAAACAACGGACACCGAGGAACTGACCCGGGCCAATTGTCGCGGTGCTGGACTTGGATTAATCAATTTGATCGACGGGTCATAGCCGCCGATGATTCCACGGTAGGCCTTCAATCCGCCGTTAGCCGTGTCGTTAATGAGGACCTTCGTTCCGTCCGGTTTGACGGTGAACCATTCCACCGCCGAACCACCGCCTCCCTCTTCGTAGATCATGCGGAAGGGATAAACTCCGGCTTTCTCTGCGACCACGGTGAACGTCGTATCGCCGACGCCGCGGCCAGCGTCAAACTCTCCGAGGATCGGCGCAAACGCATCGATCGGATTGGGCGACAGCGCACTATAAACCCGAAACCCGTCGTCGCTGTTCACTCCCATGGTCGTCTCGCCCGCCGGCAATTCGAGGAACGTGATGATTTCCAAAGAGTAGCTATTGTCGTCCGTGCCGTCGTTCGCCAGCCCTGGCGTGTTCTGAGTGTCGTTGTTGGTGAAATTGCCTTGTCCGCTGCTGTTCCAATAATTGATGGTGCCGGTCTCATCAAAGTACGAATTCCCAAATTGCTTGTCCGTAAACAGCGAGACGTCCGCGGTGTTGTCGCCATGCAATCCAGCGAGTTGATCCTCAGTCCAGGCAATGCTATTGGGCTGGCCGGGGCTCTTCCAGGTCCGCACCAGGAAACCGGGCTTGCTGGTATCCGGCTGAACGGCAATCGCGCCGGTCAGATAGAAGCGCGTCTTGAAACTCCCCGAGTCGGTGACGACGTTCCCCTGGGTATCTTTCACTTCGATGGTGTAGGTGTGGTCCGAGCCGGGAGGAAATGCCGTCGCCGCGCTATAAGTGAAATCGGTTGCCTCGCCGGTCTTCTTCGAAGTGAGTGTGACGGTCTTCCCATCAATGGTCAGCTTGGCGCTGGCTGGGTCCACAACCGAGGCCCCCTTGTCCGTGGCCCGAAACGTGAAAGCAGAAACGCCGGGATTGATGGCCGAAAAAAACAGCCGATCGACCGTCGGCGCATTCGGGCTCAGCGTCACCAGCGCGGTCTCCGACGCCGTCTTGCCGAACACGATCGAGTGCGCGCCCAATCCACCCCAGCCCTTCTGGCCCTGTTGGCCGGCCTGCCCGTATTGCACTCCATCAACCAATGCTCCATCGCCGTCGTTGATCGCCATGCCGAGTCCAAACTTGATTCCCGCGGTTAGAGGCGGGGTCAAGCCGAGGGCGGCGGCGGGGAACTTGATCTCGTAAATGGTCTTCTTCTTGACACCGTCGCGGGCCACCACGCCTTCCGTGGTGCCCGGCGTCGGGTCAGCGTCAACCGCGCCTGACTGATGATGGACTAAAACACCTCCTTGATCGACAAAGGCGCCTTGATTGTCTTCATAGCCAAGCAGCGCGTAGTTGTAGAGCGCCACCCGGGCAGTGCGACCGGAATTGGCGATCATGATCTGGACCGAATCGCCGTTCCAGGCATTACCGGAAACGTTCTCATGGTAGTCGTCGGTGACGACGAAGCCGAGGTACACATTATCGGCATCCCAGGCGACCTGGACCGCTGAGGTTTGATCATCCGGCCCGCTCCAAGTCCCGCCTGAGTACTCTTCGAACAAAACGTAGCGCCCGCTGGAGCCGGAGGCTTTGGGAATCGCGAATTTCGGATCCGCGAGCACGGGCACTCCGGCCCAGTCTGCCATGTTGCCGTCGAGCGTGATCGGTTTGGTGACGCGAGTGGCATCATAGGTCTCTTTGCCGGGTTCGATGTCGTTCGCTGTCGTGGTGAACTGGCAAAGGCCTAGTGCCGATGCCGCAATCAACAAGGGAAGAATATTGTTACGCATAGTTCTAGGAACGTTTGTTTGAGCGTTCAAATCGAATGCTAATCCGAGGCCTCCTTTTGACCAGCCTTTTCTACTCGTCCGACCTGCAATCAGTGCATCCACCGGTTGTCGGTAGCGCAGGCGTCTCGCCTGCGAGTTCGCCGAGCGTCCCGCTCGGACGCGGCCCGGCGGCGAGACGCCGCTCGAACTCGCAGCCGAGGACGGCTGCGCTACGACGACCGACAACTTCG
>JACQWK010000546.1 GCA_016209525.1 Verrucomicrobiota bacterium
GCGGGTTTTGGCGGCGTCTCGCTGCCAGTCGTGGCGATGGTGGCGCCGAGACGGCGCCAGAACCCGCAGGCGTGGACGCCCGCGCTACCTTCGCTAATCACATACAGCCCGGCGTCCCTGCCAGGTTCTTCGGCGGGAATGCGGCGGCATTTTGGGCTAGTGTTCCGTCCCGCAATGAGGTTTGATTCAAATCAAGACAGCGTCCGGACTTTATGGATTTAACTGATCCACTCTCCTAACTCCAAATCGGACCTCGTCGTTTCTTATGGCCTCAGAACCTACTCCAGCAAACCCCTCCGGAAAACAGAGCACCGTCGGCGAGATTTGGGGCGGGCTTGCCGCCATGCTTGTGGCTTTGCCCTCGGCTATCGCATTCGGCGTGGCGATCAACAGCAAGCTCGGCCCTGAATACGTCGCCCAAGGCGCGGTGGCGGGGATTCTCGGCGCGATTGCTCTTGGCCTCCTGGCGCCGGTGTTTGGAGGAGCGCCACGGCTGATCACCGCGCCCTGCGCTCCGGCTGCCGCCGTCATGGGCGGATTGGCTCTGGAGCTAGTCGCGAAAACACGCGGTGACTCCCCTGCCCTTTCGGCGGCGCAGGTCACCTTGTTCATGACGTTGGTCGCGCTCATGTCCGGCGGACTCCAGTTTCTCTACGGCGCCATCGGCGGCGGTCGCCTCATCAAGTACATTCCTTTTCCGGTGGTCTCGGGTTACCTCAGCGCCGTGGGTCTGAAAATCCTCCTTGACCAGCTTCCCAAGTTTTTTGGCTTTAAAGACCTCCCGCTCTGGAAAGGGCTGATTTCACCGGATCAATGGAAATGGCAGGGGTTGCTCGTGGGAACTGTGACGATGCTGGGAATGATTTACGGCTCCAAAATCACGAAAGCTGTCCCCGCCGCGATCCTCGGACTGTTCGGCGGCATTCTGAGCTATTTCGCTCTGGGCCTGTTTGATTCCGGTCTGCTGAGCATGGACAACAAACTCCTGATCGGGCACGTGGCGGCGGGAGGCGGTTCGATTTTCACCGCGATCTCCGAACGCTGGACATCGCTGGGAGCATTGCACCTGGCTGATCTGCGGATGCTGCTGGTGCCGGCGTTGACGCTCTCGGTCCTGCTCTCGATCGACACTTTGAAGACCTGCGTCATTGTCGATGCGCTGACCCGGAGCCGTCACAATTCGAACCGGGAACTCATCGGACAAGGCATTGGCAACATCGGGGCGGCCATCATCGGCGGCATTCCGGGCGCCGGGACGATGGGCGCGACGTTGATGAACGTCAACAGCGGAGGGAAAACCAGACTCTCGAGCATTCTGGAAGGGGTCTTTGTCCTGGCCGCGTTTTTGCTGCTGAGCAAGCTCATTGGATGGGTGCCCATTGCGGCTCTCGCCGGAATCCTGATGATCGTCGCTTACCGAATGTTCGACAAAAACAGTTTCCACTTGCTGACCCAAAAATCGACCGCCCTGGACTTTGCCGTCATCGCGTCGGTCATCGTCGTCGCCGTATGGAAAGGGCTGATCCAGGCGGCGGGAGTGGGCGTTGCGCTGGCGATCTTCCTATTCATCCGGGAACAAATCCGCGGCTCGGTGATTCGGCGAAAGCTTTACGGCAACCAGATTTCCTCCAAGCAACACCGTCTCCCGGCGGAGAAGAAAGTGCTCGAAGAATACGGCACATTGACCACCGTCTGCGAACTTCAGGGCAGCCTCT
Source organism: Verrucomicrobiota bacterium (assembly GCA_016209525.1). Classification (GTDB taxonomy): domain Bacteria; phylum Verrucomicrobiota; class Verrucomicrobiia; order Limisphaerales; family SIBE01; genus VHCZ01. The sequence continues at coordinate 1,716 of JACQWK010000546.1, forward strand.
TTTTTGGAACCACCGACCAATTGTTCACCGAGTTGGAGCCGGATTTGAAGATGAGCCGTTACGTCATCTTGGACATGCGGCGGGTTCAGTCGGTGGATTTCACGGCCGCGCATATGCTCGAACAAATCGAGGCCATGCTGACGGAGCGCGGCGGGCATTTGATGTTCAGCAGCCTTCCCGCAAGCGTGCCGACCGGACAGGACCTTCAAACCTACTTCAGCCAAGTGGGCCTGGTGAAGCCCTCCCAGAACGTGAAGATATTCGATGGGCTCGATGAAGCTTTGCAGTGGGCCGAAGACAGCATCCTGGAGGAGCATCGGATGCTGCAAAAAGGGCAAGAAAAGCCCTTGGAACTGCCAGAAATCGAACTACTCGAGGAGTTCGAGCAAGATCGAATCTTGACCGCGCTCAAAGCGGTCGTGAAGGAGCGGTCCTACCGCACCGGGGAGACCATCTTCAAACGAGGAGAGCCGGGGGATGAACTGTTCCTCATCCGCCGGGGCATTGTGCGCATCCTGCTGCCGCTGGGCAACGGGCGCCACCACAACCTCGCCACCTTCGCGCGCGGAAATTTCTTCGGCGACATGGCTTTTCTCGAGCGCAGCATCCGCTCCGCGGACGCCGTGGCCACCACTCCGACCGATCTCTTTGTGATCTCGAGAAAGGATTTCGACGAAGCCTCCATCAAAACTCCCTTGCTGGGTGTGAAAATCTTCGCGCGCTTGGCCCGCACTTTGGCCATCCGGCTCCGCCATACGGACAACGAACTCCGGGCGCTGCAAGAGGCATAACGCTGGAACTGGGAAATGGAGTCTTGGAGTGTGGGAGTAATGGGGTGTTGAAGAATCCGCGGCTCCATTGCTCCACCAGTCCATCACTCCGTTTGGCAGTGTACCGTTTCCAGGAACATGAAGAGTCACCGGAAGGGCTAAGGACTTCCGAGGCCCTACGGAAGGCTAAAATAGAACGCCGCGCCTTTGCCCAATTCCGCTTCGGCCCAGACGCGTCCACCGTGGCGATGGATAATGCGTTGCACGTTGGCCAAACCAATGCCGCAGCCTTCATACTGGTCCATCCGATGCAAGCGCTGGAAGACTCCGAAGAGTTTGCTCGCGAACCGCATTTCAAACCCGATGCCATTGTCTCTGACGGAGACGATTTTCTCTGTTTCCAGCGGCTGCCAACCGACCTCGATCTGGGCGACCTTGCGTTCGCGTGTGAACTTGAGCGCGTTCGACAACAGATTCACGAAGACGCGGTGAATCAATGCCGGGTCCGCTTCGCAATCCGGCAAGTTCGCCACCGCCAGTTCGACACGGCGGCCTTCCCGTTCGGGTTGAAGTTCCGTCCAGGCCTGGCGCGCGAGCGCCTCCAGGGATACGGTTTCTTTGCGAAGCGGCTGATCGCCGAGCCGGGCGAAATTCAGCAGCGCGCAGATCAATCGATCCATCTCCCGAGCGCGATCACGCACCGCTTGGACCAACCGCCTGCCCTCGGCGGAAAGACCGGAGGCATGGGCTTCTTCGAGAAGCGCGGCAAGACCCTCCAGCCCTCGGAGCGGCGCACGCAACTCGTGCGACACGGAATACGAAAATGCTTCGAGATCCTTGTTCAATTGCTCCAACTCCACCGTGCGCTGGCGCGCGCGAGCCAAGGCGGTCTCGGTTTGATGTGCCTCGGTGATGTCTTGGACGGTTCCAATCATCCGAACCGGTTGCTCCTTCGGATCAAAATAGACCTCCGCCCGCTCGTGAACGACCCGTTCGGCGCCATCCGGCCGCACGATCCGATGCGCGATGGAGTAAGGCCTTTTCTCGCGCAACGCCTGATCCACCGAGGCCCGAACCAGCGCTCGGTCGCTGGGATGAACCGAGTTCAGGAACGCCTCGTAGGTGGCGCCGAATTCCTGGGGGGTCAGTCCGAAGATCCGGTAAATTTCATCGGTCCAATGCAGTTCATTGGTTGCTACATCCCAGTCCCAACTGCCGAGGTGGGCGATGCGTTGAGCTTCGGCCAAGATCGCTTCCTTTCTGCACAACTGGTCGTTCATCGCGGCCAGTTCCATGGCTCGTTCCTGAACGCGCAGTTCCAACTCGCGGTAGGCCTGCTGACGGGCCTCTTCCGCCCGGACCCGCTCGGTGACATCTTGCTTGATCGCAATGAAGTGGCTGACCCGATCTCCATTTCCCCGGACTGGAGTGATGGTCATCGCTTCGACGTAGAGCGTCCCGTCCTTGCGTCGATTGGTAATCTCACCATGCCAAACTTCGCCGGCCGTGATCGTGTCCCAGAGCGCCCGGTAGAAAACCGAGTCGTGCTTCCCGGATTTGAGCGCGCGCGGATTCTGGCCGATCAGTTCCTCCGGCGCGTAACCTGTCATCCGCGTAATCGCCCGATTGATCCATAGGATCTTCCCGGTCTCATCAGCGATGAGAATACCGTTGGCCGCCGCCTCCAATGCGGCCGCCTGAACACGAATCTGGATTCCTGTGTCTCGAAATCCTTGCTTCATCCTACGGAACTCCAGAACAAAACGGCGCCCTTGCGGCAGAACGCTCGGTTTAGCCTGGCGTGCAAAACCATCGGCCTAACCGTACTCGCCCGAGCCGGAACCCACGGCCGGCTTGGCCTTGACCGCCATGACGCGTCACGGACCTCGCGGACGCGATGCAACGCAGCGTGACATGGATCAAGAAAGAACGGCTTTGCAGATTTTGGCGAAGATCGCTCGGCTTTTGTCTTCTCGGCGGTGCTGGAAGTGCCATTTCGGACCGGTGATGCTCTGCATCTCCGCGGAGCCCACTCCATCTGCGACCGTTTTCAACGGGGCCCCGCCGGATTGCGCATCATCGAACCCGTTCGCACTGCGAGAATGCCACGGCGCCACGACTCTGCCGGCCTGAGCATTTGCCCTTCAGGAGGACAACTTCGCCAACCTCCATCAAGCGCACCTTGCGTCCTGACGTGGTCACGCCCACCAAGGCGCGGCCAGCCTCAGTGGTGAACACAGCTTTGAATTCCTCCCGAAACAGGAATTCCCAAACGACCCCTTCCAATCTTCCTTGCGTTTCGAGAACAACCGCGAACCTGCGGACGAAAGGTTTCTCATCGAACCGTTCGACTCTGCCCTGCAAGTGAAAGACCTTCTGCCGATACCGCAGATCGGCAGCCCGGGGGTCTGCGTAATCCAGCGAATCGATCGACTCTGGCAATTCCACCCACAACACCTGCCCGCCGCTGGGCCGGGTGACTTTGGTGCCTTCCGGAAAATTGCGGCAGATGGCTTCCGTCATGCGTTGAACTTGCTCCGCGTAAAAGCGGCGCATGCGCCGCAGATGATGATCGTATCCGCCCGTGGCCAGGAAGTCAGCAATGGCCATTTGGGGAGGCGAGGCCGTGGCGCTGGTGCTCACGAATTTTCAGCGTGAAGAGGCAAGCCTTGATTCGGCAACCATCGAGCCGGGATTCCAAGGCATCCAAGCAGATTCCTTCGCGCGGGGTTCGGGTTTCGTCATCTCCGGTTCGGGAGGAGGGAGCCATCGCCTGGCCCGGACATAATAACCGGATTGAGGACGCGCTTCGATCAAACCCTGGCTCTCCAGCAACCGGTAAGCCTGCGTGACCGTCGTGATGCTGACTTGGTGATGTTTGCGGAATTTTCTCACGGAAGGAATGCGTTCACCCGGACGCAATGTCCCTTCCTCGATGAGGCGGGTGACTTGTTGGGCGACCTGCCGGTAAAGCGGGCTGGTCTCCGACTGCATGCCAAGCGTGGTTGAGTCACGGATCATGTTCGCTGCTGGTTCGCCGGCACACTATAAAGCCGGACCCGCGCCGGTGTTAATGACACTTTGACAAAATTCTGGCCAGTACAGTTTCGTTCATCGGCAAACTGTCACGGTGGAATTTCTTCGCGGGTGCATCTGCCGCCCCGCCCGAAAGCCGGTTATGCTCGCATCATGAAAAGTGTTCCGCGCTTCGGGTCGGTGCGAGAGTGTTTCAGCCTTCGGTTCGGCAACGATGGACAGGCTACGCGCCTGTCCCCCTTAGGCGATTTCGCCTTCCGCCTGTTCAACTCCGCGGCTACGGTTCAGAACTCACTAAAAGGCAAAGTGGGCCAAGTTCGGATGGGGAAAGTGAATTCCTTGTTTTGCCCTCTCCGTTTCCTTCGTTGGCTTCTGTTTTCCGAACAGAAGGTAACGAAGAGAACGAAGAAGTCGGGGAATTGGATCGGCCACATTCCTCGACCCAAGTCTTTTGTTTTTCCGAGGTCTGCGGTTCGACGGCAGCGGGAGCGAACACGCTTCTCCTCTGCGCACGCCTCAAGATTTCCTTCCTCGCCCTGTGAACGGACGACAACGCTTTCGCCCAGATTCAAGGGCACTGTAAACCTCCAAAGAAAACTGCGAATGCTTGGACGCGGGGAGGATATCACCTTTCTGATTCTCTGGGCCTGTTCACTCCTGGTCCTGGTGCTCAGTTTGCGCTGACCGAGCGTAGATGCCAAATTGTTCTCCGGGTGCGAGCGAATGGCCTGACAGAAATTCCTGCGCCGTGAGCCGCCGGCCTCCCTCCAGTTGGAGGCTGAAGATCCGCAAGGCATGCTCTCCACACGCGACGATCAGGCCGGCCCTGTCCGCGCGGCGAACGGTGCCGGGAGCGCCGCCAGATTCGACAACGACTTCCGCCTGCCAAATTTTAAGCAGCCGATCTGATCCTTCTCGAGACCAGAGGGTGAATGCGCCCGGCCACGGCGTCAGCGCGCGAATGCGATTCCAGAGCGCGCGGGCCGGTGCACTCCAATCCAGTTTGCCGTCCTCTTTGGATATCTTCCGCGCGTAGGTCGCGCCGTCCGCTGGTTGTTTGCGAGCGATGATGTTTCCTCCGACGTAATCCGGGATCGTCCGCAACAGCAGGGTCGCCCCCATTCGAGCCAAGCGGTCATGCACCGACTGCGCGTCGTCGCTCGGTGAGATCGGCGTCTTCTCCTGGGCCAGGATGTCGCCGGTGTCCAAGCCGGCGTCCATTTTCATGATGGTAACGCCGGTCTCCGATTCGTCGTTAAGAATCGCCCACTGGATGGGCGCAGCGCCTCGATATTTGGGGAGGAGCGAGGCATGGACATTCAAGCATCCGAAGGTGGGCAGGCTCAGAATGCTCGGCGGCAGGATCTGACCGTAGGCCGCAACCGCGATCAAAGCCGTCTTCAATTCCGCCAAGGTTTGGAGGAACGATGGATCTCGGGCGCGTTCGGGTTGCAGAATGTTCGCCGCCAAGCGTAACGCTTCGGTTTTGACAGGCGACGGCTGCAGTTTTAGATCGCGGCCCTTGGGGCGGTCGGGCTGAGTGACCACTGCGGCAAGCTCGATGAAGCGGCTTGCCGCCAAGGCGACCAGACTGGGGCGCGCGAGCTGGCCCGTCCCGAAAAACACGACGCGTAAAGGCGATTGGGCTCCAGTCGAGGAAGGCCGCAAAGTCGGCTCATTCGGGTTTTGAATGGTCGGATTTAGGTTTGGTTGCTCTCCCATCAGCAGGTCCACTGGCTCCGGAAATCCGAAACCACGTTGTTAGGCTCGCCGCGGCCTTTCGCGCAAGGGCCGCGCAGTCCGCGACGATCGTCCGACCGGCGGCCCAGTGCTTACCGGGGGCGCAGGGAGGGGCGGAGCCAAGGCCGGGCCGGTGATCGTTCGCTTTCCCAACGAAGTTCCACAATGGGTGCACAGGAATTCGTGCAATTCACCGGATGGAAGGATCAAGAGCAGTCTTTCGCGAACGGGTTGGGCACGGTTACACTTCGGACAGTAAAGCTCGCTGGCGGTAAAAGTTCCGAACTGCTCCCTCATAAGTGTCAGGTTAAATTCGCCAGCACGCGGAGGATGTCCCGCAGCACGTTGACGGGCGTCTGGGTGGCATCGATGGTCTTGACCAAACTTGAGCCATAAAACTCCAGCACCGGTTTGGTTTCGCGTTCGTAAGTCTCCAACCGGTTTCGGATCACTTCCAAGTTGGCATCATCCAGCCGATTGTCATGGAGGGCCCGGCGTTGGAGCCGCGCCACGAGTTTGTTGATGTCCGGGCAGGTGAAATAAAAGATTGCCAGGACGTCCAGTGTATCGCGGAGCATCTCGGCTTGGTGCGCGTTGCGCGGGATGCCGTCCAGGACCAAGGTGTCGCGCTCCGGATTAAACCGGCCTGTCCGCGTGTGCGCCTCGATGTTTTCGCGCCAGAGTTGGACGGTCGGCTCGTCGGGCACCAGTTCACCTCGGCTGGAGTATTCCAAGAAGACGCGCCCGAGTTCATTATCGACGCTCAAATTGCGAAAGACGTCGCCGCAGGCGCAGTGGTATAAATTGGGAACCATTCCCAAAATCCTGCCTTGGGTGCCCTTTCCGGCGCCCGGCGCCCCAAAAAGAAGAATCGTCCGGTATTTCATCGAGCTGGCAAAACGAGAGGCGCGTAGCAGCGGCGCCGTTTCACGTGAAATCCGAAGGCGGGTCCTTTCATCCTTTGGCATCCTTGCGCCGCACCAGCACTTCGCTGATCTCGCCGAAAGAGATTTGGGCCTCCGTTCCCCCTCTCAGCACTTGGACGTGCATGTCGCCCATCGAAATCCGGCTGATGCGTTTGACGACGTATTCGTTCTTCCCCGTGCGAATCACGATCACCAGGTCCTTTTCGGTTTCACCTTGAATGACGCGGAAAAACCCGGCGAATTTGCTTTCAAAGAAACGCCGATTGAAAGTCGTATCACCACGCTTAAACACCGCGCCTTCCAACGTCGCTCCTTCTTGGCCTTTCTTGTCCACCGACGCCAGGCCAAGCCTGGTGGGTGTGGGTCCGGTCTTCTTCCCGATGTGTGTAGGCCCGGTCTTCTTCCCGATCGCCAGTGGGTTGGAAACCAACGCCTCCGCATCCGCACCGGCGGCGGCCATCTCATCGGGCAGCTCCAAAGCGCCTTCCGCTCCGGGCAGCGACAGAAAGACAATCGGACCGAAGACCGGGAGCACGGCGGAGATCCCGCAGACCAGCACGGCGGGCCGTTGGCGATACACCGCAACCTCGTAAGCCATGAAAAGATTGGCCAGAAAAAGAATGGCGAGCAGAGCCATGCCGGCGGGTGTGCCCAGGGAAGCGAAAAAGCCGCTCTTGGCCGGCCGATCGATGCGGGGCACCTCCTTCAAGACAATTTCCTTCTTCTTTGGCTTCGGCTTAACCTCCGGAGGCGTCTCGATAAATGGTTCGACAAACTTGGCGGCCTGCGGATTCTTTTTCAATGCGATCAGGGTTTCCTGAGTGAGTTGGCCCCAGCCGATCTTGGGTGTGTAGCCGCCGATCTCCCGCCGAATGACGATCCCATAATCGTCGAAAGCCGCCCCTTCACCGTTGTAAACGTCACCGTTGCTCAGCCGGAATTCGGCTGCGAATGCGGACGTTCCCAGAAGCCAACCGGCGCCTAATACCAACCACAATGTACGAAAACCGTGCATGATGAGATTCTCCATAGCAAAGCAGTTTCACCGACGAAAGCAAAATCCAGTCAGGACATATTTCCCGATGGTCGGTGCAAGTGGCGGAGGGCGTCCCGCCCGCCGTAGCGCCGTGGCGTCTCGCCCGGTGGGAACCGGCGTGGCGATTGAATCACGCTCGGAACTTCGTCGCCAAGGCCGGGCGGAAAGATGCCGCCCTCTACGGCAGGCGAAGACGCCCGCCGCTACGGATCCACCCCTTCTGCGCCGAGTTTCTCGTACAGTTTGGCGAGTCGCCGGGCGTGTTCATCGTAGGCCGATTCAAACAGGGCTTCCGACCTTTGGGCTCCAATCACCGCGGCGGCCGTTAAAACCTTGGGTGGATGCCCTGCCCGCACCAATCTCGCCGCCACCTCCGCCTTAATGCTGTTGACTAGCAAACAGCCGCCGACGGTCGAACCGGGCGAAACGGGCGTGTCCAATCCATCAATCGCGACCATCGCATCGCCAACGGGCGCGCCTGTATCCAGCACCAGATCGCTGAAATCCTGCAGCCGCTTGCCGGATGAGTGCTGGCTGCGGCTGGCTTCAGAATGCTTGCGGCTGATAATGGCGACGACCTTTAGCCCGCGTTTCTTGAAGCTTTCCGCCATTTCGATGGGAACGATGTTGCAGCCACTCGACGACGCGACCAGGGCGCAATCCTGGTCGGACAAATCGAAATTCCGCAGAACTCGTTCCGCCAATCCGCTCACATTTTCGAGGAACATCGCTTGGCGCTGGCCGTTCGGGCCGACCACGAGATTATGGAAACTCAACGAGAGTTCGACGATTGGGTTGAAACCTGGGAACGAACCGTAGCGGGGCCATATTTCTTCCACGAGGATTCGGCTGTGCCCCGATCCGAAGAGGTGCACCATCCGGCCGGCCAAGATCGTTTCGGCAAACCAATCCGCCGCCTGATAGATGAGGGCGCTCTGCTCTTCGACGGCCTTGATCAATGCGCGACACTTGGCAAGGTACCGGGTACTCGGATTCACAGGGCACGAAGTTACGCCCAATCGAAGCCTCTGGAAAGACCGATAAACTTGCTCAGAGCCAAAACGGGACACTTTAGCCAGACACTGATCCTTGGTCCGGGAGAGATCGCACGCAGCTTTGGTGAGTTGCCCGCAAGAAGACCCAAAATCCAACCATGACGAGGATCAGCCCAAGCAAGTCGAACCACCAAGGTTGAAACTGCACCGCAGGAGGCCCTCCTGTGCTATACCCCGAAATTTTGAATGGAAGGAGTTTGGCGATGGAGATCAATCCGTTTTGCAGGGCATGACCTACGAGGCCAGGGACGAGCGAACCTGTTCGCACGTACCAAATGCCGTACAGCACTCCCAGCCCAACCCCCACCACAACCTGGGCCACACTCAGATGGAGATGGATAAAGCCAAAGATGAGTGCGGAAAGAATGATGGCGGTCTTCTTGGAATAATTTAGAAGGAAGCCGCGCAAGATCAGCCCCCTAAAGAGGAATTCTTCAATCACAGGCGAACACAGGGCCAGCCGCCAAAGTCGCCGCCAAAGATCCTCTTCACCTTCAACAACTGGCGGCAGCAAGGGGAGAATTCCAAAATGCGATGGAAGGAATGCTCGGGCGCTGTTGCCTAAATCGGAGATAATTATGTTCACGCCGACTGCGGTCAGGACGACTCCGGTTAGAATCCGGCCGTTGACGGGCGAAAGCGGATAGACCTCTGAAAAGCGTGCGTTAGCACGTCTGAAGCTTATTCCAACGACCAAAACGAAGCCTCCCAACTCGGACGCATGCCAGCGAAGCGCCGCACTAAAGTGCATCTTTAGAAATTCTCCAACAAGCAGGCTTAAGAAAAACCAGAGACACACCAGCCCAAGCGCCTGCCGAATCGTCGGATAGTGCTCAAGCTTCTGCTGACTCATGCTGGGGCGTTCAACTCTTCACTTCGATGCTGATACCCTCAAAAGTCCACCGCCACAACCTCGTGGTCCAGAATCGAGGGAACCACGACACTGATGGCGCCGACTCCTTCCAAATGCGCGGCGGGCTTGCCTCGGACCAATAATTGAACCTTCTTGGCGACCTTGCCTCGGGGCAGCCGAATCCGGACTCTCTGCTCACCGGACGGAATCAACTCGCGGAATGGCCCCTTCATCGTCATCGGATTCGTCAAGTTCACCAAGTGAATGGTCATGGAGTTCGTTTGCAGCCACGCGGTCACATCCAGCATTCCAGGTCCGCTCACAAGGACTTGGCGTTCCTCGTTCGTCGCCCATTCGACGGCGTTTTGGAGAAGCTTGCTGTGATCCACACAGAGCACTTCCCAGAACGTTCGGTCGATGTCCCAAGGAAAATAGACAACTCGGCCCTCGCCAAGTTCGCGCAAGAACACCTGCGCCGGCCCGGTGGTCTGCGCCCGAGGATAGACCTTTTCCATGGGCAAATCGGGATACGATGGGATGAGTGTCAGCGGGGTGCTGTAAAACTTCTGGACGGGTTCCACGTCCACACGCCAGACACCGTTGATGATCCGGGGAGCGTCTTCCAAGCCGGCGAGGATCGGGTGGTGCTTGCCGGTGGCGGCTTCTTTCTCCAAGCGCAGGTAGGAATTCTGCATGGGCCCTTCGACGCGGCCCTTGAACGACACGCCCAACAGATCGGCCAGCCCGAAATTCTCGCGGCGCACGCCCCATTCGTCGTAAAGCGAGGTCTCATGCGTCGCGACCAGGCTTCCCCCGCGCCGGACAAAGTCGCGAAGCTGATCGCATTGCTCGTTGGAGAGGGCCGCGATGTTCGGCAGAATGAGGGTCTTGAACTGATCGATGTGGGCAGCGTCGAGCAACCGGTCGTGCACCATCTCAAACGGCAGGCGGGCTTCAACCAGGGCCTGATACACCCCGAGGGCGTGGTCCTCCACTTTTTGACGGGCCTGCGAACCGCCGTAGAACCAGGCCGTCTGCTGGGAATACACCAGACCGATTCGCGCCAAAGGAACCTCGTTGCGCAGATACTTCTCGGCCTGATGATGCCATTGATAGATCTTCTCGACGACTTTGAGCCAACGCGGGTCGTGCAAAGTGCCGGAAAACTTGGTGAACCAGGGGCGCAAACCGTTGGCCACGCCTTCGGCCACCCAAATGCGAATTTCGGCTTCATTCTGCACGGAGTCTTTCCACCGATAGGGTTCCTCGACCCCGACGCTGAAGATTCCGACAATGGGTTTTCGCCCCATCGTGGAGCGAAATTCCTTTCCGTTCTTTCCGTTCGCCCACGGGGCCGTGAGCCCGCGACGCGCTTGCCGGTCTGCCATTAACGTCCCGGACAGTTCGCCGATTTTCTTCATGTCCAGCGAACTCAGAGCGCCGCCGCCGGTGTTGGGGATCACGGTGGCGTTCGGATTGATTTTTCGAACTTCCGCATCCCAGTGGCGCCACAGGTCAAACAACCGTTGTTGCCGCCAAAGCACGTACTGGCGCCGCGCCGGATCGCGCGGGTTGTCCGTTCTTGGCAACTCCAGCCCGCTCGCCAGTTTGAAGTTCTTTTGGCAATGCTCGCAGAAGCACATCCCGGAGCCGTCCCAGCGGTTGATGAAAATGCCATCGACCTGATAGAGCGACATGATCTCCCGATGGACCTGCGTCATGTGTTCGAAGTTGTACGGCCCGAGCCCGCAAGTGACCCACATCTCCGGCGAAGCCCAATGGCGGCGCGGTCTGCCGTCGCCACTGACCGCGATCCAGTCGGGATGCGCCTCCTTCACGTCGTCGTAAGTGGCATGGGGATCGGTCCGGCCGATCACGATCATACCGAGCTTGCGACAACCAGCCACCAGCTCGCCGAAGGGATCGACGTTGCCGAGCCATTGGCTGCGATGGTGAAATGGGATTTGAGTCGGATAGTACGCCACGCAACCTCCGGCGCTGAGGCAAGCGGCGTCGGAATGGGTCCGCTTGAAATAATCCAACCAGAATTTCAGGTCGAATTTTCCGGGGTCGTCCTCGACCAAAGTCAGTTGAGCCCAGCGCATGGGCCGGTCGAACCAGCCGCCCGAAGGCGCCGGAGCGCTTGCTGGCTGGGAGCGAAGGATGGCAGCCGCCGGTAAGGCGGCCGCTGCGGTTAGTGTGGAGGACCGCAGAAACTCTCGTCGAGATATCGGGTGATTTCCTTTCATAATGTTCGTCACTCCATGATTGGACTTTTCAGACAAGCACTAAGTGGTCATGACTGTTAGGAATTATCCCCGTTCCTTGGTTGAAATTACGAGCCCAAAACGCCGTCAGTCATCTGTTTAGCGTGGCGCAGATTTTCAATCTGCTGTATCGCAGGATTGCATCCTGCGCGGCGCCGAACCGTATGGACGCGTTGGCATGGGCCAGCGCCCTGCCGATTGCAAATCGGCGATACAGCGCAATGCGGCACAGCCGCAACCAAAACGGCGCGCGGCCTTCCAGGCCGCAGCGGCTCCGAAAGCCCGAGGCGCCCGAAAATCTCCGAGCCTCGCCTTCCGTGTGTGGCCGCTGCGGCCTGGAAGGCCGCGCGCCGGAAAAATCGTCTCGGCTTTCGACGATTTCTGGCGATACTGATAGAGTGCAACTCTGCGCTACGACGCACCGCATGCTCAACAGATACGCCGGAAGCGGGGACTCCTTCGCTGGCATCTCACACGGTTCCGCCGCTGCACGCGGCGGAGACGGCGCCAGCGCGCCGTCCCTGCCTCACTCCACACAGGAGAAGTGCGGTTTAAGCCGCCTTCCTCTCAACTTGCTTGATCCGCGCGGCAAGATCATCGACTTCCGCGAGCGATTCGCAGCCGACATTCAAGATATGGACGCAGCCGAGGTTCAGGGCATAGCCGATGGAATGGTTCTTTTTCTCCTCGTCGTTTCGGAACGTGCCTTCGCCGATGATTTTCATTCCGACGACGCCCTTGCCCGCTTCACAAAGTTGCTTTAACACCGGCGCGACCTTTTCCGGAGGTCCATCCATCCTGGCCCCGTAAGGATTGATGCGGGCGTGAACTGAATCCACCCAGGGTTCCTTGACCGCCGCTTGAAGGGCCGGCAGTGAGTGGCAGGAGACCCCATGGGCGCGAATGACGCCTTTTGCTTTGAACTTAGCCAGGATATCCATTTGCTTTCGCAATTCCGCCGGCCATTGCGGCGACTCCACGCAGTGCATCAACAACAGATCGATGTAGTCGGTCTTTAACTCCTTCAGAAACCGCTCGACGACTACGTCGGCGTCCGGGCGTTCGGATTCGGGAATGCCCCCGGGCCGAAACCAAATCTTGCTGATGATTTGGTAACGATCTCGCGGGATGCCCTGGAGGGCCGGCACGACATACGGGTGAGTGCCATAGAGATCGGCCAGGTCGAACACCCGCACGCCACGGTCGTAGGAACCTTTGATCAGCGCTTCGAATTTTTCCTTCCCCATCCTTGTGTGATTGGATTCTCGCTTGCCTCCTCGCATGCCGGTGCCGAGGCAAACGCGCGACATTTTCAGCTTCGTTTGGCCGAGCAACACCGTTTCGTACGGATCGAACCGCTGGGGTTTCTGTTCCGCGGCTGAGGCAAGCCTCGGGGCCAGCAAGACTCCACCAGCGCCGGCAAGGGACCGGCCCAGAAATTCACGACGTTTCATGTTCATAATGCGCTCCTCATGTTTTTGAGTTCACCAAGTTGAGAGTTGGCAGTGATCGGCCATCCACGACACGTTCTTTCTAAGCGAATGGCGTGAAATGGAAAGCGGAAAAGGGCCCGTGAATCGTTACGCAGGATGCCGCTTTCTCACGCCTGACGGAAGGCCGCCTGACGTTTCGAACTGAGCGGCAGGATCTCCGCGAAAGCGGCGATGAATCGGCCGCCCCCAAACGCTTCGCGGCTTCTCCCGCTTGGAGGAATTTGTCGCAATCCACATTCAACACCCCTCAAATCCGCGCTTTCGCCAACCGACAGACTGTGTCTTCGCGGCCTCACTCAGACTCGATCTTGAGCACAAACTCATGGCTGCCGTAGAGGATGTAGTCGGCCCAGTCCACCGAATTCTTGTGCTGCGTCCGAACTTCGTTCCGCGCCGTGAGCAAGGCCGATCCAAGCGGACTTCGGTCGAGGATCGCTTTGTAGAACGCAACCGCGAAGGTGGACGCTGACGCGTCGCCCACCGGCCAATAAGTCCCCACATAATTGGCCACGCCGCCACGCAGGAACGCTTCGGCCAGACTGACGTTGTCGTCGATTCGCTCGCGGACGGAGCTCGGCCGTTTGACCGCCTTGCTCAAAGGAGGGACCGGGCGGCGCGGTTTGCGAATCCGCCCGGCTTCGCACGCGTTGAAGAACACCAGGCTGGGAAGGTTGCCCAGGCCGGCCAGTTCCGCGCCGCTGAGGACTTGCTCTCCGGCGCACAGAATGCCGCTCTTGGCCGGATGAGCCGCATCGAAAAACGCGTGGCCCGCGTAGTGGATCATATCGAAGCGACCGGAACAGAAATCGGCCTTGAGCCGGTCCTTGCGGGCTTCATCGCGGAAACGCACCTCCAACTTCAACCGCGGTGTTCCGCTGAGCAGACTCTGAATCCGATCGCCTTCGTCCTCCGCCCCTCCGAGATCGCCCGTCGGATTGATCACGAGGAGGACATTCAGTTCCTCGTCTTCACGCCGTGCTTCGAGCCATTTGGCCACCGAGATGTCGCGGGTCATGTATTTGCGGCTCAAACCGCCTTCGACGGCCGGAAAGTAGTCGCCGATCTTGAGCGTTTCCCAGGGGATGCGCGACGCGAACTCATCATGCACCACAATCAAATGCCGGTCGCGCATGCTGGGCAGTGCGGATCGAACGGTGTCGCTCAGGATTAATTGAGCCAGGTCGGCGCCATATCCGTCCACTGGGTCTTGGCCCTTGGTGACGCGGTCCAACCTCTTGAGGGCCTGATCGAGCCCGGCGCAAGGGACCTCGACTTTGCTTTCAACGACCGTGGCCTTGCCCCCCGCCGTCAAAAGCACCGCATGGAAGAAGTAGGCGCCATCTGCCGGCGCTTCCTGGCGGACCGTCAAATACGCCGGATCCGGACCCCGGACGCCCCCTCTGGCCGCCGCGGCTGTCACCAGCGGAGAGGGCAGCTCGATCTCGTCGAACGTCACTTCGATCTCGTCGAACAGCGGCGTGCTCGTCAATCGAAACAATTCGTCCCGGATGGCCTCGTAGCGCGCGGGATCCGTTTCACAAATGGTGATGCGTCGAAAATCCCGGCGTGTGTCCGCGTCCAGCAACCCGCGGAAGAAACCCCGCACCAGGTGCTGCAGTGTCGTGCAGATGTCATCGTTCGTGTTCCGCCCCGAAGCGCCGCTCATCAGGACGGTGGCCAGTTCATCGATATTGGTGCGCACCAGCGTGCGCACGACGTTCTCGGCGACGATTTCAAGCACTTCGGTTTTGAAATGTTCGTATCCTCCTAATCCGGCGAACAAGACAACGTCCGGACGCACCGGGTGGCGGCCGGTCGGGAGCATGAAGATCTCGCCCACTCCCCCGGAAAACATGCGGCGTGTGGTGGCCTCGGCCACGGCGCCTTCCAGGCGGTCATCCATGGCTCGGGCCGCACCCGTTGGGGCGACGTTGCGAAATACTCCCAGCACCACCGCCCGGGCGCTGACCTCAGTAATACTGCCACGCGCCAGCACCAAATCGATTCGACGCTGCCGATGCCGGGCCACATTGACGCGTTGCAGGTTCGGAGGAAGTTTCGGCACGGGCGTTTCCTCGGTGTCGCGAGCGGTGGGCGAAGCCAGGCCCTCCAGCAATTCACGCGCGTCTGTGGGAGGAAGCTCGGCCCCGCGGCGAATCTCCAGCGGCGGTTCACGGAGCAAATCGCTGTGCCGGAGCCTGCGAGCGGCCATGGCCCGTTTGGCGGGGCGTTCATCCGGCAGCGCCTGTGTTTGCCCGGTCTCCAACAGATCGGCGACGGCTCGGGCGACGGAACGGTTATTGGCCAGGCTGCCGTGGCTCTCCTCAACGTAATAGGTCTTGACTCCCGGAAGTTCGGCCAGCGCCAAGGGCACCGTTCCATCGCCATCGCTGGTGGCAGTGTAAATGAACTCGTCTTGGCTCACGTCGAGATCCGTGATCGTGTCTTCGTTGACACCCGCGATGAGGTAGAAGTTGTCACGCGGCGGCGCCAGGAGCTTCTGTGTGTCGCGCGCGGAACGGAGCAGTTGCGGGCGCGGCATCGGGCCTTTCTTAGGCCAGGCGGCCGGATCGTAGAGGTCGAATTTTTGAAACTTGTCCGGCGCGACCATCAAGCCGTAGAGGCCGGGGAAAGTGCCAAAAACTTCGGTGCACAACTCCTCCACCGAGTGGAATGGGTCGAGGAAAGCAATCTTGCGGATGACTGGGTAGGCGCCCTTGAGCGCCTGCATCGGCACAAACGATCCGTAGTTCGGCGTTCCCATCATGACCAGTTTGGCCACCCGAGGGGCTCTTTGCTGGAGGGCGGCACGCGCGACCAATCCACCCATGCTGTGGCAGACCAGATGGACCTGGCCGGCGTGCTCCTTGTCCCGCAAGTGCAGCGCAAGCCGGCGGCCGAGGCTTTCTAGGTCCTGACGCCAGTCGTAAGCGAAAAAGTCGGCGTCAAAGCCGGCGATTCTCAAGCGCAGCTTGAGCTTCAGGTAAGCGAGCAAGATCGCCCCCAGCGCTTCAATACGTGCGTCTCCGCGGTCGAGCGAAAGGGCCGGCAGATTGCCGCTGATAACTTCCTTGGGGTCAATCCAAACCACGTCGTCGATCAATTTCCGAGGGATGCCGAGCGTGGACCCCATAATGCCGGGCAAGATCAAAACGCGGGGCCCGCCTCTGACGGACCGGCTCGCTGCCTGGCGGGCGAGTTCGCGCAACTCGGCATGCGAGTCTTCGCCGAACAGTCGGTCCAAGTCGGCCGGAGACTCGCCGGAGAGCAGCGCGTGCTCGACCTTCTTGTCTTGAAGTTGGAAGGGCGAGGGCGAGCGAGAGTCCGCGGAGCGATGCGGATCGATCTGAGCGGGACGGACGGGGCGACGACGGATAGTGCGGCGAGGAGAACGCGAATTCATAATGACCTCCAAGGATGATGGCTCTGTTTAACTGTGATCGCTTCCTTCAAGACGCCGAAGCCTGGAAAAGCCAGCGCCCTGTTCGCCATTCTCGTTTGTTCTATGGCGATGGCGGGTACTTTATCAAAAACACGCTGACGATCAAATGTTCTTTGGGGCGGTAGGATTTCGGGCAGTGCATCCACAAGTTGTCGGTGGGTTTCGGCGCGCGGCCTTCCAGGCCGCAGCACGGGCGGGCTTCCCGATTGCTTCGAAATCCTCGTCAGGCTCGCAAGACAGGCGAAGCTGCTGCGGCCTGGATGGCCGCGCGCCGGTAAACAGGCACGACCGTTGCGCCGCTCCACCGAAAACTTGTGGATGAACCGCCTCACTCCCCTTTGTGA
>JACQWK010000046.1 GCA_016209525.1 Verrucomicrobiota bacterium
ACGCTCGGCGAACTCGCAGGCGAGACGCCTGCGCTACCGACAACCGGTGGATGCACTGTTGCAGAGGAGACCGTGGGATGGACTACACGCGGAAGGTTTGTAGTCCCGCCTTTAGGCGGCCCGAATCGGCTAAAGCCGGGACTACAAACGCCGACCTGTCGTTCATCCAACGGTCTCGTCAATGTGCACATGCTCTTACTCGCGGGATGCCTCCTTGGAGCCGCGGTGGCTCAAGAGAAACCAGCTCCACAAAAACCGGTTCCAGGCCTTAGGCCGGCTACAGCCAACGAAAAACCCCAGGCTACTGCTTCGACACAGATACCGCTGCCCGAAGGCGCGAGGGTCTATCGCGATCTTGAATACGTGCCCGGCGGTCACGAGCGTCAGAAACTGGATCTTTATCTTCCGAAAGAGGGGAATCACTTGCCATTGATCGTCTGGGTTCACGGCGGCGCCTGGCTCGGCGGAAACAAAGACCGTTGTCCGGCGGTGCCTTTCCTCCGAGAAGGCTATGCCGCTGCAAGCATCAATTATCGGCTGAGCCAGCACGCGGTCTTTCCGGCGCAAATCGAAGACTGCAAGGCCGCAATCCGCTGGCTGCGCGCCAATGCGGCAAAATATGGGATTGATCCCGGCCACATCGGCGTCTGGGGATCTTCCGCGGGCGGCCATCTCGCGGCCCTGCTCGGCACAACTGGAGATGTCAAAGAGTTCGAAACCGGCGAAAACCTGCAAGTGACGAGTCGCGTCCAGGCGGTCTGCGACTGGTTTGGGCCGACGGATTTTACGCAAATGAGCAAGTTCGCGAGCCGCATCGACCACGACGCGGCTGATTCGCCTGAATCCAAGCTTATCGGCGGGCCGGTTCAGCAACACAAAGAAAAGGCGGCGCGCGCCAATCCCATCACTTTCGTCAGCAAGGACGATCCGCCGTTCCTCATTATGCATGGAGACCAGGACCCGCTGGTGCCGATGAATCAGAGCGAGTTGCTCCAGGAAGCGCTGAAGGTCGCCGGTGTGAACACCACCCTCCACGTGGTCAGAGGCGGCGGCCATGGCTTTGGCGGGCCGGACATCAACCGCATGGTCCGCGAGTTCTTTGCGAAACATCTGAAATGAACGAGATCATGGATTTTGTCCGAAGCGGCCGGATCATTGCGATTTTGCGCGGGGATTTCGGAGGGCGCGAGGAAGAGATGACCGCGATTCTGAGCGAAACTGGAATCACCGCGGTCGAAGTGACGCTGAATTCGCCGGGGGCGTTGAATTCCATCAAGCGGCTCGCCGTTCAATTTGGCTCGCGGCTGGCAGTCGGAGCCGGAACGGTGCTCCTGCCCGATGAGGCCGCGCGGGCTGCCGACGCCGGGGCGCAATTCATCGTTTCGCCGAATCGCGATGTCCGGGTCATCGCCGCGACGAAGGCGCGCCGACTGGCCTCGTTCCCCGGGTGCTTCACGCCCTCCGAAGTTGTCGAAGCGCTGCAAGCAGGCGCTGACGCCGCAAAAATTTTTCCCGCCGAATCTCTTGGACCGGGTTTCGTGAAAGCAATGCGTGGTCCGTTGCCGGAGGTTCGCCTCATTCCGACCGGCGGAGTTACGCCGGAGACCGCGCGCACTTACTTGGCCGCCGGGGCTTGGGCCGTTGGGGTAGGCTCGGAGTTGATTGGGAAGGACGTGCAGGCTCACGGCTGGCAGGAGCGATTGCGGGAACGCGCGCGCGGGTTTGTGGCCGCCGCACGAGGGAAGGGCTGATTCAAGAATGACACAAACGACCGTAGCCGCCGAGGTGACGAGGCGGACATTGTTGACAACGCAGAAATCCGCCAACTTACGTCGGCGGCTACGGATTCTTGAATCCGCTCTTCGCACGGGGCACACGACTCCTGATCCCACGGGCAAGATCTATGTCTGACTGCGCGATCTGTGTCGATATGGGGACAACCAATACCCGAGTCTGGTTCGTCCGTGGCGCCGAGGTGTTGGCGCGAGCGCAGAGCAGTGTCGGAGTTCGCGATACAGCGCGCGATGGCACTTCTGTGCGCATTCGGCTGGCGTTGCGAGATCTCATTCGTGAGGTTCGAGAACGGGTTTGCAGCCGGGGAATTGCCGCCGAGCCGGCGGCAATTCTGGGGGCGGGCATGATCACATCGCCATCGGGCCTCGCCGAAATTCCTCACGTTGCCGCGCCGGCGGGAACCCAGGAACTCGCCGCGGCCGTTCGCCGATACAATTTTCCAGACGTGACCGACCTGCCGATCTTGCTGGTCCCGGGTGTGAGGTCCGGCTCACAATCGGTCGCGCGAGACATGATCGGCGAAGTCGATGTCATGCGAGGTGAAGAAACCCTCTGTCTCGGCCTGGTCGCTTTGGGGCGCGTGCGAACGCCCGGCACTGTTCTCAACCTCGGCTCGCACTGGAAGGCCATCCGCCTCGACACGCAAGGCCGAATTCAGTCCAGCCGAACCTCACTTTCGGGCGAACTCATTCACGCGGCTCAGACTCAGACCATACTGGCCAGCGCGGTTCCTCGGGAACGGCCTTCGTCCCTGGATGCGGCGTGGAGCGAAGCTGGGATGAGCGAGCAACGGAATTCCGGTCTGGCTCGCGCCCTTTTTTGCGTGCGGCTGCTGGAGCTCAACCAGATCGGCACCCCGGAGCAGCGTCTGTCGTTTCTGGCGGGTGTGTTCGTCGCGGCGGACTTTGAAGCCCTCCTGCGCCAAGGCTTTTTTAAAGCCGGATCGAGCGTTTCCATCACGGGCGGCGGAGCAATCGCGGACGCTTGGCGGGCTGCGTTTAAAAAGGCCTCAGTTCATTCCGTTGCTTTGCATGAATCCGACGTTGAAGCCGGACTCCTGGCCGGACTCAGAGCCGTAATCGAGGCGTCACGCGACACTTCGCAGGCGTAACGCGGACACTCCTGTCCGCGTTGCGCCCAAGATGCAACACCCGAAACTGGAAATCCGAAACAAACCTGAATGACCGAGATTCAAAGTTCAAAACCATGCCTCGTCCCGTAGTTTCTTTGTTGTTCCAGGAACCGCCGTTCTTAGAATAACGCTCTTGAGTCAGGGCTCGACAGGAGTCTCGCCCCACCTGGCGATGCACGCAGAAGGACGCAAACCAACGGACAAGTTCTGTTCGGGCATGCCAATGCCGCAAAATAAGGTTAAACTTTGCCAAAGGGAGTGGATTCTTTTCTGAGGCGGCCACGTCAAACGTCTCGGAGTGGGAGCGGCCGCGGTGTCCAGACACCGGCGCGTTCGGAGAAGTTCCTCCGTGCGCACAGAGGCCACAGCACCGGCCCCCAAGCCGCCCGCCGCACAGGTTCTTACGGAGGAGACTGTGGGATGGAGGAAAAGGTTTGTAGTCCCGCCTTTAGGCGGCCCGGACCGGCTAAAGCCGGGACTACGAACGCCGAGCTGTCGTCCATCTCACGGTATTCTCAATAAAAGCTGACAACTTTCACGGATCGCATAAGCATGAAGACCTCGAACACGCTCAAGGCTTGGGATATTTCCGCAGACGATTTTCCCGCGGAGGGAGCTTCCGACGAGAAATTGTGGTTCATGTTGAAGTACGCCATTCTGGCTCCCTCCAGCCACAACACGCAGCCCTGGCGCTTTCGCATCCATGGGTGTGACGTGGACCTTTACGCCGACCTGTCTCGGACTTTGCCGGTCGTGGATCCAAACCGCCGCGAGCTCATGATCAGTTGTGGCGCCGCCTTGTTTCACCTTCAGGTCGCGATGCGCTATTTCGGGCATTCGAGCCAGGTTGAGCTGTTTCCGAATTCCGAAGATCCAACGTTGCTCGCCAGCATTCAGTTGGGATTAAGTCACGACACCGACGCCGAAGATATCCTGCTCTTCAATGCGATTCCCCAGCGTCGAACCAACCGCTTTCCCTTTCAAGAGGACCCAGTCCCCGAGACGCTGACGGCCCTCTTGGAGAGCTCGGCGGCGACCGAAGGGGCCTGGCTGCACCTGATCCAAAACACAGAAGGCCGCTCTGCGCTCGCGGATTTGATCGCCGACGCGGATCGAGTTCAATGGTCCAACAGGTATTTTCGCCAAGAATTGTCACAATGGATTCACCCCAGCCGGACGGAACGGAGCGACGGAATCCCAGGCTATGCGCAAGGCGTCGGGAATTTTCTCGATTACGCCGGTCCCTTCGTGATTCGGACCTTCGATGTGGGCCGAGGCAAAGCGGCGAAAGACCGCGACATCGCCTTGTTCTCCCCGGTGCTGGCAGTCTTGGGCACCGAAGCGGACACGCCCAGGGATTGGCTGATCGCGGGACAGGCACTGGCTCGAGTGTTGTTGCGCGCCCGTGTCGAAGAGGTTTGGGCCTCCTTCCTGAATCAAGCCATCGAAGTGGATGCAATCCGCTCGAAAGTGCAGACGCTCCTGAATCGGCCTGGCTTTCCTCAACTTGTCCTGCGCCTCGGTTACGGTCCCGATGTCAAGCCAACCCCCAGACGAAGAGTCGAGGAACTCCTGGTGCAGGGACACTGCCGTTCGAAATAGCTCGTTCAAAATTTTCGTGGCGAGGAGGGCGGCCAAAGTGCAACATCCTCGATCATGAACCGTCCGCTCGTAGCCGCCGAGGTAACGAGGCGGACCGTGTTATTAATGAGTTCAAAAGTAAACGCACACCGCTCACCCGGCCTTCGGCCACCCTCTCCCCATCTGATGGGGAGAGGGCTGGGGTGAGGGGCATCTGTCACGTCGAGTTACTTATGGACTGTTTTGAAACTGCGGAGTCCTTCGATGAAAACCACTCGCCAGAAAGCCTTGATGAGGATGAGTCTCCTCCTCTTCTTCTTCTTTGCCCTCATCTGTTGCCATTCACCGGCATTGGCCGCGTTTCGCGCCGGTGTCGCGGTTCGGATTGTCACTCCCGATCCTTTGTTACCCGTGTCAGGAGGCGTCGGCCCATCCCATCCAACAACCAAGAAACAGGGCGAGCTCACTGTCCGAGCCTTGGTCTTCGAAAACAGCGGGGCCCGCGTGGCGATTGTCGGCTCGGATTTCCTGGGATTTCCTTCGGCGCTGGGCAACAAGGTGAGAGCCCAAGTCAACGGCATCGCGCCGGAGAATATCCTGATCGGCGCGACTCACACTCATAGCGCGCCTGATTGCTATGGTTTTCCCGACGGCAGAGGTGGATTCGCCGCCGACTTCAAGTATCTGGAAATGGTCTGCGCGAAGATGGCCGAGGCGATCAACGAGGCCGTGGCGAAGCTGCAAGACGCCGGCGTCAAGATCGCCACCGGCGAAGCGCAAGGCAAGATCGCCTACAACTACTACGCCCCGCAATTGTACGATCCTCGGTGTCACGTCGTTCAGGCGGTCACGCCCGAGGGCAAGCCCATCGCTACGCTCGTGAACTACGCTGTGCATCCTGAGGTCTTGGGGGACGGCCAAGGGATTCTCAGTCCGGACTTGATCGGCCCGCTCTATGACCGGGTTCAGGAACGCGGAGGCGGGACCGCGATCTTCATGAACAGCGCGCAGGGTGGAATGGTCACTGCCGACTGCCGCGGTCCCGACGGCAAGGACGTGCGGACTTGGTCAGAGTGCGTGAGGATCGGCCAATTGCTGGCGGACGAGGCCCTTCGGATCATCGAACCTTCGAAGGTTCAAGCAGAACCCAAATTGTTCTGCGCCTCGAAAACAGTGACGTTTCCCGTCGAGTCAGCCATCCTTCTCGCCGTGCTGAAAGCGTCGCCTCTGGGGCACGCCTCGGATGGATCGGGGCGAATCTCAACGCGCGTCAACCTGGTCAATCTCGGCAACGCCCAGATATTGACGATCCCCGGAGAAGCGCTCCCGAACATCGGCTATTACCTCAAACGCAAGATGCACGGAGAACACAATTTTCTGCTTGGCCTGACCAACGATGCCTTCGGTTACATCCTGACGAAAGAAGACTGGGGCAGCTTCAAGCGGTACGATTACGTTTCCCGTGTGTGTCTTGGTGAGCTGACTGGACAGATTTACATCGAGGAAGCCCTCAAACTCGCCGACCAATCGCCGCGGCCAGCACGGCAAAGTGCAGCCGACTGACGAGGGGAACCGTTCGCAGCTTGTGGAGAAACTGGCGGTTAGTGATTGAGCCGACGCGGAAATGGCAATTCCTTCTCGGGGGGAGTGGTAGGGACGCCGCGCCTGCGGTGTCCCAGCGCCGTGCAGGCGCTGAACCCTTCGGAGCGGAATGGGAGACTCCGTTCCGGACTCGGCAGTCTGTTCCGCCGCTGCGCGCGGCGGTGACGGCGCAGGCGCGCCGTCCCTACCTTCAAAATGTGCCTCGGGCGAAAGAACGCGTGAATCATTAGGCTCTGGAAGCTTGAGCCTGGAAAATGTGAAACAAACTTCAGGCCCACGTGTCTTGTGTGTTGGCCATCAGGCTTCGAGTCGAAGGCAGCAATTCTCATTTTGACAACAGGCAAGACCTGCGACGCGCTTGTAGTCCCGGATTTAGCCGGTTTTCTCGTGCTGGCCGGATAAAGCCGGGACTACATACGGGTCAAAATGAGAATTGCTGAGTCGAAGGGCCTGGGTCTGGACATTTGGCGCCTTCGGATTAGGTTGGCCCTGGAAATAGCCGCTAACTGGATGATTCGAATTTACAGTCAAGATAAGACTCATCGACTTGAAAGCCTTTTTTCAAATGCCCCTCACCCGTCCTACGGACACCCTCTCCCCATCGGATGGGAAGAGGGACGGGGTGAGGGGTCTTCGTCGCATTTTGAAAGTGAATTGAAATGAGTGGATGACAAGCGTGGTTGTGCAGACCCAATAACCAATGGAACGATATGGAAACGATTCTCAGTCTTTGCGTGGGCGTCGGCTTGAGTGCCGCCTGCGGTTTTCGAGTGTTTGTTCCCCTCTTGATCATGAGCATTGCGGCCTATTCCGGCCACTTGACCTTGGCCTCGCCCTTCCAGTGGATCGGGTCCGAGGCCGCGTTGATCGCACTGGCCGTTGCCACGGTTTTGGAAATCACGGCCTATTACATCCCGTGGGTGGATAACTTCCTCGATACCTTCGCGACTCCTGCCGCAGTTGTGGCTGGAACGGTCGTGACCGCTTCGATGGTCACGGATATGAGCCCGTTCCTGAAGTGGTCGCTTGCGTTGATCGCCGGCGGTGGCGCCGCAGGGATGGTCCAGGCGACCACAGTGCTGGCCCGAGGAGCTTCGACGGCGACGACCGGCGGGTTGGCGAATCCAGTCTTCGCGACCGCCGAGCTGGGCGGTTCCATTGTGGCGTCGTTGCTCTCGATCATGGCACCACTCCTGACGATTGGGTTGGTCGTGTTGGTGTTATTCCTCCTCGGGCGGAAGCTGCTCCATCGCCAGCCACGAAGCGGCGCCAGTGCTTAACACGACTGAGATACTTGCATCTGAGAGGAACGATCTGCAAGTGTCCGCAGCCATGGCGCAGCAATTCTCATTTTGGCCGTAACGCGGACACTCTTGTCCGCAAGACTTCCGAAAATGTGCGGACAGGAGTGTCCGCCTTACGGTCACGAACCGCGCCCGTTGCCAAAATGAGAATTGCTGGCCATGGCGCGCGGCTTCTTAGGCCTGGAGGAGTTCGACGGCGAAAAGGCAATTCTCAGCTCGGAGCCCACTGTCGTCACGCCCCCTTTGGCAGTTCCAGCCGATATCCGACGGCGTGGACGGTCTGGATCCATTGCGGCTGGTCTGGATTCACCTCGATCTTCGCCCGGAGGGTCGCGATGTGTTTATCGACCGTGCGTGTCGTCGGAAACGCGGTGTAACCCCAGACAACATCCAAAAACCGATCGCGCGAAACCGGCTCTCCCGGCGTCTCAGCCAAGAGCCGAAGCATGGCAAATTCTCTCGCCGTAAGATAAATGGGCTGCCCTTGGCGGCAGGCGCGCTGCCTGAGAAAATCGATCTCGACGTTGCCTAAGACGATTGAATTGGGCACTCGGACGCGGCGTTGCGCCCGCCGCAGCAGAGCGCGAACCCTGGCCAACAATTCTTCGCGGCTGAACGGTTTGGCCATGTAATCGTCCGCGCCCGCATCCAAACCGGTTACTCGATCTGTCACTTGTCCTTTTGCCGTCAGCATCAGAACGGGCACCTGATGAGAAAGGCGGCGCAACTCGGCGCAGAGAGCGAAACCATCCAAACGCGGCATCATGATGTCGAGGAGGATGAGATCGGGTTTTTCCTTGAGCGCTTTTTCCAGGCCGCTTTCGCCATCCGAAGCCAGAAGCACGCGATACCCTTGCCGTTCGAGACAATCACGGAGCACGGTCCGCATCGGCAGTTCATCTTCGATTACGAGGATACGTTCGAGAGAATTCATTGTGGAACTCCGTCGCGGACACACGAGCCGAAGCAAGCCGGTGCGACTGAATTTACGATTTACGATTTATGATTTATGATTTCGGAACGAGCGAGACATCGCCCAGTAACACTCATGGATCAAGCCGCGGCTCCCAATGCGCTGGCTCCAGCGGCAAATCGACCGTAAACCGGCTGCCTTGGCCCACGTCGCTTCGGACAGTCACCCGGCCTCCGTGCGCTTCGACAATGTATTTCACAATCGCCAGCCCCAGTCCAACGCCTTGCGTTTCCCGACGCAATTCGGATCCGAGTCGATAAAACCGCTCGAAAATCCGATCGTGTTCCTCGGACGGGATGCCTTCGCCTTGGTCTTCGACCCAGAGGGAAAAGTGCGAAACGTGAGGCGTGGAGCGTAAGGAGTAAGGCGTAAAACGTAATGCGTAATGCGTAATGCGTAATTCGCGACCCTGAGACGGAGACGATTCAAGGTGCTGGGACCCATCCCTTTGCCCCTCCGAGGGAGGGGAGCTTCGTTCTGCGGGCTGGTTCCCCGTTCCCCTCCTGGGAGGGGCGGAGGGGCGGGTGGGGTCGCAGAAAACGAACTCCAAACCGACCGTGACGGCCGCGCCTTTGGGGGAATGTTTGATCGCGTTGTCGATCAGGTTCACGAGCACTTGCTGGATCGCCCGGGCGTCGAGGGTGGGTTGAGGGTCGAGGGTCGAGGGTTGAGGGATTTGGGCCCTCAGTTCGAGCAGGACTTCCCGTTCGGCTGCATAGGGCTGCATTAGCTTCGTGGTTTCCTCGACCAAGGCAACGACATCGGTGGGCTCGAATTGAAACTGTTTCCGGCCTTGTTCGATGCGGGAGAAGTCGAGCACGTTTTCGATCATCGCCGACAAGCGCCGGCATTCTTGCACGATGAACCGGTGGTACTCCTTGCTCTTTTGCCGGTCGTGCACCCCGATTTCTTCCAATTCCTCAGCCATGAGCCGGACTGACGCGATGGGGGCGCGTATTTCGTGCGACACGCTCGAAACGAAATTGCTTTTCAGTTCGTTCAATTGCTGCTGGCGGCGAAAAGCGCGCCAGGCTGCGAGGAATCCAAACATCACCGCGCCGGTGGAAAGCCCGATCAGCGAACCGAACCACACCGTGCGCATCCGTTGTCTCGCGTAGAGGGCGGCGGCATCGGTCAAATGCACACTGACTTCCAGCGCGGGCATTCCGGCGGCGCGGCCGACGGCAGTCGCAAGCGTCGGCGAAGCGGCTCCCGAATCCGCGAGGGCCCGGTCCGCAACCACAATACTGATGCCGAAATAAGCCGGCCACACCTGCGCCTGCAACACTCGATGTAACGCTTCGCGGACCTTCGCCTCAGGCCAAGCAAACCACCAGGTCGCCTCGTCTTGGGTTTCGGAGATCAGCAAGAGGTCATCGAGGTCATCCGCAACCATTTCGGAGTCCGTGTCAGAGGCGCCCTTCTTCAGCGAAAGCCAGAAGCTGGAGTCCTCACCCGGAGCAGCGGCAGGCTCGCCGGTCGTGGCCACGGTTGTTCTTCCGACCAAAGCCGACTTTGGAGCTTGTGCGGTGCTGTTGCTTTCCGCGCCATTGCCGTCCTGCGGGAGGCCGTTCGAGTTTAGTCTGGGTAGAGATGCGTTCCAGCGCCGTCCAGACTTGTCCCGAGAAATTTCCAGGAACAAATCGCGGGCGGCCTCGTGAAGTTCCCAGACCCGCTGCCAGTTGTCGCTGACGCGGCCAGGATGGCCTGCGGGAGTAAATACAGCCTCTGCCTCCGCTGCTTTCGCCAAAAGCAAAGGCGAGAGTGGCGATGGCTGAACCACCGCACCGGAACAAAGTGAGGCCAGGATGCTTTCCGGAAGTTTGCCCACCCCTCCGCCCCTCCCAGGAGGGGAACTCGCAAGTTGGAGCGATCGGAGCTCGGCAAACACCTTGAGAGGAAATCCGCTTTCGCCGACGGCATCCGGATGCTCCCGGACCAATTTCTCCAAACGAATTCGCGCTTCGTCGAATTGTCCGGCTTTGCCGAACAGGGTTGCGACTTGATACTGCGCCAGCGCGGAGAACGGCTCCGGTGGCTGAGTGGCCAAGAATTGCTCCGTCAGATTTGTCGCCGCGGCCCAGTCGCCCGATGCCAGCGTGGCGGCTTGAAGGCTGTCCCAAATCGTTTGTTGTTCGCCGGTCAAAGCCGACGGTTCAACCGGCCTTGGATTCGGCAGACCGCTCGCGGGCGGAGGATAAAGCAATTCTCCGGTTCGGCTAAGGACACAGGCAACGACGGGCCCGTTCATGCTTGCGACGGCCTGGATCGGATCGTGTTCGGGCTGAGTCGGCGACGCGCGGAATCGGTCGATAGCTTCCCTTGTGACCGTCTCTATCTTGAGAACGCCGGGCAGGACGACCTCAGCGAGGTTTCGGGCGATCTTCTTGGCCTCTTCCGTCGCTTCGTGCTGCGCCAGAATCCGGTCCTGCCGAAGAGAGAAAAAGCCGACGCCGGCCAGCAGCAGCGCCGGCAAGACAATCAACACGCCTTGCCAAAGGAAGGTGGTCTTCCCGCCCACTCGCAGTTCAGTTCTTGAAGGGGTCTTCTGCACAGTGCGGCTTTTCTATCAGCTATGGCGAAATACCCAATGAAGAAAAACGCTCGCGGATCTCGACTTCCCTCTCCCTTGAGGGAGGTATCTGTTTAGCCTTCGGTAGCGCGGCCGTCCCGGCTGCGAGTTTCGGCAGCGTCTCGCTGCCATTCGGGACGAAAGTGGCGCCGAGACGGCGCCAAAACCCGCAGGCGCGGACGCCTGTGCTAC